>CAYHBC010000009.1:0-11573 GCA_964354775.1 uncultured Dehalococcoidales bacterium
TCACCCTGGCGAGAAGCACCACGGGGTCGAAGGGCTTGGTGATGTAGTCGTCAGCCCCCAGCTCCAGCCCCTCAACCATAGAAATGGATTCAAGGCGAGCGGTGAGGACGACCACAGGCACATTGGAGAAGTGGCGGATTTTCCGGAGCACCTCAATACCGTCAATATCAGGCAGCATCAGGTCGAGGATGACCACATCGGGCAATTGGGTCTCCACAAGATGGGAGGCTTCGGCGCCGGTGGTGGTGGAGACAACCTCCATCTCCGTCCAGCGCAGCTTGAACACCAGCGATACTGCTTCTATGGTTGCTCTGTCATCTTCAACGATTAAGGCTTTCATGGTAGGTGCCCTATATCATAGTTTTTCAAGCAATTAATTTCAATCCCCTTATTTCTCATCCGCCAGGGGGAGGGAAAAACTGAAGGTGCTTCCCCTGCCGGGCTTGCTCCGGACCCAAATCCTCCCGCCCTGCAGCTCCACCAGCTGCCGGCAAAGAGCCAGCCCCAGCCCCGGAAAGCTAGCCCCACCGGCTTTAGCATGCTGGTAAGGGCGGAACAGCTTCCGCCGCTCCTCCAGGATAATGCCCGGTCCGTTATCCTTAACCTGGATGACAAGCTCACCCCCTTTCCTCTTAGCCCCCAGGACCACCTTCGTCCCTTCAGGGCTGAAATTGCTGGCATTGGAGAGGAGATTGAGCAGAACCTGGGAGGTGCGGGCTTCATCAGCTAAAACCCGGGGCAAGAGGCATTTTATCTTCAGGTCAAGCTGGAGCTTCTTGCCCAGAAACATTGCCTGACACTGGAGAGCGGTGTCCTCTATCAACTCGCTTATGTCCACGGGATGAGGCTCCGCTCTAAGAAGGTTCATCTCCCCCCGGGCAAAGTCAAGAAGCTCGTTTAGCCGACCACCTAGAGTTACCGCGCTGCTGACGATGTTTTTAGCCAGCCGTATATCAATTTCCGTCCCCCTCTGCGATAATTCAGCCACCAGCATCTTTGCCGAGGATAGCGTCGGCGTCAGCGGTATCCTCAACTCGTGGGCAAAAATGTTAATGAAGCGGGCTTTCTCCTCGGCTTCCCTTTCCAGTGCCTCAGCTAACTCACTCTGAAGCTGATACAGCCGGGCGTTCTCCACCGGCAGGGCAATCTGGGCGGCGACAAGCTTCAGCAGGGAAAGCTCCCGCTCACCATAAGCATTGGGGCGACATGAAGCTATGGTAAGCACGGCAAAGACCTTGTTTTTAGCCATCAGGGGGAGATGAACAACAGACCGCAACCCCTTCTTCAAAGGATGTTCAGCGGTCCAAAACCTCCTCTCCCGGGAAAGGTCAGCCTCCACCAGGGGCTTTTTGTGTTTGATTACCCACTCTGCACCCGTTCCTTTCAAAGGCACGGGCTCACCTTCCTTCAATACCGTCCCAACCTTGCTGAATAAGGAGCTGAAGCGAGCCCGGTCTCCCTCAATATAGACAATCGCTGCCCAGTCAACATCCATATACTTGCCCAGCTCCTCCACAAAACCCTCGTAAGCCTCTCTTATGTCGGGGCGGGAGGTAATGAGGCGGCAGAGCTTGTTGACCAGGGTCAATTCCTCTTTCTCCCGTCTCGCCTCCTTCAGCAAGATATTCCTCTGCCCGGCTAACACATACATGTTATATATGCTGGTAAACCACTCTGCCAGCTCCGGGCTGAACTCCTCTTTGCGCCGGGAGCATACCCCCAGAACCGCGACCACTGTTTGCTCAGGCATCACCGGATAAGCCAGGAAGGAATGTAACCCGGCATTAACAAACGAGGTCAGCTCAAAATCAGGGCCAGCGGCTATATCGGCGAGGTATAGCGGCTTCTTTGACTGGACCACTTCCCCAATCACACCCCCAGATAATTTCAGGGACTTCATCTGCTTAATCATCTCCGGGGTAAAGCCCCGCTGCCCTCCGGGGATAAGCCGGTTGTTTTCCTCATCAACCACCTGTAGCCAGCAGCAGTCAACCCCGTTAACCTTAGCGATTTCATCCAACGCCACGGCGACAGCCTCACCTGGCTCCCGAGATTGTGCCAGAATCTCGGCTACTGCCTTAAGCGCGCCCATCCACCGGTCAATTTTTCCCTTTTTTTCGGCCATTTTAGAATTTTCAGGATAATTTTAGCAGAAATAATGACATTTTGGCAGGGAATAGTCAATAGCCCGGGGATATTTATGCCTAAACTTCTTGGGGGGGGTTGGCTTGGGGCAATATTTTAGCCAGCTCCTGGAAAAGGCGCCGCTGTTTTTGGTCAAGGTGCTCCGGGGTAACCACGCGAACTATGACAATCTCCTCACCCCTGCCGCGACCGCTGACGCGGGGTATCCCCTTTCCCTTGAGATGAAAAGCCTTACCGCTCTGAGTGCCCGAGGGTATGTCCAGCTTTATCCCGCCGTCCAGGGAAGGCACCTCTACCTCAGTGCCCAGGGCAGCCTGGGCGAAGTTCAGGGGCAACTCATAAATGATGTCACTTCCTTCCCTGCGGAATAGCTTGCTCGGCTTCACCGTGAGGCTGACATAGAGGTCACCAGCCCTTCCTCCGTATAAGCCGACATCGCCTTCGCCATCCAGGACCATGGTATAGCCGTCATCCACGCCGGCAGGAATATCCACCGCCAATTTCTTGCTCACCTTCACCTGCCCTTTCCCCCGGCAGCGAGAGCAAGGGTCGGTTATCACCGTTCCACTGCCGGAGCAGCGGGGACAGGCGGTAATATGGGTAAAATGCCCGAAGAGGCTCTGGCGAACTTTCCTTACACGTCCCGTTCCCTGGCATTCGAGGCAGGTCTGGGGGTTTGTCCCCGGCTTGCTGCCGAGACCGTGGCATAAGGGACAGGACTCAATGCGCTCCAGCTCAATTTCCCGGCTACAGCCGAAGACCGCTTCCTCAAAGGAAAGGGCAAGGCGAGCCCTCAGACTGCTTCCTTTTTGCGGAGCCTGCTGAGCCGCGGCGGTCCCGAAGGGGCTGCCGCCAAAGCCAAAGAACGATTCAAAAATGTCTCCCAGTCCGCCAAAACCAAAATCGGGAAATCCCGGCACTCTCTCAGCCTGACCATAGCGGTCGTAATTAGCCCTCTTTTCTCCGTCAGAAAGGACCTGGTAAGCCTCGTTTATCTCCTTAAATCTTTCTTCCGCCTCGGGGTCTTTATTATGGTCGGGGTGATATTGAAAAGCCAGGCGGCGAAAGGCCCTCTTAATCTCTTCCTCAGTGGCATTTCGGGGCACTCCCAGCACCTCGTAATAATCACGCTTCGCCATAAGAGTCCAACCTTTCAGTATAGCTCTTTAGCTAAGGATTTGGCAAATTTTCGTCTGTGATATAATCATAGAGCGGTGAAACCGAAGATAAAGGAAATCCTCAGCCAGTACCACAAGAAAAGAATCGACGACGGGGAGCTGATTCCCTCGGCGGTGCTTGTCCCCTTATTTTATGCCAAGGGGGAATACCACCTTTTATTTACCCAGAGGAACAGAGGGCTGGGCTTGCACCAGGGGCAGGTCTGCTTCCCCGGGGGAGTCCGCCAGGAAGGCGACGCCAGCCTTGTTGATGCTGCTTTAAGGGAGGCTGAAGAGGAGATAGGTCTGGCGAGGGAGGATATTGAGCTTTACGGAGAGCTGGACGATGCCGCAACTCTCACCAGCGGCTGCCGTATCACCCCTTTTGTAGCTTTAATCCCCCATCCCTACTCGTTTAAAATAAATCCCCGGGAAGTGGAGCAGGTTTTCTCCATTCCCCTATCCGCATTGAAGGACGAAAGGTATTTCGGGCAGGGGCACCAGGCTGCTCCTCTATGGGCAGCAAAAGACGAAGGGAATTTTGACCAGGAATACCTCACTGCCAAGGGGCAGCCTTTGCCGGCTTACTTTTATGAATACCAGGGACGTGTCGTCTGGGGAGCCACCGCTTACATTGTCAGGCAGCTCATGGAGCTGCTCCAGCAGCAAGGCTTGTGGAGCTAGCCTACCACAAAAGTAACTGCGCTATGTCATTGCGAGCCCTTCTTTAATATGTCATTGCGAGCGAAGCGAAGCAATCTCACGACGCTCAGGGCAGGCTTGAGACTCCTCGCAATGACGAGAAGGGGCTATCAGGCGCAATTGCCCAATCCGTTGGCTAACGGATGGGCAACTACTTCTTTTTCCGGGTCGCTTTCTTTTTCTCGGTCACCCTGGGCTTGACCTTGATTACCTTCGGCTTAACCTTCTCGCTCTTGGGAATGACGAGGGTCAGGACGCCGTCATCCATGGTGGCATCAACCTTGTCCACCTGGAGCCCGCCGGGAAGGGTTATGCTGCGGGCAAAAGAGCCATAGCGTCTTTCCTGGTATAAATAATTCTGCTGCTTAACTTCGCGCTCCGCCTTGACCTCCCCGCTGATGGTCAGGGTATCTCCACTGATGTCAATATTGACCTCTTCTGGCTTGATGCCGGGCAGGGCTGCCTTCACCACCACCTCGCTGGGAGTGTGGTAGACATCCACCGCCGGGGCTGCTGTCTCGCCGAGGGCGGCGAAGAAACGCGAAGGGCGGATAACGCTGTCCTCAAGCAGCCGGTCCATCGCCTGCCTCAGGCTCATCAACTCGGAGAAGGGCTCCCATTTCCTCAGTGCCATTTACATCACCTCCTTCTGCCTTTTGCTAGCTGTTTAATTTTCAAAAGCCTCAATTTTAGCCTCAGGTTCTGGGCTTTTCAGCCCAATCCCTAACACCCTCACCCCCGTTATCCCTCCCTCAAGGGAGAGGGGGAAGATTTTTGGTAAGAGAGGCTTTGCCTCTCTTTAACTCTTCCAGAGTAAAATAGCAGGGCGTTTAAGAGGGGCGCTAGTCCCTCTTTCAAATCTCAGGGGATAGGGTTAATGAACTGTTGTTAAGGTGCTATAACTCTGTTAACCAGAATTTGAGAAGTGTAATCCAAAAGCCACTTCTCTGTTAGTTTGCTTGCCCCAAGGAATTTCAACCTCCATTTTTAAACAACCACCTTTTTGCTAAAAGCACTGCCCTTAGCTATAATTAGACTATTAATTTTAACACAGCAAGAGGAGAGAGTAAATGAGGCCGGAGAGATTTACCGAGCAAGCCCAGGAGGCTCTGGCGGCATCACAGGAAATTGTCCGCCGCTACCAGCACAGCCAGTGGGACGTGGAGCATATCCTGCTCGCTCTGCTGGAGCAGGAAGGGGGGATAACCGGGGAGATACTGCGCGAGCTAGGCGTGGACGGGGAAGCGGTGAAAAGCGAGGTGGACAAAGCCTTAAAAAGCTATCCCCAGATAGGTTACGGAGGGGCGCAGCTTTATGTTACCCCCCGCATCCAGCAGCTTATGGAAGACGCCGCCCGCGAGGCGGATAGACTCAAGGACGAGTTCGTCAGCAGCGAACACCTGTTCATCGCCATCGCCGGCGGGGGGAAAGGCGATGCCGGCAGAGTCCTGGGCGGGTTCAACATCACCCAGGAGAAAATATACCAGGCACTGCACCACATTCGCGGTCCCCACCGGGTTACCGACCGCCACGCCGAGAGCAAATACCGCTCCATATCCAAATACGGGCATGACCTCACCGAGCTAGCCCGCCACGGCAAGCTCGACCCGGTGATTGGCAGAGGAGAGGAAATCAAAAGGGTAATGCAGATACTCTCCCGACGGACCAAGAACAACCCGGTAATCATCGGCGATGCCGGCGTGGGCAAGACCGCCATCGCCGAAGGTCTCGCCCAGAGGATTGCCGCCGACGATGTCCCCAACTCCCTTAAGGGGAAAAGGGTAATCGCCCTGGACTTAGGGGCGCTGGTGGCGGGGAGCAAGTTCCGGGGCGAGTTTGAGGAGAGGTTGAAGGCGGTCCTGGATGAAATCCGCCAGGCAAAGGGGGAGGTGATTCTATTCATCGACGAGCTCCATACCGTAGTCGGCGCGGGAGGCGCTGAAGGAGCCATTGATGCCGGCAATATGCTCAAACCGGCGCTGGCTCGCGGCGAGCTTCAATGCATCGGAGCCACCACGCTTAATGAATACCGGGAGCGCATTGAAAAAGATAAAGCCCTGGAGCGGCGTTTTCAGCCGGTCTTCATCAGCGAGCCGGGCATTGATGCCACCATAGAGATACTTAAAGGTCTGAAGCCCCGATATGAAGCCCACCACAAGATTAAAATTGATGATGCCGCCCTGACCGCAGCAGCAAAGCTCAGCCAGCGCTATATCACCGATAGATTTCTCCCTGATAAAGCCATTGACCTCATTGACGAGGCTGCCAGCAGGCTACGCATCAACCGGGAGAGCGCCCCTCCCGAGGTCAACGAGCTGGAGCAGAAAGTGAAGCGGCTGCTCGATGAAGAGCAGGCTGCTTCCCAGCGGGGAGACTACCGGCAGGCAGCCGAGCTGAGGGCGGAAAGGCTGCGGCTGGAGCCGCGGTATAACGAAACCAAGACAAAATGGCTCCAGGAAATAGACACCAATGCCACGGTCGGCGAGGAGGACATCGCCCAGCTTATCTCCCAGTGGACTGGCATTCCCGTCGCCAGGATGCTTGAAGGCGAGAGCGAGAAATTAGTCCACATGGAAGAGAGGATTCACCAGAGGCTGATAGACCAGGATGAAGCCGTAACCGCCGTCTGCGAGGCAATAAGACGGGGCAGGACCGGTCTCAAAGACCCCAAGCGCCCTACCGGCAGCTTTATCTTCCTCGGACCCACCGGCGTGGGTAAGACCGAGCTTGCCCGGGCTTTAGCCGAATTCCTCTTTGATGACGAGAACGCCATGGTAAGGCTGGACATGTCGGAGTATATGGAAAAGCACACCGTATCACGGCTCATTGGAGCCCCGCCGGGATATATCGGATATGAAGAAGGGGGACAGCTGACCGAAGCGGTGCGCCGCCGTCCTTACCGGGTCATTTTATTTGACGAGGTGGAAAAGGCACATCCCGATGTCTTCAACATCCTGTTACAAATACTGGAGGACGGCAGGCTCACCGATGGGCACGGCAGGACCGTGGATTTCAAAAATACCGTGGTTATTATGACCAGCAACCTCGGGACCGAGGAGTTCCGCCGCCAGGGAACGGGATTTCTCCACCAGGACAAAGACGCCGAGCAGCAGCTAAAGGAGAGCATTGAGGCGGCGCTGAAGAGTACCTTTCGCCCCGAACTGCTTAACCGTCTGGATGATACCATCATCTTCCACGCCTTGACCGAAGAGCACCTGGCGAAAATCGTTGACCTGCTGATTACTGGTGTGGGACGCCGCCTTGCCGAGCATAACATCGCTCTAAAGGTGAGCAGCAAAGCTAAGTCATGGCTGATACAGAAAGGCTATAACCCCGAATATGGAGCTCGTCCTCTGCGCCGCGCTATTCAACACTATGTGGAAAACCCCCTGTCAACAAAGCTGCTACAGGGCGACTTCAAGGAAGGAGATACCATAACCATCGGCATTAAGGGTGAAGAGCTGAGCTTCAGCAAATGAATTTAGCTTCGCAAATCGAGTGCTATCTACCTCGCGCCGTCCTTGGGCTGCTTCAGGCTATTGCCGGGGAAGCCGGGAAGTCAGGACAGAGCCTCTACCTCGTGGGAGGCATAGTGCGGGACTTGCTCCGGGATTATCCCAATTTTGACCTTGATTTAGTAACCGAAGGCGATGCCCCCGAGCTGGCTAGCCGGATAGCCCGAATCACCGGGGCAACTCTGGTAGTTCATCCCCGTTTCGGGACGGCTAAAATCAAGAGCGGTAAATTCGGAATAGACCTCGCCACCGCCCGAAGCGAGACTTACGCCCACCCCGGCGCCCTGCCCGCAGTTATTCCCGGCAGCATTGAAAAAGACCTCTTTCGCCGGGACTTCTCCATCAACGCCATGGCGATATCGCTCGCCGCAAAAGACTACGGTGAGCTGCTTGACCCTTATCACGGCAAGGACGACCTGGACTTGCGCCTTATCCGGGTTCTACACCCCGGGAGCTTTAGCGACGACGCCACCAGAATATTGCGGGCAATACGCTATGAGCAGCGACTCGGCTTTGAGCTCGAGAGTGAGACCTCCCGGCTGCTCAAGCAGGCTATCCCCCTGCTGGAGGCTATAAGCGGCGACCGGATAAGGCATGAGCTGGAGCTAATCTTCAGGGAGGAAGAGCCCGAAGGCGCTCTTCGCCGGCTCGGAGAGCTGGGAGCATTACCAAGGCTCAGTCCCTCCCTTAAAGGCAATGGCTGGCTGGCGGATAAGCTCGCTATAGCCCGACGGGTGAGCAAATCCGGCGAACTCCCCACGCTCTATTTCTGTCTCCTCGCCTATCCGCTTGACGAAGAGGAGACTAGCCAGCTTGTAAGACGGCTCAATATGCCATCAAGGCTGGCTAAAGCGGTGGAGGACGCTATCCGGCTCAAGCTGTGCCTTCCCCGGCTAGCTCAGCCCCGCCTGAAGCCCAGCAGCGTTTACCAGTTTCTCCAGGAATATCACCCCCTTGCCGTTAAGGCGAACGCCATCGCCGGAGATAACGCTGCCACCCGCCAGCACCTTGAGCTTTTCCTGTCCCGGCTGCGCTACATAAAGCCCTGCCTCAACGGAGAAGAGCTTCAAAGGCTAGGTATCCCCGAAGGAACGGAGCTGGGGAGAATCCTCCGCCGGCTGCACCAGGCAAGGCTGGACGGCGAGGTCAGCACCAGAGACGACGAGGAAAAGCTCGCCCTCAAGCTAAAGCAGGGGTAGAGAGCCGAGAATCCCCAGACCAAAATAGCAAAACATAATGTACTTGGGGAATCGGCCCAGCCAGCAGGGCAGCAGGAATTTCCACAGCGGCAGCCTTGCTGCCCCGGCGGTAAGCCCGGCAATATCAACCGGCAAGACCGGCTGGAGCGAAAAAAGGAAGATTGCCACCATCCCGTAGCGGTTGACCCACCTTGTAAACCGGTTATACCACGGTATATCCTCAACAGCCGCTATCTTCTTCCCCAGGTAACCGGCGTAGTAGGCGCTTATTTCCCCCAGGGTGCCGGCAATGCTGGCTACAAAAGCGACCAGAATGGGGCTCCACTGCGAGGCTGCCGCCATCATCAGCGAGATATGGAAATATACCGGGACTATAATGCTGGCGTTACCCAGGAAGGTAACGCCAAAAACAATGGCGTAAGCGGCAGGGGCGAATTCCCCCAGCTCTGCCGGCAAAGCCCGCATCAGGTAAAAAAGACCAATGCTGAGTCCGACAATGACCACGCTGTAAAGCGTTATCCTGAGCCACCTTCTCTGTATTCCCGCCATTTATTCGCCTCTGGGGAGCGGGGCAGCCACATAGCATGCCAGTCCTCGCCGGTGCATTGAAATACATAGCTCTCGGGCTTTTTGCTCCTCGGGGAGAAGGACAAACAGGCAGGGACCCGAGCCAGCGAGGTGAACGGTTAAGCCCGACATTTTTTCAAATATGCTCCAGTATTCATCAAACCGGGGAAAGGCATCAAAAGCCACCAGCTCAAAAACGTTGAACATCGCCGCTAAACCAATCATCCTTCCCTCATTGAGGGCTTGCAGGGCAGCGTGAGTGAACTTTCCCGAGGTAAAATGGCGGGCATTCAACTGGTGATAAAGCCTGCCGGTTTTATCTGGCAGTCGGGGCAGCGGCGGCACATGGAGGACAAAGTAGCCCTGAGGTAAAGGCGGCAGAGGAGTAACTTTCTCCCCTCTCCCCTCAACCAGGACTGTGCCGCCATAAATAAACAAGGGGGCATCGGAGCTCACCTCCGCAGCAAGCTGAGCCAGTTGGGCGGGAGAGAAATTCGTCTCCCAGAGGGTATTGAGCGCCATGAGGGTGGCGGCGGCATCGCTGCTGCCGCCACCCAGCCCCACCCCCCAGGGTATGTTGCTGTTCAGCCTGATTTTCACCCCTTCACGGCAGCCGGTAGCCTGCTGGAACAGCTTGGCGGCTTTCATTACCTGGTTATCGTCTTCCAGACGGGGTTCGCTGCATTCAAAAGATATCTCGCGGTCAAGCTCAAAGCTAAGGACATCACACCAGTCTATCGTCTGGACGATGCTCTTTATCTGGTGGTAACCATCGTCATACCTCCCCAGGACTTCAAGGACGAGGTTTACCTTCGCCGGCGCATAAACAGTCAGCATAATTATGTCCTGAATGGAGCGAAAGCCTCCCCTACCCTTCGCCACTCCTCCAGGGTGAGGGTCTCCGCCCGCCTCCGGGGGGCTATTTCAAGCCCTTCAAGCAGCAGGGATGCCTGAGGGGGCGGTATTGCCAGGCTGTGAGCCAGGGAGTTGCGGAGCTGCTTTCGCGGCGAGCTAAACCCGCAGTGGACTATGTCCCAGAACCCCACCTCGTCGGATATATCAACGGGCGGCTTGGAGTAAACATCAAGCCGCAGGACAAGGGAGTCCACCTTGGGAACGGGGCGAAAATCCCTGGCGGGCACATAGGTTACCACGGTCGGTCTACTGTAGAACTGGACGCCAATACTGAGCGGGGACATCTTACCGGGAGCAGCGGCAATGGCTTCGCCGACCTCCTTCTGGACCATTACCACCAGCAGCGAGGGTTTTAGCTCCGCCTGGAGGAAATGCCGCAGTATCGGGGAGGTAATATAATAAGGAAGATTAGCCACCACCTTATAGCCTGGGGCGCCAGTCCCGGCAAGAAGCTCTTCCGGGGCAGTCTCAAGTATATCGGCATGAACGATATTGACATTGGGGAAGGAGGCTAGCTCCCGCTTCAACAGCCTGACCAGCCCGGCATCAAGCTCCACGGCGATGACCCGGGCTGTCCTCTCCGCCAGCTTTCGGGTCAATACACCCCGCCCCGGACCTACCTCAACGATAATGTCTTCCCGCTCAAGGTCAGCAGCGGAGAGGATACGCTCCACAACGCTCTCATTGACCAAAAAATGCTGTCCTAACCTCGTTTTCGTCCGGTGTCTCCGCTGCCGAAGCAATATAAAACGCCTCCAAACACCATTCCGGGTCGTGCACCCACTCTCGACTTCTACAGCACAGGGCGCTTCTGCCCGCCAGCTCCGTCCAGGCGCCTCTATATCACCCAGAGAAGGCTACTTACCGCTGCTTCCTTCCGGACCTGACGGGGTTCGTAGTTCCCTGCCGTATAGAACCCAAACATCAACACCGCTGAGCGCAAAGCAACCCGGCACCTTAAAATCTCAAGCGGGAATTCCGCCCCGCTATAGCGGATTTCGGGTTCAGGGCACCGCTAGCTCCCCGCCTAGCACGACCCAAGTAGCAATGTTACCAGTAAAAACTAATCTCAGCAAGACCGCTTCTTAACCGCCTTTCACCCTCACCCTATCCCTCTCCCATCAAGGGAGAGGGGAATTTTGATGAAATCGCCCCGCCTTTTTCCGTCGGCTGACGACTCCTCGCAATGACAAAGGAAGGTATGCCCTACCCCCGGATTTTGTAGTTGCCCGCCGACTGACGGGCACAGCCGCCCAATCCGTTAGCCAACGGATGGGGCAACTACATTTTTAAACTCGTTCCGTCAACACACGGATAAACCCATAAGAGATTGTGTAGCAACCTATCCCCCTGACCCCCTTCCCTTGCGAAGG
>CAYHBC010000009.1:11583-23071 GCA_964354775.1 uncultured Dehalococcoidales bacterium
AAACCCCTCTCTATAAATCTCTTCCCCCTCTCCTTCAAAGGAGAGGGGGATAAAGGGGGTGAGGTTAGTAAACGCTCTCCCATAAGGCACTAGCTTAAATGCTAAGATTTATTTATAATAATACTTTACTTTATAATCCAGGATAATCTGGGGAGGTAAGCAAACCGGATGTTCATCAAAAATGCGAGAATATCTCTGGCTCTGGGCGATATTACCCGGCAGGACACCGACGCCATAGTCAATACCGCTGACCCCACCCTGGCGGGAGGCGGTGGAGTGGATGGGGCGATACACCAAGTCGGGGGAGCGGATGTTTCCCGGGAATGCCGTCAAATCGTCGCTGAACAGGGCAAGCTGCCCCGAGGCAAGGCGGTGATTACCACGGGAGGAAACCTCAAGGCAAGGTATGTGATACACACGGTGGGACCTATCTGGACTGGCGGCAAAAAGGGAGAGCCGGAAATCCTGGAGAGCGCCTACCGTGAATCCCTGAAAATAGCTGCCGCCAATAACCTGACCAGTATCTCCTTCCCCTCTATCGGCACCGGGGCATATGGCTATCCCTCAGACAAGGCGGCAAAGGTAGCGCTAAGAGCCGTGACTTCATTCCTCAAGGAAAAGACCACCTCTTTGAGAGAGATAATCTTTGTTCTTTACGATTCCCAGACCTACCAGAGCTATCGTTCGGCGCTAGAAGAGCTGGAAGAAGAGAAGCCCTGACCCGGCTTTTACCTCAGCATAGCTACATAGCTGTTCCAGGGCACTCCCAGCGAGCTTGCCACGGGGTTACATTTCGCCATAAGGCAATAAAAGACCTTCCCCTCAGGAGGAAGCTCGCTCAGGGACTCATAATGCCCCATACCCTTGGCAATGATAAGGTCTGCCGCTCTAAATTCCCTCCGGAATTGAGCTGAGGCTGAGTCAAGAATTACCCCCGGTGAGGCTACTCCCGTGGTTATCACTTCCCCAAACTCACCTTCCAGACCGGCATTTCTAATATCCTCCATGGTGGCATCATCCTGCACCGGCGAAGGCTTGACCACATATTTAACCTCAACCTGCTGCCTCAGCTTTTTGACCAGCGGCAGGTCAAAGTAGATTTCGCCGGCATTATCGGCGAGATACAAGACTTTAGATGCGCCCGCTAACCTCGCTTCGAGCTCCGCAGAATCATCCCGGGCAAAGTCCACCGCCCGGTTCATATCCTCAGCAATGACCTCAGGGCTTCGGAAAAAGTCAATAGCATTGGCTGCGGCGGCAAGCCGGATATAATCGCCCAGGGCATCTTTACACCGCAGCCTCGTCTGGGGGAATAATTCCCGGGCAATTGCCATCTCGTTTCCCTTCATTGCCCGATAGGGGTCGGGGTTGCCGGTTACCTCCCGTATTACCTGGTGGATTCGGGTGGCGACTACAATGGACACCTGCTCGGGGAAGAAATCGCGGTCAAGAACACCCCTGGCCTCCTTCATTGCCTTTTGCCTCAGGCGTTCATCCTCCGTAGCCAGCCCGGCAGCCTGGCGGACCAGCCTTCCCAGGCAATCGTAACACTCCGGGGAGATTTTCACCGCTTCCCCCCACTGAGAGAAGGAGTTTGAACAGCACTCATAAGCTATATTATAATAGCTTTGAAGGAAAAAAGACGATGTTTGATAGATTAGAACTGCTGGAGAAGCGCTACGAAGAGCTGGGACGAATGATTGCCCAGCCCGAGGTAGCCCTTGCCCGCCGGCGGCTTCAGGAGCTCGCCAGGGAGAGAGCCAGCCTTGAGGAAGTTGTCGCCCAATACCGGCAATATAAAGCGACCTCCGGGGAGCTGAGCGACCTTGAAGCCCTGTTCAAGGGCGATGTCGAGCCGGAAATGGCGGATTTAGCCCGCAAGGAGCGGGATGAGCTGGAGCAGCGCCTCAACGAGCTCAGGGGCAAACTCAGGCTTTCCTTGCTTCCCAAAGACCCTAACGAGAACCGGGATGTCATTATGGAAATAAGAGCGGGGGCGGGAGGGGATGAAGCAAGCCTTTTTGCTACCAACCTGTTCCGGATGTATAGCCGCTATGCCCAGGCTAAAGGATGGCAGGTAAGCCTTATTGACTGCAGTCAGAGCGAGATTGGCGGCTTCAAGGAGGTAATTTTTGAAATCAACGGGAAAGGCGCCTTCAGCAAGCTTAAATATGAGCGGGGAGTACACCGGGTGCAGCGAGTGCCCGTCACCGAGTCTTCAGGACGGATTCACACCTCCACCGTCACAGTGGCGGTTCTCCCTGAAGCAGAGGAAATTGAGCTGAATATCAACCCCGACGACCTCAGGATAGACCTGTTCCGCAGCGGCGGCGCGGGAGGACAAAATGTAAACAAGGTAACCACCGCAGTCCGCATTACCCACCTGCCCACAGGGATAACCGCAACCTGCCAGGACGAGCGCTCCCAATTGAGAAACAAGATGAAAGCTATGGCGGTGCTCCGCGCCAGGCTACTCGCCCAGGAGCAGCAGAAACAGTCGCAGACAATTGAGAAAGAGCGGCGGACACAGGTAGGCACGGGCATGAGAGCCGAGAAGATTCGCACCTACAACTTCCCCCAGGAACGGGTTACCGACCACCGCATCAACGCCTCTTTTCACAACCTGACCCGGATTCTGCACGGAGAGCTTGACGAGCTCATCGAAGCCCTCTCCACCAGGGAGCAACTTCAACAGCTAGAAACAGCCCTCTTATGACTTCAACAGAAGCCCTGGTGGCAACCCGGCAAACGCTAGAGGCAGCAGAGTTTGACGACGCCGCTATTGAGTCCACGCTCCTGCTCTGCCACATACTGGGAATATCAGAAACAGAGCTTTATAGCGAACCGGAAAGGATACTGACGCCTTCAGAAATAAAAGAGCTAGAGCTCCTCAGCAACCGCCGCCTTCGCCATGAGCCGCTGGCTTACATCGTGGGACATTGCCAGTTCTATGGTCACGATTTCCACCTGAGCCGGCATACCTTCATTCCCAGGCCGGAGACGGAACTCCTGGTGGAAGAAGCGATTAATTTCGCCCATCGCCGTCCTGAAAACCAGCTTACCCTGGCGGACATCGGCACCGGCAGCGGCGCCATCGCCATCAGCCTCGCCCTGGCTCTCCCCGAAGCCAGAATATACGCTACCGAGATTGCCGCCCCAGCCCTGAAGATAGCTAGAATAAACTGCCGGCAGCACGGCGTTAGCCGCCGGGTCATCCTTCTCCGGGGCAACCTGCTTGAGCCGTTACCTGAGCCGGTGAATGTAATAATAGCTAATTTACCTTATGTCAAGAATGATGAGATGGAAAAGCTGGACCCCGAAATAGCAAATTTCGAGCCCCGGATAGCCCTGGCGGGCGGTGAAGATGGTCTGGACATGGTGCGCCGGCTGCTGACCCAGGTTCAGGGAAGGCTCCGCCCCAATGGCTGCCTGCTCCTGGAAATAGGCTATAACCAGAGCAAAGCGGTAAATTCGTTGCTCGCCCGCCACCTGCCCCGGGCTGATATTAAGCTCATCGCCGACCTCGCCGGCATTGACCGGGTAGCCCGGGTCGTCTTGTAACCCCGGCTTCCGAGCAACAAAGTATTGACCCCTTGCGGGCTACGATATAAAATCCTTATTCGCTGCAAAGCAAGGCAAAAATTTAGACTTTTAAAGGAGGTGAGAATTGTATGCACTAGGACGACATCTGCTACTGGAGTTAAAAAACTGTAACCGGGAGGTGCTGAATGACCTGGAGTTCCTGAGGGAATGCCTCAGCGAAGCCGCTATCCAGTGTGGCGCCACCCTACTTGGTGAGTCTTTCCATCATTTTTCGCCTCAAGGGGTAAGCGGCATAATCAGTATTGCCGAATCACACATTTCAATCCACACCTGGCCTGAGTATGGCTACGCCGCCGTAGACGTGTTTACCTGCGGCGACAATGTCGACCCGACGGAAATAGCCAGCCTCATCACCCGGGGCTTACAGTCCAAAGATTGCTCTATGATTGAGATGCGAAGAGGCATACTGGAGCAAAACGAAGTCAGGAGCGCCTCAACAAAATCATGAAAGACTCCGACCCTGATAAACCTGAGTGGTTTCGTGATTATGTCAACCCCGCTATGGCGGTATCCTATCGCGTCAGGGAGTTGATATACTCCGGGCAGACCAGTTTTCAATCCGTAGCCATCTTTGATAACGATGTCTTCGGCAGGTGCCTCGTGCTTGATGGCAAGATTCAATCAAGCGAGGCTGACGAATTTATCTATCACGAAGCCCTGGTGCACCCGGCTATGCTCGCCCATCCTCAGCCCCGGAAGGTATTCATCGCCGGGGGCGGCGAAGGCGCTACCCTGCGGGAAGTGCTGGCACACAACGCCGTGGAGAAAGCGGTCATGGTGGACATTGATAAAGAGGTAGTGGAGCTTTGTCGCCGCTTTTTGCCTTCATGGCACCAGGACTCCTTTGATGACCCCCGCGCTGAGCTTCACTTCGCCGATGCCCGAAAATACCTCGAACAGCAGGATGAGCGATTTGATGTCATCGTAATTGACCTGCCCGACCCTCTGGAAGAAGGACCCGCCCGCCTCCTGTATACCCGGGAGTTTTACCACCTGGTCAAGCAAAGGCTAGAGCCAGAGGGAATTATCGCCGTTCAGGCTGAGCCGGCAGACTGGACAGGAATGGAAAACTTCGTCGCCATCGTTAATACCCTGGCAGCGGTATTCCCCGTGGTCCGCCCTTACCAGGTCCACATACCTTCCTTTACCAGCTTGTGGGGATTTGCCACCGCCTCGGGGAAGCTCGACCCCTCAAGGCTAAAGAGAGAGGAAATCGACTCCCGAATAACCAGGGGAATATCACGGGAGCTGAAGTCCTACGACGGGCTTGCCCACCAGGCGATGTTCTCCACGCCAAAGCACATCAAAGCCCGGCTCGCCAGAGCTAAAAAAGTCATTACCGATAAAGAGCCTATCCCTACCCGTTAACTATAAAGTCCGGGAGACCACCAGCCTCTGTATCTCGTTTGTGCCTTCATATAGCTGAGTTATCTTGGCGTCCCTCATCCGCTGCTCCAGGGGATAATCACGGCAATAGCCGAAGCCGCCGGCGATTTGCACCGCTTCGGTGGTCACCTCCATCGCTACATCGCTGGCGAAAGTCTTGCACATCGCCGAATATCTAGTCTGCTCCGGCGAAAGACGGCTCATATCCTTGGGACATTCCTGGAGGATGGAGCAGGTCTTATATAAAAGATGCCTCGCCGCCTCAGTGCGGATGCACATATCCGCCAGCTTAAATCCCACCCCTTCGTGCTGGATAACAGGCACGCCGAATACGACTCTCTCCTTGGCATAATTTATACTGTAGTCCAGGGCGCCCTGAGCTATGCCCAGAGCCTGGGCGGCTATTGCCGGTCGGGCGAAATCCAGGGTTTTCATCACAATGGCAAACCCCCGCCCCTCCTCCCCGACAAGGTTCTCTGCAGGAACACGGCAATCGTCAAACACCAGCTCCACGGTATCGGAGCTCCTGATGCCCAGCTTGACCTCGTGCTTACCCACAATAAACCCCGGCGTTCCCTTGATAACCGCCAGCACGCTGGCGCCTTTATACGCCCCCTTTTCAGGGTCGGTTATCCCGTAAACGGTGGTTACCCCGGCGACGCTGCCGTTGGTAATAAAGAGCTTGGTGCCATTGATGATATACTCGTCCCCTTTTTTCTCCGCCCGGCAGGTAAAATCAGCTACATCGGAGCCGCCGCATGTCTCGGTAAGGGCAAAGGCGGCTAAATGCTCACCGGTGCTCAGCCGGGGAAGCAAGCTGTCCTTCATTTCCTTGCTGCCAGCGAGCATTATCGGCAGGGCGCCCAGCGCCTGGTCGGCAACAAGAAGTCCCACCGAGGCATCAACCCGGGAAAGCTCCTCCACCACAATAGCCTCCGCCAGCATCCCGGCATCGCCACCGCCATACTCGGCGGGAAAGTCTATACCCAGGTAACCGCCATCCCGCAGCAGCTTCACCATCTCCCAGCTGAACTCCTCTTTCTCGTCCCTCTCATGGACGCCAGGGGCAACCTGCTCCTCGGCGAGCTTTCTCACCGCCGACCTCAGCATTTTCTGCTCTTCGGTTAAGTCGTATTGCATTTCCCCCTCCTTAGCTATTGATTTCGCACGAAGCAACCAGCTATTATAACCGAGTCCGGGGCAAATTGTGTAGCACCGCAGGGGAAGGAAAGTGAAGCTTGCCAGCCTGGTCCTGGCTTTCATTTTAATCCTGGTGCCTTTCACGGCAGCATTAGCCCAGGGCAGCATCACCATAAAAATAACCCTGCACACACCAGCGCCAAAAATGCTGGCAGTCGGGTTGACCTCGTCTCAAACGGAGTGGAACATTGGAGATGTAGAGCCTAACCAGACAAAGAAAACCAGCCCCGAAAAAAGCTGGTGCACCATAACCAACAGGGGCAACTGCTCGGCAAACCTCAGCATTAGAGGGGAAAACGCCGTGGATATTGCTCACCCCGGCTATGAGTGGGTGCTGAGCGATGACGGGACTAACGGCAAGGACCGGTATGCCCTGTGGTACTGGATAGCCTGGTATAGCGAGGACTATACCCCCATCACCACCTCAGAGAGACCATTTTATAGCGGTCTTGAAGCCGGGGGAGAGAAGCAGTTCGGGCTGCAACTGCTGGCGCCAACCGAATTTGAACCGGGAAGGAACATGGAAACCCATATCACCATAAGCGCTGTATGTAGCTAGCGATGAAGCAGAAAACTAACTTAACCACCCGGCTAATCCTGGCTTTCTTTATCGCCGTTGCTGTGGTCGTCATACTGTTCTTTGCCCCACCGCCAACTCCCCGACATTATCTCGGCATATTTCCCGCTGAGGCACGGGTGAACGACCTTGCCCCGGGCAATGAAACACGGTTTGAGCTGACCATCTACAACAACGATGCCGTGCCCCACAACTTCACCTTCAGCACCTACGACCCCCAGCCGGAGGAAAGAAGAGCCAGCAGGTCAGCTTTCCCCGACTCCGGCGAGATAAGCTTTTCCCCGGAGAAGCTGGAGATTGCCAACAACTCCGAGGGCACAATAGTGGTAACCGTAGCCATACCCCGCGGAGAGGAATAGCCCAGCAGGGACTACGAGATATGGCTGGGGACGACCACCCAGAGCGCAGCACTGGTTACCGTCAGGCTGTATTCCCGGCTGCTGGTATCCACCGGCGGGGACTAAATCGGGGTTTTTTCTTCCTGGTCGTCCTCGGGGGCTACTTTTTGCAGCTTGTCGGGGCTTTCTACATGGTCGCTATATAAAACGCCGTTGAGATGGTCTATCTCGTGCTCTAAAGCCTGGGCGAGAAGCCCCTCCCCCTTAAGACGAAACCCCCTGCCCTCCCTGTTCTGCGCCTTCACCCTGACGGTTACCGCCCGCTTAATCTCCCCGGCATAGCCGGGAAGGCTCAAGCAGGCTTCGGCAACATCTTTCTCGCCTTCCTTCTTCACCACCTCGGGATTAATCAAAACGATGACCTCCTCTCCAGGGATTTCAATGACCGCGATGCGCAGCGATACCCCTACCTGGGGAGCAGCCAAGCCGACACCACCATTAGCCCGCATAGTATCAATCATATCGTCAATCAGCTTCCGGACTGCTCCATCAATGCTGGTCACTTTCTTTGCCTTCCGACGCAGCACCGGGTCGGGTAAGGCGCGCATCTCCAAAACTGCCACACCGGGATTATAGCTCAGCCTGGCTAGGCTGTAAAGCTAGACCATTCCCACGGGGTCGACATCCACAATCCAGCCCTGGGGCAGGTTTATCCCTGATAGAGCCAGGGAGGGACTGGAGCCGCGGAGAATGAGCTGCCAGCGGTATCTACCCCTGAGGCGGGAAGCAAAGGCAGGGACGGGACCGATTAAGCTCAGGTCGGGCGCTGAGCCTGCCTCCTTCGCCTCCCGGAGCAAATTGCCTACTCTCTCTGCTTCCCGGCGGCATAAGCCGTCGTTGGTGTGGGTATAGACCAGGCGAATGAACTGGCTGAAAGGAGGATAGCCATATTCCCGGCGGTAGGCTATCTCCTGGTGGTAGAAACCGGCATAATCGTGCCGGGCGGCAGCCTTAATCGCATAGTTTTCGGGGGAATATGTCTGAACGATGACCCTGCCCGCCTTAACTCCCCGCCCCGCTCTGCCCGCTACCTGACAGAGGAGCTGAAAGGTGCGCTCGCCAGCACGGAAATCGGGAAAGTTGACCCCGGTATCGGCATTGATTACCCCCGCCAGCGTTACCCAGGGTAAATCAAGACCCTTGGCTATCATCTGCGTGCCGATGAGCACATCGGCTTCACGGTTGCGGAAGGCGCTCAACAATTCCTCGTGGGCATATCGCCTCACGGTCACATCCCGGTCCCAGCGGAGCACCGCTGCCCGGGGGAAGAACTGCTTCACCTCAGCCTCTACCCTCTGCGTGCCAATGCCCCGGAACCGGAGATGGGAACTGGGGCAGCCGGGGCACCTCGTGGGAGCGGGCAAGGCATAATGGCAGCGGTGGCAAACCAGCTTTTTCTCCACGGAGTGATAGGTGAGGGCTATGGAACAGCGGGGACAGCGAAAAACAAAGCCGCAGCGGGGGCACTGGACGAAGGTGGCGGTGCCCCGGCGGTTAAGGAAAAGGATTATCTGCTCGCCCTGAGCCAGCGCCTCCTTCATTGCCCCCAGCAAAAGACGGCTAAAGTTGCCGCTGTTTCCCGCCTTGAGCTCCTCTTTCAAGTCCACCAGAGCCACCTCAGGCAGAGGAGAATAGCCATGAGGAGTAATCCTTTCCTTCAGTTCCACCAGTTGATACTGCCCCGCTGCGGCTTTATAAAAGCTCTCAATGTCCGGCGTGGCGCTGCCCAGGATAACCACGGCACCGCTCAGCCGGGCTAATTTAACGGCGACATCCCGGGCATGATAGCGGGGAGACTGGTCATCCTGCTTGTAGGTCCATTCGTGCTCCTCATCAATAATGATAAGCCCCAGGTCGGGCTGAGGGGCAAATAAAGCGCTGCGGGGACCAATCACCACATCACATCCCCCTTCGCTTATCCGCCGCCACTCGTCAAACTGCTCCCCCGGGGAAAGGGCGCTGTGCAGCACCGCCACCCTGCCCGGGAAACGGCTGACAAACCGCTCCACCGTCTGAGCGGTCAGCGCAATTTCGGGGACGAGGCAAATGCCCCGCCTGCCTTCAGCGATGACCTTCGCCAGCGCCCGCAGGTAAATCTCCGTCTTGCCGCTTCCGGTAACGCCGAAAAGAAGGAAAACCGGCGACTTAGCCCAGCTACCCTCCATTGAGCTCCAGATAGCTTCCTGAGACGAGGTAAGGGGCGGAGAGGGCGCCGGCTTGATGCTGAGCCGCGACAGCGGGTCACGCCTGACGCTGACCTTCTCCACGGAGATGAGGCGGCGGGCTTCCAGCGCCCTGATTACCCCCCAGGGGCAATCAATCCGCTCCCTCACCTCGCTTAGCGGAAGAGGCTTATCCCGCTCCGCCAGAAATCGTAACACCTCGTTTTGCCGGTGGGCTCGGGGCTTACGGCTGATTTCATCCAGAACCTCGTCCCTGCTGGCAGTGCGCCTGATGTAGGAGACCAGCTTTGCCTTTACCCTGGCTTTCTCCATCTCGGAATACCTGACGACCTCGTTAAGGGCAACAAGCTTAGCGGTAATTTGCCTCGCTTTCCCTATCCCGAATTTCCTCTCTAACTCCTTGAGACTCGCTTTCCCTTTCTGCCCGATAAAGCGGACGACCTCTGCCTGCTCCGGGGTAAGCGATGGCGACACGCTGTGGTCCGCCGGGAGGCGGAATAAGGTGATTAGCTTTCGTTCAAAGCCCGGGGGAAGCATCAAAGCCAGGGCGCTAAATAAGGGAGCAAGGTAATAACTGCTTATCCACCGGGCAAGCTCAAGCTGCGTGGCGGAAAGCAAAGGACGAGCGGTAATAACCTCGGCTATCTCCTTGACCACCGCCACCGAGGGCTCTTGGCTCAAGCCCACAACGACGCCCTGGATAACCCTGGAGCCAAAAGGGACCCAGACCGCCTGTCCCGGGGTAACACTTAAATGAGGTGGAATGGCATAGCAAAAGGAAGTGTAGTTGGGAGAGTTAACCGCCACATGGGCATAGTTCATCTATGGTTCGGGGTCGGGTTCCGGTTCGGGTTCCGGTTCGGGCAATTTCTCTCGTTTCTCCTCTAACCGAGCCTGTTTAGCACTGAGCTTCCTTATATAGTAGAGCTTGGCGCGCCGCACTTTACCGTGCTTGAGCACCTCCACGCTTCGCAAAAGCGGAGATTGAAAAGGAAAGGTGCATTCCACACCCACGCCATAGCTTACCCGCCTCACGGTAAAGTTTCCGCCATCAACGCCCTTCTTGAGCCCGATGACCGTCCCCTGAAACTGCTGCGTCCACTCCTTACCTCCCTCCCTCACCTTCATCTTGACCTTAATTGTGTCACCGGGGGAAAGCTGGGGAATACCGGATTTTACCTTCGGCTCAACCAACGACTTGATATCCATTTTTTTACTCCTCGACAGATAAATTCGCCCGCTCAGCAAGGTCGGGACGGCGCTCCCTGGTCCTCAAAATAGCCTGACGGCGCCGCCAGCGGGCGATTTCACCATGGTTGCCCGAAAGCAGCACCGGGGGAACCGACCAGCCTTGATACACCCGGGGCTTGGTGTATTGAGGATATTCCAGGAGTCCATTGCTGTGGGAATCGGTGACCGGCGACTCCGGCGAGCCCAGCACCTGGGGGAGCAATCTCACCACAGCGTCGACAATGACCATGGCAGCTAGCTCGCCACCGCTAAGCACATAATCACCAACGCTGATTTCCTCGGTAACCAGGTGCTCTCGCACTCTTTCATCCACTCCCTCGTAATGACCACAAATGAGCATTATATTCGGGTGGGGAGCCAGCCCCCGGGCAATCTGGTGGGTGAAAAGCTTGCCCTGAGGGGTAAGCAAAATAATCGGCGTGCCATTATAGTTGGTCTGCTTTTTCACCTCTTCCACCGCCTCGAAAATTGGCTCGGGCTTGAGCACCATACCCGGACCGCCGCCAAAGGGATAATCATCCACGGTGCGGTGCCGGTCATGAGCGTAGTCCCGGATATTATGAACCACAATATCCACCAGTCCCTGCTGCCTTGCCCGCTTGATGATGCTGCAATCAAAGGGGGATACAAACGCTTCGGGGAAAAGACATAGTATATCAATTCTCATTCCGGAATTTATCTTATCACATATCCCGCCAGGGGAGTAAAAAGCCTTCCCGATTTTCCAATATTGGTGAGAAAATCACCATAAAAACACAAAAAAAGGGCAAAAGGGCTTGACAAGATAGAGGGGTGGGGATATAAAATGAGTTGGTGGGGAGAAATGGGAGAAAGTGGGGAATAGGGAAGGAAGAGGGAGGTAAACTCATGGATGTAGCCGAGGTGAACCT
>CAYHBC010000010.1:0-232 GCA_964354775.1 uncultured Dehalococcoidales bacterium
ATGTGCAAACCTTCTGACTTTGCTCTTGCCACCTCTTCATAGGCATCTCTAGTAAAGTCAAAGGCAACAATGTAACCCTTGTTATAACCCTTCCGCCTCATAGCTGTCTCAAAGTTATCAACCCATATTCTCCCCACCTTATCCATTCTTTTAACCGCAATCGGATACTCCTTCTCCCCATAAAGCCCGTAAAAGGTATAGCCATCTATACCCATGTCCCGTGACATCTTGT
>CAYHBC010000010.1:242-14162 GCA_964354775.1 uncultured Dehalococcoidales bacterium
CCAATTCTGGAATTCTATGGGGCTTAACTTCTTTAGCTCCTCTATAGTGCGGGGCAAGCCTATAACCTCAGCCTTAACTCCCAGCTTAGATAGTCTGTATTGCACCAACTTACAACCTGTAGGCGAGACATCAATCCCCAGCCATCTCCTTGACAGTTTTTGAGCTGCGACCAAACTCGTTCCGCAGGCACAGAAGCAGTCAAAAATTAAATCCCAAGGGTTCGAGGAAAGCCGTATTATCCTCTCTAAAAGAGCCTCGGGCTTCTGCGTGGGATAACCCATTCTTTCCTTCGCATTAGGGCGAATAAAAGGTATGTCCCACCAGTCTTCAGGGAATCTCCCCAAGGTAGATAATTCACATTTCCCGCTTTTCAAATCCCCTTCCCGATGAAATTTCTTTTTGTATCCCTCCCTTGCTTTAGAAGAAGGGGCATAAGGGAGACGAATGTCGTCAACATTAAAGGTATATTGCTCAGATTTGGTATAGAAGAGGATTACATCGTGCATAGCTCCTAGCTTTTTCTGGCGCGGAGAGGTAGCTCTTCTATAACACCAAACAACTTCATTCTTAAAATTCCCCCGACCAAAGACATCGTCACACATCACCTTAAGATAATGGCTGGCGTGCCAATCGCAATGAAGATAAAAGCTTCCTGTGGGCTTTAGCAACCGATGAATTTCTTGAACCCTATCATGCATCCAATCAATATAGTTCTCTATTCCACCCTTCCACCTGTCTTCAAAAGACCTTCTTTCTTCTCCATCCCCAAATATGACCTCATAATGCTTTTGGGAAAAGAAAGGGGGGTCAATATAGCACAGGTCAACAAATTCTTCAGGAAGCCGAGACATCCAGTAGAGATTGTCCCCACAGTAAATAACTCCTTCTAACTTCATAGCTTGTCTCTTCCTTCCTCACTTCTCCCGTGTCGCCCAGAGAGGCGAAGCCTCAAAAGGCTCTCCCCCCAGCTTAGCCCCCAGGACTTTCTCCAGCCCGGCGACGGGCACCCGAATCTGCGCCAGGCTGTCCCGGTCCCTGACGGTAACCTGGTTGTCCTCCAGGGACTCAAAATCTATGGTGACGCACAAGGGCGTGCCAATCTCGTCCTGGCGGCGATACCTTCGCCCGATGCTCTGCGAATCGTCGTAACAGGTCATAAAGCCGGGGCAGAGCTTCTTATAGACCTCTTTAGCCAGGGGGGTCAGCTTCTCGTTGCGGCTCAGGGGCAGGACAGCCACCTTTACAGGAGCCAGAGAGGGATGCAGCCGCAGGACGACCCTCGTTTCCCCCTCCACCGCCTCCTCCTGGTAGGCGTCAATGAGGAAAGCCAGAAAGGAGCGCTCCACACCCGCCGAAGGCTCAATAATGTAAGGAACATAGCGCTGCCCGGTCTCGTCATCATGGTAGCTGATTTCCTTCTTGCTAGCCCGGCCGTGCTGGGTCAGGTCGTAGTCTCCGCGGTTGGCGATGCCCTCCAGCTCCGACCAGCCCATGGGAAAGAGGTACTCAATATCGTAGCAGTCCCTGGCATAGTGAGCCAGCTCATCCTTGCCATGCTGCCTCAGGCGGAGATTTTCCTTCCTGATGCCCAGCCCGATATACCACTCAAAGCGCTCCTTCACCCAGTAATCAAACCACTCCTTGTCGCTTCCCGGCTTGACGAAGTATTCCAGCTCCATATGCTCGAACTCCCGGGTCCGGAAAATAAAATTGCCCGGGGTAATCTCGTTGCGGAACGATTTGCCAATCTGGGCAATGCCCAGGGGCAATTTTTTCCTGGAGATGGTAACAGCGTTCTCAAAGTTGACGAACATCCCCTGGGCGGTCTCGGGACGGAGGTAAATGGTGCTCGCCTCATCCTCCACGGGACCCATAAAGGTCTTGAACATCAGGTTAAACATCCGGGGCTCGGTCAGCTCCCTGCCACAGCGGGAGCATTTCGGCTCGCTTATTTCGTCGACCCGCCAGCGGAGATGACATTCCTTGCACTCCACCATATAGTCGGCAAAGCTATCAATATGACCGCTGGCTTTCCAGACCTGAGGGTGCATCATAATGCTTGATTCCAGACCAACAACATCGTCCCGTTTCTGAACGATAGCCTTCCACCAGGCATCCTTGATATTTCGCTTGAGCTCCACGCCAACGGGACCATAATCCCAGCAACTGGACAAGCCGCCATAAATTTCGCTGCTGGGAAAGACGAATCCCCTCCGCTTGCACAGGGAAACAATTTTTTCCATCTCAACACTTTGGCTCATAGTTAACTACCTAGCTTATCAACTTTGCTCCCAGGGGTCAAAGGGGTAGGTAAAATGGACTTGCCATTTTTGACCGGGACTGGTATAATCGGGCAGTCGTGGTCGAGCAAGTAACTTTTAACACAAGCTGCCGGTAAGGAAAATATAAAGGAGGTGCTATATGGATTTTGAGTTTACCGAGGAACAGCGAATGTTCAGGGACGGTCTGCGGGATTTTATGAAGCGGGAATTTGTCCCCATAGTAGATAAGCGGGACAGGCAGGGAGCATTCACCAGGGAAGAGGAAATAGAGATAAATAAGAAGTTCATGTCGATAGGAATCGGCATTGACCCGGACAACATAAAGGGGTTTACCGACCCCATGCTATTCGCCATATCGTCGGAGGAGATAGCAAAGGTATGGGTGAGCCTGCTCCCCATCCATGGTATGGGCTCTATTCCGGCGATTTTCGCCCCCTTAGCCTCGGATAAGGTGAGAGCCAGGGTAGTCCCCAGGCTGAAAAGTGGAGATTTCATCGGAGCCTTTGCCGAGACCGAGCCGGAGGCGGGATGCGATACCGCAAGCATTAAGACCACCGCCAAGCCGGAAGGTGACCACTACATCGTTAACGGGACAAAAACCTGGATAAGCAACGCCACGACCTGCGATACGGCGATGGTGGGGGTAATAGATACCGGGACGGGAGCACACACCTTTCTCCTGGTGGAAAAGGAGGTCTCCCCCTGGGAAACAAGCCCGCTACACAAGCTGGGCTGGAATGCCTCGGACACCGGACAGATGTTTTTTGATAACTGCAAGGTCCCCAAGGAAAACGAGATGGGAGCAATACTGCAGATTGGCTCCGCCAGAGGCGAAATGCCGCCATTGTCGGAGGGCTTTATGAAGCTGTTCTTCACCATGGCACCAACCACGGCGCTGCTCACCCTCCCCAGAGCGGGAATGGGACTGATGTCGGTGGGAATCGCCCAGGCAGCCTTTGAAGCCTCGGTAGCTTATGCCAGGGAAAGAATTCAATTCGGCAAGCCCATCGGCAAACACCAGTTGATTCAAAATATGCTCTATGAAATGAACCTCTTGATCGAGACGGCACGGCTACTGGGATATAAAGCTATTGATGCCATTAACCACGGAGACCCCGATGCCCGGAGACTTTCATCAATGGCTAAGGTGTATGGCGGCGAAGCCGCAATCAAGGTAACCGACCACGCCATACAGATTCATGGTGCCAACGGGCTTTCCCAGGAACTGCCCATAGAGAGATATTACCGTGACGCCAGGATGCAGGTAATTCCCGACGGCACCAGCGAGATGATGAAGCTGATAACGGGCTACACCATACTGGGCAAGGGATTCTCGGCATATTCCTAAAGGACGAACAGCACCCGGGCAGCAGAAAAGAGAATAACCAGTCCGGCTAAAGGGGGGCGAAGCAAGAAGATTGCCA
The DNA here is from genome assembly GCA_964354775.1 of uncultured Dehalococcoidales bacterium. Classification (GTDB taxonomy): domain Bacteria; phylum Chloroflexota; class Dehalococcoidia; order GIF9; family AB-539-J10; genus CAYHBC01. The sequence goes on from CAYHBC010000010.1 coordinate 3,950, forward strand.
TATTGCCCCCCTTTAGAATAAATACTAAAATATATCCTTCGGGGGAAAGATGAAAGTCGCTGCGGTGCAGATGGAACCCAAAATCCTGGAAAAAGAGCGCAATATCGCCAGATGCCTGGAGCTGATGCACACCACCGCTAAAGAAGGAGCACAGCTTATTATCTTTCCCGAATGTGCCCTGAGCGGCTATTGCTTTGCCAGCCTTGCCGAGGCTATTCCCGTTGCCGAGCCAGTCCCCGGACCTTCCAGCGATAAAATCGCCGCTCTCTGCCGGGAGCTAAACACTTATGTCATCGTGGGGCTCCTGGAAAAGGACAAGAAGCGGTATTACAACGCTGCGGCATTCATCGGTCCTCAGGGGCTGGTGGGGAAATACCGCAAGATTCACCTCCCTCACCTGGGAATTGACCGCTTCGTCACCCCCGGCGACCTTCCCTTTACCGTCTATGAGACCGAGCTGGGCAGAATCGGAATAGCGATTTGCTACGATGCCAATCTCCCCGAGAGCTGTCGCACTCTAGCCCTGCAAGGGGCGGAGCTTATCGCCCTGCCCACTAACTGGCCACAGGGCGCTGAATCGGTGCCCGAAGTGGTCATACCCACCAGGGCGCTGGAAAACCATGTGTTCTGCATCGCGGCGAACCGCGTGGGAAAGGAAAGGAAGTTTAACTTCTTCGGCGGGAGCAGAATCTGCCACTGGACGGGGATAACCCTGGAAGAAGGAAAGATGGGTGAAGAAGACATACTCTATGCCGATATTGAGCTGGCGGACGCCCGGGAAAAACGCCTCATCCTGGAGCCGGGGGAGTTTGAAGTAGATTTCATCAGCCACAGAAGACCGGACTTCTACGGCAGGCTGGCTCAGCCGTAGCGAGCCCACCAGACAGCGGACTGGCTCTCCCGGTGAAGCATCACGATGAAAAAGCTCATTGACGGCGCCTCAAGGCTGGGCATAGCGCTTGACGGGGGGCAGGTAGACCAGTTTGAGATTTACTATCGCGAGCTGACTTCCTGGAATAAGAAAATAAACCTTACCGCAATCACCGATTACCAGGAAGTGCAGATAAAGCATTTTCTTGATTCGCTCACCGTAGCTCTGGCGCTGACCGCAGAAGAGCTAGCCCGGCCGGGGTTCAGCCTGGTTGATATTGGCAGCGGCGCCGGCTTTCCCGGCATACCCCTCAAGCTCCTTCTCCCCAGGTCAAGGCTGGTGCTGGTGGAGTCCCGGGCGAAGAAGGCGGCTTTTCTCCAGCACATCGTGGAGCGGCTGGGACTGAGCCAGGTAGAGGTAGTAACGGGCAGAGCCGAGGAAATAGCCCACCTCCCCGGATTCCGGGAGCAGTTTGTCCTATCGGTCTCCCGCGCCGTGGCTTCCCTGCCCGCGGCAGTGGAGCTGGCGCTGCCCTTCTGCCAGATTGGGGGGAAATTCGTCGCCCCGAAGAAAGGGGAAATCAAGGAGGAGATGAGCCAGGCAGGCAAAGCCATTGAGACTCTGGGGGGCAAACTAAGCCAGGTGAAGAAAATAGAGCTTGACGGCGATATGCGGTATCTGGTGATTATTGATAAAATATCTCCCACGCCAGAAAAATACCCCCGCCGCCCCGGCATACCGGAGCGGCGCCCGATTAGAGAGGGTAAATAAAGAAGGCAAAAAAGGGCTGTTGACCCACTTTTTGATTTTTCCTTCGGGCTCTCTTATAATAAAGAGGTATGGAGAAAGGTAGCTGGAAAGTTAAGACTGGCTTGGCTCAGATGCTAAAGGGCGGGGTGATTATGGATGTGGTCACCCCGGAGCAGGCTAAAATCGCCGAGGATGCCGGCGCCTGCGCGGTTATGGCGCTGGAGCGGGTGCCCTCGGATATTCGCGCCAGCGGCGGCGTAGCCCGGATGGCTGACCCCGGGGTAATCTCAGCCATAATGGCAGCGGTAAGCATCCCGGTGATGGCTAAATGCCGCATCGGGCACTTCGTGGAAGCCCAGGTGCTTGAGGCGCTGGGGGTTGACTTTATTGACGAGTCCGAGGTGCTCACCCCCGCCGACGAAAGCCACCATGTCTGGAAGCACGATTTCAAGGTCCCCTTCGTCTGCGGGTGCCGCGACCTCGGCGAGGCGCTGCGCCGCATTGCCGAAGGAGCAGCGATGGTCCGGACAAAGGGCGAGGCGGGAACAGGAAACATCGTTGAAGCGGTAAGACATATGCGAGCGGTCCAGGGCGGAATCCGCCGGCTCCAGGCTTTACCTGAAGCGGAGCTGGTAGCCGAAGCGAAGTCCCTGGGCGCTCCCCTGGAGCTGATGGTGGAGGTGCACAACAGCGGGAAATTACCCGTGGTGAACTTCGCCGCTGGAGGCGTAGCCACACCGGCGGACGCCGCTTTGATGATGCAGCTTGGGGCTGAGGGCATCTTTGTTGGCTCAGGCATTTTCAAGTCCAGCGACCCCCCCGCCAGGGCACAAGCCATCGTCAAAGCCACCACTCACTACCAGGACCCGGCAATCATCGCCGAGGTGTCCAAGGGGCTGGGAGAAGCTATGCCCGGGCTGGACATAAAAACCATACCCGCAGAGGAGTTGCTCGCTACTAGAGGGTGGTAAAAACGCGAAAAGTAATCACTGACGACCTGGACGCTCTACTGGATATCCTGCCACCATATATCCATGAACCGCTTTACCAGGAGCCTGACCGGAACGAGCTTATAGAGGTAGTCCTGGACCTGGGGCGTCTTCCCGAGGCTCGTTTCCCCCACCGGGAGCTGGTCATCAACTCCAGGGAAGTCAGCCCCGAGGATATTGGCTACGTGGTGTCGCGGGTGGGCCAGTTCAGCGGAGACAACCGCGCCGGGATTGAGCGCACCCTTCACCGCATCTCGGCAATCAGAAACCGGAACGACCACATAATCGGGCTAACCTGCCGTGTCGGCAGAGCAGTATTCGGCACGGCAAAGCTGATACAGGACTTCGTGGAGTCGGAGAAGAGCGTCCTGCTCCTGGGCAAACCGGGCATCGGCAAGACAACAATGCTGCGAGAGGTCGCCCGGGTATTAGCCGACGACCTCAAGAAGCGGGTTATCGTCATTGATACCTCCAACGAGATTGCCGGCGACGGCGATATTCCCCACCCCGCCATCGGGCATGCCCGGCGAATGCAGGTAGCCACCCCCACCATGCAGCACGCGGTGATGATTGAAGCGGTGGAGAACCACATGCCTGAAGTCATTATCATTGATGAAATAGGCACCGAGCTTGAAGCTCAGGCAGCGCGGACCATCGCCGAGAGAGGAGTGCAGCTTATCGGCACAGCACACGGAAATACTCTGGAGAACCTGATATTGAACCCCACCCTGTCCGACCTCGTCGGAGGGGTGCAGACAGTTACCCTCGGAGACGAGGAAGCAAGGCGGCGCCACACCCAGAAGTCCGTCCTGGAGCGCAAGGCACCCCCCACTTTCAATGTGGTGGTGGAAATCATTGGCTACTATAAAGTGGCGGTCCATCCCAGCGTTACCGATGCCGTAGACGCCATCCTGCATTCTCAGAGCGTTCAAACCGAACTCCGCTGGGTGGACGAACAGGGAGAGGTGAACAAGGGGAAGTCGGTTACCCCTTCCCTGCTGAAAAGCACTCCGAATAAGCGGGATGACCCGTTGCTACGCTTCTACCTTTTCGGCGCTAACCACTCCCGCCTGAAACAGGTCGCTGAAGAAAAGCAAAAAAAACTGAGAGTGGTAGCCGACCTTAGACAAGCCGACATCTTTCTCACCACCAAGAGCTATTACTCCCGAAAACCCCAGAAAATAAGAGATGCTGAAGCGCTGGGCATACCAATCTACGTCCTCAAGAGCAACAACGCCGCCCAGATGAGACAATGCCTGGACACGGTATATCCTGCTGGCTTTCCCTCCCCTTATGTCCAGCACGTGCAGCACCTGCTAGCCCGAAGCCAGGACATAAGGTAATCCTCCATCTGGCGGGGAAAGAGACGTTGTTTATCACACTTGAAGGTGGCGAGGGATGCGGGAAGAGCACCCAGGCTAAGGTGCTATACCGGAGGCTGCGAGGCAAAAACCTTCCCGTGATGCTGATACACGAGCCAGGAGGGACGGCGCTGGGCGAGGAAATCGGGAAAAGGCTGAAAGGGAAGAGGGAAAACATCGCCCCGCAAGCCGAATTGCTCCTCTTTGCCGCCTCCCGGGCTCAACTGGTCGCTGAGGTAATCCAGCCCGCCCTGAAGGAAGGCAAGCTCGTCGTCGGCGACCGCTTCATCCATTCCACCATCGCCTACCAGGGATATGGTCGGAGGCTTAATCCGGCGGCGGTGAAAACAATAAACCGGCTGGCGGCACAAAAGGTAACGCCGGACCTTACCATACTCCTGGACTTACCGCCCCAAGAAGGACTGGCACGAAGGGGAAAGCGGCTAGACCGCTTCGAGTCAGAGGCACTATCGTTCCACCGCCGGGTAAGGGAGGGCTATCGCCAAATGGCGAAAGAAGAGCCTGACCGCTGGCTGGTGATAGACGCCGCCCTGCCACGGAGGGAAATCTCCCAAATCATCTGGAAAAGGGTCAAGGAGCTCCTGATTCAAAAAGGGGAGCTTTGAGCCGTGAGCGGAAAACGGGTAATCGTGGCGATGAGCGGCGGAGTGGACTCCTCGGTAGCCGCCTTACTGCTTAAAGGAGCCGGCTATGAGGTCAGCGGGATATACCTCTCGCTGTGGAACACCCCTCACTCCGAATACCAGCAGGGCTATGCCCGGCAGGTATGCCGGGTGCTGGACATCCCCCTGGACATAGTTGACCTGCGCCAGGAATTTGCCCGGTACGTGGTGGACTATTTCTGCGGGGAATACCAGCAGGGGCGGACTCCGAACCCCTGCGTTGCCTGCAACCAGCACATAAAGCTCGGCTCTCTGCTCGGCAAAGCCCTCTCCTCGGGGGCGGACTATCTCGCCACGGGACACTACGCCCGAATTGAACGCTCCCAGGACGGCTATCGCCTGCGGAAAGCCAGCGATAAGGGCAAAGACCAGTGCTACTTCCTCTACACCCTGACCCAGGAGAAGCTCCAGCACCTTCTCTTTCCCCTGGGTCAATACACTAAACTGGAGGTGAAAAAAATAGCCCGGGAGGGAGAGCTGCCGGCGTCGGACAAGCCAAGCCGGGACCTGTGCTTCATCTCGGATAAAAACTACCGCAACTTTCTTGCCCGGTATCTCTCCGCCGCGCCGGGCGAGATGGTGGACTCCCGCGGAAAAATAGTGGGGCGGCACCGGGGGATAGCCTTCTACACCATCGGGCAAAGGCATGGTCTGGGAACAGCCTCAGGAAAGCCGCTCTATGTAATAAGAATAGAGCCGGGGGATAACCGGGTGGTGCTTGGCGAGGAGGAGGAGCTTTACTGCCAGGAAGCCGCCGTGGGGGAAGCAAGCTGGACTGCAGGCACGCTGCCCGCCGAGCTTGACGGCATCACCGCAAAAATACGCTACCGGTCGACAGAAGCGCCGGTTACCTTATCGCTCCAGGGGAAGAGCATCGCCGCCTGGTTTCCACAGCCACAGCGAGCAGTTACCCCGGGGCAGGCAATCGTCTTTTACCGGGGCGACGAGGTGCTCGGCGGGGGCATCATTGAGAGCTTCTCGCCGCGGAGTTAGCAAATGCCGGGGAATTTGAACCGCCAGGAAACTGGCAAGCTGGGGGAAAAACTAGCCCGAAAATTTCTCCAGAAAAAGGGCTATCACATTCGGGAGACGAACTTTCGCTGCCGCGCCGGGGAAATTGACATCGTTGCCCAGAAAGAGGACTGCCTTGTCTTCGTAGAAGTGCGCACTAAGAGCAGCAGGGACTTCGGCACCCCCGAAGAGTCAATAACCGAGAGCAAAAAGGAAAGGCTCGTCACCTCAGCCCTGCACTACATTGATAGCCACCACGATTTACCTTCCTCGTGGCGAATAGATGTCGTGGCAATTGAGGTCGACAACAAAGGGAAAAGCAAGCGCACCGAGCTTATTGAGAACGCCGTAACGCTTTGATTTTACGCCTAGCCCCGGGAACCGAGCCTGCCCTCAGCAAACTCCTTCAGCACCCTCTTCTCCATCTTGCCCGTTACCTCCCGGGGAAGGGATACCACGAACATCACATATTGGGGCACCTTATGCGGCGGGAGGCTCTGACGGCAGTGCCCCGCTATATCCTCTTCAGTCAAGTCCTCCCCTTTCTCCAGCTCAATGATGGCGGCTAACGCCTCGCCCAGCTCCCGGTCAGGGACTCCGACAACAGCGGCATCCCTCACCCTGGGATGAGACTTGATTACCTCCTTCACCTCCTCGGCATAGACCTTTTCACCGCCGGTGGTTATGACATCCTTGCTTCTACCGACAAAGCAGAACTGGAGCGCTTCATTAACATATCCATCATCACCGGTAAAGAAATACCTCTTCTCACCTATAACCTTGAAGCTGTTCCGGGTCTTCTCGGGACACTTCCAGTACCCCAGAGCCACATACCCTCCAGCGGCAAACTCTCCCATCTTCCCCGTCCCCGGTTTAACATCCTCCCCCGTTTCAGGATTGATAATCCGGAAAGGAGACTGAAGGGAGTATAGTCCGCCTCGGGCGGGAAGCGCAGCCCCGGCAAGAGGCGGCTCTTTATCACCCAGGACAGTAGCCGAGCCATAAGCGATGCTGAACTCGGTGCACCCATACGCATCCATTATTACGACTTGAGGTAAGAGCTCACAAAGCTCCTTCTTGACCCGGGGGGACCACCTTACACCTGAAGATATGATTGCTTTCCAGGAAGAGAGGTCGTATTTTCTCCCTTCCTCCCTAGCCTTTTTCAACTCATCCAGGATGGGCATAGCAAAGGCGTCTCCGTTTATCATTATTCCATTCGCCTTCTCCTTCTCCATTACTTCCAGAAGCTCCCTGGCATTGAAGGGATAGGGAGTGGGAAGGAAAACCGTAGTAGTCGCTGACGAGACGATATTACCGAAAGTCTGCATGTAGGCACTGGCGTGGAACAAGGGACAGGCAGGGACATACTTGACCCCTTCTTTCAGAAGGCGCCGGCTCTCCGTAATCATCAAAGTAGACCCCCAGATTATCTTAAAGAACCGGAACAGTCCCCGCTTGACCAGACCAAGACGGCTCAAGGGGCGGAGGGCTTTCATCGCTGACATAGGGTATAAACCAAGCACGAACTCAAAGATTTTGTCGTTACCAATTCGGTCAAATGCCGGCAGCAGGACATTGAAAATAAGCATCTCCACGCCCTTCACCCTCTGTTCGCCATCCCAGACCACCCCTTTAGGGTATCCCGTTGTCCCGCTGGTATACATCAGGTAGCAGAAGTCCTCGTTGGTTATCTTGTAATCCAGCTCGGGCTTTGTCGGGGGATACTTTGCCAGGAGGTCTTCGTAGACAAGCGCTCCCCGGGAGATATTCTGGGCTGGCTTACCGACACCGTAAACGATTACATGCTTTAAGGAGGCTATTCCTTCAGTTACTCTTTCTATAATGGGGGCATAGTCGTCCTCCACAATTACTGCCACGGCATCGGCATCCTCAATTACATATCCAAGCTCATCAAGCGCCGCCAGGGGATTAAGGTTGAAGGGGACCGCGCCAATCTTAGATATACCAAAGTAGGACTCCATCCACTCTATGGAATTGAACCCCGCAATGCCTACCCGCTCCCCTTTCTTAATCCCTAAACCCGAGAGAGCGTTGGCTAATCTATTTACCCGCCCGTCAAACTGCCTCCAGGTAAGCCTTCTCTCTCCCTGGACAAAGGCTAATCTATCGGGGATAGCCTTGACGATATTCTCCAGCTTGCCTCTCCAGGTATGGTTGGACTTGTAGCCCAAGGGATACCTCCGGCGGTAGTTGGAGAAACTATCCTGACTTATCTCCCTTGCCCCCAAGGCATCTCTTTCGCGCTCTATCATAACTACACCAGCTTCCCTGGTTAACTATTATACCATGTTCATTGAAGACCTGGTGTTAATTAAAATACTGTGTTAAGCCGGTTCGCCGACCATCAAGCCTTCCTTCAGCAAATTCCTTAAGCATTCTCCGGTCCATCTTGCCCGAGGACAACCGGGGAATGGACTCCACAAATATCACCTGCCCCGGCACCTTATACTCCGGAAGATTGTCCTGACAATGTTTAATTAATTCCTCGCTGCTGGACTCGACACCGCTCTTCATCGCCACAATAGCAACTACCATCTCACCGCGCTCGGCACTGGAGATGCCGACTACGGCGGCATCCCCCACCTTGGGATGAGCCCCTAGCACATCCTCCACCTCCTCAGCATAAATATTTTCCCCGCCGCTCTTAATAACCTCTATCCCCATTCTGCCTACGGGATGAAACCACCTTTTTTCATCAACATAGCCCATATCCCCGGCAAAGAAATATTTACGCCCTCCCCACTCCCGGAAAGCCTGCTTGGTCTCCCCGGGGTTTTTCCAGAACCCCGAGGTGCTGTAGCCGCCGGTGAGAAACTCCCCTACCTCCTTTGACCCTGGTTTAACCTCTTTTCCGGTGTCGGAGTTGACGACCTTACAGGGAGCCTGGAAGGAATACACCCCTTTGCGGTCAACCCGGGCTTGAAAGGAAGTTATCTCCTTATCCCGGGCACAGTCAATGGCAGCAAAACTGACTCCGGAGCCTCGCGCCCCGTAGCCATCTATCGTTATCAGGTGAGGTATAAACTGGAGAAGGTCCTTCTTAGCGCGAGGCGTCCATCTCACCCCGCAGGAGATTATAGTTACCAGTGAGCTAAGGTCGTACTTCCTTCCCTCCTTCTCCGCCTGCCTTAATTCCTCCGCCATAGGCACGGCAAAGGTATCACCGGCGATTAAAGCCATATTCACCTTCTCCCTTTCCACCGTTCTCCAGAACTCCGCAGCATTAAAGGGATAAGGGGTCTCCAGGAAAACAAGGGACACGCCGTGCCCCATAATATTGCCTATAACCTGGTTATAGGACAGCTCAAAGAATAAAGGAGAGGCAAGAAGGGCTTTAAGCTCACCCTTTCTAAAATGCCGGCACAGCCGGATAAAAAATGCCGTGCCCAGCACCTGTTTAATGCACCAGAGATGGAATTTCTTCCACGATGTCAAGTTGCGGAAGGGATAGGTCAAAGTGGTGAAACCGGGCATAGGAAATATAGTGTTATCCAGATTGAGGGCACATTTCTCCTTCCCCCTATCAGGCACCGGCAGATAACTGCTGAAGGTAATCAACATTGCGCCCTTGGTCTGCCGCTCATAGTCCCATACCGCCCCTATGGGGTAGCCGCCGCTCCCAATGGTGTATTCCAGATGGCTGAAGTCCTCATTGGTTACTACATAATCCAGCAGCGGTTTTGCCGGGGAATACCTCTCCATCAAGTCATCATAGACCACTGCTCCCTCAGGAATATTTTGAGGTCGCTGGCCCACGCCGTAAACGATGAAACGCCTGAAGTGGCTCAATCCTTCGCTCACCCTTTTTATGGTATGGGCATACTCGTCCTGGACGATTGCCGCCACGGCATCAGCATCCTCCACGATGTACCTTAACTCGCCAAGCGTGAGCCGGGGGTTCAGGAAAAAAGAGACCGCTCCAATCTTAGCCAGGGCGATGTCGGCGACCAGCCACTCTATGGAGTTAAAGCCGGCAAGGCCCACCCGTTCCTCCTTTTTAATCCCCAGGTCTAACAGGGCATTGGCTAGCTTGTTCACACTTTCATCAAGCTGCCTCCAGGTGAGCTTCCTCTCACCCTGGGCGCAAGCGAGCCCCCCAGGGGCGATTCTCACCAGCTTTTCAATCCTCTCTCCCAGAGTATTATGAGATTTCGTCCCCCGGCGATAGCTCTGGCGGTAATTGGAAAAGCTGTCTCTGGCTAGTTTCTTCATCCCTCACCCCCAAATAAATCGGTGCCACCTCCGTTAGCCGGTTCACCCAGATAGCCCCGCAGTCTTCCGATATTCATCTACTGCCTCTATCATTTCCTGCCAGCCCTTGCCCTTTGTCTTCCCACTTTTTTCAAGCCACTCCTGCAGAGCCTCAACAATAATCTGGCGCATCGCCTTGCGCTGGTCAATAGCAGCAATTTTTATCGCTTTGAGAAGTTCTTCGTTCCCCAGGTCCACCGTTATCCGCGTTCCCTTGACCATGCTCCACCCCTCCTGTAATTACATTATACTATAAAATCACCAAAATGTGTC
>CAYHBC010000010.1:14262-21728 GCA_964354775.1 uncultured Dehalococcoidales bacterium
CGGATACCTTCAAAAGGGAGATAATCTTTTCCAGGAGCTTATTTACTCCCCAGCCCTTAGCCGCAGAGATAAGAGCGATATTTTCCCCCGGCAGCATCACCTCCTGCTCCAGGAAGGGAATCCGGGGGCTGAGGGAGAGGGATTCCAGCTCCGCTTCACTATTGAGAGCCAAGTCCAGCTTGTTAAACACCGTGAGCCGGGACTTGCCCTCAAGGTGAAGTTCTTTCAGCATTTCCTCCACGGTATGACACTGGTGGACCGCATTCTTGTGCATTATGTCAACTACATGGAGCAGCAAGCTGGCTTCGCCAAGCTCCTCCAGCGTAGCCCGGAAGGCAACGATTAACAATGTGGGCAACTTATGAATGAAACCCACGGTATCGGTAATCAGAAACTGCTGTCCCCGGGGCAGAGCGAAACGGCGGGTTACCGGGTCTAAGGTAGAAAAGAAGGCATCTTCGACAACCATGCTGGCTTTGCTCAGGGCATTAAACAGGGTGCTCTTGCCGGCGTTGGTATAGCCAACGAGGGCAACGACGGGCATGCCTCTCTCCCGGCGACGCTTACGATAAAGGTCGCGGTGCCGCCTTACCTCCTCTATCTCCCGCTTGAGCCTGTTGATGCGCTTTTTGATAAGGCGGTGGTCGGTCTCCAGTTGCGACTCACCCGGTCCCCTGGTGCCGATACCGCCGCCGAGCCGCTCAAGATGAGCCCACTGCCCCACAAGCCGGGGCAGTAGATATTGATGCTGCGCCAGCTCAACCTGGAGCTGTCCTTCACGGGTCCGGGCATGCCGGGCAAATATATCCAGTATGAGCGCAGTGCGGTCAATAACCTTGACTTCAAGGGCTTCCTCAAGATTTCTCTGCTGCCGCGGCGACAGGTCATCATCAAAGACCACCGCATCATACTGGACCTGTTCCCTGAGGCTGCGCAGCTCATCGAGCTTGCCCCTGCCAATATAATGAGCTGACGAAGGCGCATTCAGCCTCTGGACAAGCTCACCCACCACCACAGCATTAGCCGTCCGGGCTAAATAAGCCAGCTCCTCAAGCGAATCAGTCGCCGACCAGCCCCCGGTAGAGGCTCTGCTGGCTACGCCGACTAAAAATACTCGCTCCGGTTCAGTCTGGGTGGCAAAAAGCTTTCGCTTTCCCTCAGCCACGGGACTGCCCCCCGTGCCAGGACAGCAACCGCTCCACTCCCTGCTCCAGCCGCTCATCAGGAAGGGTCAGGGAAAAGCGGACATAGCCCTCCCCTTCTTTTCCGTAGCCCGAGCCCGGAGTTACCGCCACCCCGGCTTCATCAAGCAGCTTGGTGGTGAAATCCGCCGAGGTATAACCCTGGAGAACCTTCGCCCAGACATAGAAAGTGGCTTTAGGCATCCTGGCTTTCAACCCTATCTGGTTAACGGCTTTTACCAGCTTATCGCGACGCCGCTCTAAAATAGCATTATGCTCCGCAATGTGCTCCTGAGGACCGCTCAGGGCGGTTACCGCAGCATACTGGATTGCCCAGGGAATGCCGGAGTCCAGATTAGACTTTATCTGGAACAGGGCATTTACCATCTCGGCGTTGCCCACCACCATGCCGATGCGCCAGCCCGTCATATGGTAGGTCTTGGAAAGAGAGTGAAACTCCACGCCGACTTCCTTGGCACCCGGCACCTGCATGAAGCTCGGCGGCTTATAGCCCTCAAAGGCGATTTCGGTATAAGGGGCATCATGGCAGACTGCTAAATCATGCTGCCGGGCGAAGTGGACCGCCCGCTCAAAGAAATCAAGCTCTGCTACAGCACCGGTAGGGTTATTGGGATAGTTCAGCCACAGGAGCTTAGCCCGGTCAGCTACATCCCCGGGGATAGCCTCAAAATCAGGCAGGAAATTGTTCTCTTCCTTCAAAGGCACAAGGTAAGGTTTGCCATCGGCAAGCAGGGTCCCCATGGCATAAACCGGATAGCCCGGGTCAGGCACCAAGGCGATGTCGCCAGGACCGAGAAAAACTAAAGGTATGTGCCCAATCCCTTCCTTGGAGCCGATGAGGGGCAGCACCTCTCTATTGGGGTTCAGGGTGACTCCAAAGCGCTGGTGATACCACTGGGCAATAGCCTGGCGGAGCCGGGGCAAACCAGCAGTCTCGGGATAGCGATGGATGGCGGGGTCATGTGCCATCTGGCACATATACTCAATGATGTGGGGCGGCGTGGGTAAATCGGGGTCGCCAACGGAAAAGTCAATGATATCCACTCCCCGGCTTTTCCTCTCCACGATTTTTCGGTTGATTTCCACAAAAAGATAGGGAGGCAACTTATTAAGTCGTTCTGCTAATTTCATTTCTCCCCCTTCATTTTAACCATTCACCAGTGTAAACTTCCTCCACGGGACCGGCAAGCATCACCTCGCCTTTTCCATCCCAGGTTACGGTCAAAGTTCCTCCTGGATATGTTATGTCAACTTTATTATCTATGTAGTCAAGCAATCGCCCGGCTACGGCAATAGCGCAGGCGCCGCTGCCGCAGGACAGCGTCTCCCCGGCACCCCTCTCCCAGACCCTGGCTTCAACCCTCTCTCTATCCACGACCCGGGCTATTTCAAAGTTCGTCCCCCGGGGAAACATACGGTGGCGCTCCACGTGGGGTCCCACCCTGTCCAGGGGAAACTCAGCCACCGGCTCGGAGACAAAGCACACGGCGTGGGGATTTCCCAGGGACAAGAGGGACACCTCTAGCTGAGAGCGGGCAGGGGGCAGCCCTTCTATTTTCAGGGGATAGTCCAGGAGCGCCATCCCCTCCTCCATGGAGGGGAGAGGACGGGCGAGGGTGGCGGGAATCTGCTCGGGCTTAAACCGGGGCAGGCCCATACCCACCTCCACCGAGGTTACACGGTTTCTCACCATATAGACCACCGCTTCCCTTACTCCAGCCACAGTCTCCACACTTAGATGGGGGGCAGACTTACCAGCCAGCCCCCGTTCAACAGCATACTTAGCAAAACATCTCAGCCCGTTGCCGCACGCTTCAGCCTCAGAGCCATCGGGGTTGAACACCCGCATCTTCAAATCAGCCACCTCAGAGCCCTCCACCACTATCAACCCGTCGGCGCCAGCGCCGAGATGGCGGTGACATATCGCCCGTGCCAGCTCGGCCCAATTACACCCCTTCCTCGGGCGGACTTCCCTGCTCTCTACAAGGATAAAGTCGTTTCCCGTTGCCTCTAGCTTGCTGAATTTCATGATAAGAAGCTCGCTATCAGGTCTTTCGCTGCTTTTCTCAGGGCGGCATCAAGCCAGCGAATTCGGGCATCCTCAGGACGGAACCAGGCAGATTGACGGCGAGCCAGACGGTGGGTCTCGTGTTTTATCTTCTCCACCGCCTCAGAAAGGCTCACCCTGCCGGAAAGAAAATCGCCAACCTGCTTATACCCTATGCCCGACATTGAAGACAGGGAAAGACTATAACCTCTCTGCATCAGCCCGGTTACCTCTTTAACCAGTCCCTCCTCCATCATTCTATCGACCCGGGAGTCGATTCTACGATAGAGCTCGCTCCTCTCCACGGTTAACCCAATAATGAGGGTAGAAAAATCTGGCGCCCGCTTCCGCCTGACCGAGGAAGGAAGCTGCCCCGACGATTGATAAATCTCCAGCGCTCTTATTATCCGTCGTATATTACGAGGGTCTATCTTTGCCGCTCCTGCGGGGTCAATCTCCCGCAGCCGCTGGTAAAGTATATCACCGCCCTGCTCCTTTGCTGTAGCCTCCAGTTCCTGCCTTAATTTCCGGTCAGGAGGAACACCGGGAATCATCCAGCCTTCAAGCAGCGACCAGACATAAAGACCGCTGCCCCCGACCAGCAGGGGCAATTTCCCCCTCTGCTGGACATCCTCGATTACCTGGTAAGCCCCCGGGAGATAGTCCGCCAGGGTAAAATCGTCGTCGGGATTCACCACATCAATGAGGTGATGAGGAACCAGCTTTTGCTCCTCCCTGGTGGGCTTGTTGGTGCCGATATCCATATAGCGATAGACCTGGCGGCTGTCGGCATTTACTATCTCCGCCTCAAAATCGGCAGCCAGTTCAAGGGCGAGCCGGCTTTTACCTACCGCAGTGGGACCGACAATGGCGATGAGATGCCCCATCTACTTGAACTGCTCTTTAGCCGGACTCCTGCTTCTTAATTGCCGCCGATTGAGCCGCAATGCCGGGAAAATCATCAATTTTAAGGCTGGCACCACCGACCAGAGCGCCGTTGATTTCACGCTGGGAAATAAACTCGGCGATGTTGCTCCTGGTAACACTGCCTCCGTAGAGAAGGCGCACCCGCTGAGCGGTATCGCCGTCCCAGAGCCGGGCAAGGACATCCCGAACAAACTTGATGCTCCGCGCTGCCGCCAGTCCAGTGGCTGCCCTGCCCGTGCCGATAGCCCATATCGGCTCATAGGCAATGGTCAGCTCCGCAGCAGGGGCGATACCAGCGAGGCTCCCCTCTAACTGCCGGGTGAGCACCTGCTCCGTCTTGCCCGCCTCGTTTTCCTCAAGCCTTTCGCCAACGCACAGGATAGGCTTGAGTCCAAAGTCCAGCGCCGCCCGCACCTTCTTATTAATCAGCCCGTCCGTCTCCCCAAAATATAGCCTCCGCTCAGAGTGTCCCAGAATAACGAACTCAACAAGCCCTTTAAGCATTGCCGGGGACACTTCGCCGGTGTAAGCCCCTTTTGCCTCAAAATACATATTTTGTGCCCCCAGCTTCACCGAGGAGCCTTGCAGCACCTTGCCCACCGCCGCTAAAGAGACAAACGGCGGGCAGAGCACCTTCTCCACTCCCTTTATCCCCTCCAGTTTGTCTCGCATTGACGAAGCAAGCTCCTCAGCCTCAGCCACCGTGGTGTTCATCTTCCAGTTGCCGGCAACTAAAGGAATACGCATAATGATTCTCTTTGCTAGCTAACGGGCTTCCCTTACTTATCCAAGAGGACTTCTACTCCGGGCAAAGTAGCGCCTTCCAGAAACATCAGGCTTGCTCCGCCACCCGTGGATACATGGCTTATCTTATCAGCCAGCTCCATTTCCTGGACTACCTCAGCGCTGGAGCCTCCGCCAACAATAGTGGTTGCCTCGTTGAGACTGGAAAGAACCCGGACCAATGACCTGGTGCCGCGGTCAAAAGGAGGTGTCTCGTAAACACCCAGAGGACCGTTCCACATAACAGTATGACACTTTCCCAGTTCGTTGGAAAAAAGCTCAATAGTGCTGGGACCGATGTCGGCAATCATCTTATCAGGAGGTATCTTGTCAATAGCGACGAGCTGGTTGCTGACGCCGGGTTTAATCTCGGGCACGACTATGACATCCACGGGCAATATGAGCCTGGCGGCCCATTTTCCCCCGGCATGTTCCAGTAACTCTCCGGCTAAACCCACCTTGTCCTCTTCCACCAGGGACTTACCAACACCATATTGCCGCGACTTCAAAAAAGTAGCCACCATGCTGCCACCGATAAGCAAAATATCCACCCACCGCAACATATTTTGTATCAATCCTATTTTGTCGCTCACCTTGGCGCCGCCTATCATACAGGCGAAGGGGCGTCTTGGCTCGCTTAACAAGCTGCCCAGTATGTTCAGCTCCTTCTCCAGCAGGAAACCAGCTACCGCAGGCAAATATTTAGCCACTCCCACAGTGGAAGCATGCGCCCGGTGAGTAGTCCCGAAGGCATCATCAACATACACATCAGCTAAATCAGCCATCTCTTTAGCAAAAGAAGGGTCATTTGCCTCTTCTTCGGGGTGGAAGCGAAGGTTTTCCAGGAAAAGAATTCCTCCCGCCTTGAGCGCTTCCGCCTTCTTTTTCACCTCCTCCCCAACACAATCAGGAGCGGTCTCCACCGGCAATTCCAGAAGCTCCGCCAGCCGTCGTGACACCGGCAGCATACGCAATCCCTCGACCACCTTCCCTTTAGGTCGCCCTAAATGCGAGCAAAGTATTATCCTTGCTCCGCGCCGGGCAAGATACTTGATGGTCGGCAGCGACGCCCGGATACGGTTGTCGTTGGTAATAGCACCTGTTTCTATATCCAGAGGCACATTAAAATCAACCCTCACCAGGACTCTCTTCCCCTCAACCCCGATATCCTTTATCGTTCTTTTGTCCATTTGCCCTTCACCAGGAAGCCGGCCATCTCGGCTAACAAAGACTGCCCGGCTAAATCCAGCCCGCTTGTCTTCAGCTTCGCCAGAGCTTGACGGTGATATTGCTGGAGCAGCTTCTGACACTGTTCCGGCGCACCCGAGCGCTCCAGGATTTCCACCACCGCGGCGACTTTCTCACCGGGGATGACCTCCCGGGAGTAAAGCTCCATGAGCTTCTGCCGGTCATCATTTCCGCTGTGTTCAAAGGCATAAACTACAGGGAAGGTCTTCTTCCGCTGCAAAATATCCTCTTTCCCCGGCTTGCCCGTCTCCTCCTCCGTCCCCCAGATACCCCGCAAATCGTCCTGAACCTGATAAGCCAGGCCTAATTCCTCACCGAACCCGTAGAGAGCCTTCACCACTCCTTCGTCATCCACCGCCAGGCATCCCCCGATGGCAGCCGATGCCGCCATTAATGCCGCGGTCTTCTTAGCAATCATATCCAGGTAGTCCTTTATGGTGACCTCACCGCGGCTTTGATAGGCAATATCCAGATACTGCCCCTCGCAAAGCTCTCTACAAGCCCCGCTCAGAAACCGAACCGCACCCATAATCTTTGGCTCTTTTATACCATTATTTCGCAATTTGAGCAACACGGAGAAAGCTAGGGCGAACATAACATCGCCGGCGTTTATCGCCTGTGACTCGCCCCATAACTTCCACAGGGCAGGGCGGTGATGTCGCTTGTAGCTTGAGTCCTGTATATCATCGTGAACTAGTGAAAAGTTGTGAATAAGCTCCACCGCCGCCGCAGCGGGCATTATCCGCACCGCATCCCCGCCGGTTGCCTGGCAACTGAGGAGGCAGAGAAGAGGGCGAATGAGCTTCCCCAACCCTCCCCGGCAGGGACGACCCTGCTCATCCTGCCACCCCAGGTGGTACCGCAACATATCATAGAAAGCCTCGGGACTCCCGCCGATAGCTTCCTTCAGCTCCGCCTCTATCCTCGGGCGATAAGACTCCAGGGAGCGAAGCAAACGCTTATTTTCCATTGCCCGCCTAGCCACTCCTGAGATTTCGAACAATCACCCTGAGTCCCGGTCTTTTACCGTACATAAGCAGGTAAGTCCTCAGAAGCCTGGCTACCAGCAGCAGCCCCCCGAGCAGGTAGCCCAGCTTATTCTTGCTGGCTTCGCTCAACTTCTCGCCGAGGATTGTCACCTCACCCGAGTCGGGCGTGATGAGGTCCATCATCATCCTGATGGTAGTAGTCTTGCCCGCGCCATTAGGACCAATAAGACCAAATATCTCACTCTGATTTACAGAGAAAGACAGGTCGTT
>CAYHBC010000011.1:0-21704 GCA_964354775.1 uncultured Dehalococcoidales bacterium
CCCACTTCCCCGCTCTGGATTTCCCTGATGACATCCCCGAAAAGGGCGACATAGTGGTCCGGCAGCTCGGAGACATCAAAGAACCTCGCATCCTCTACCTCTTCCTTCCCGGGGACTAGCTCCCCTCCCGTTACCCTGACCAGGTATCTTATCACCAGCATATCGCCGTAAATTTCGCGGTCCTCTATCCGGTCCACGCCGATTAGCTTCACTATTTCCCCGGATACCCCCGTCTCCTCCTTCAGCTCCCTCAGACAGGCTTCCTGGGGCGTTTCGCCAACCTCAACAAAGCCCGAAGGAGACCCCCAGGTCCCCTTCAGCGGCGGCACCCCCCGCTTAATCAGCAAAAACTTCTTCCCCTTTACCGGGACCGCCAGTGCCACCGGCAGGGGGTTCTTGTAATCAATAAAACCGCATCCGGGGCAGTATTTTCTCTCCTTCCCTTCAATGGTTCCTCGCTGAAGCGACGCGGCACAAAGGGGGCAGTAGCTATATTCCTTCACCTTTTCGGTCTATAATATACCACGAAACTATGAAGCTCATCATCGGACTGGGCAATCCGGGCAGGGACTACGCCCCCAACCGCCATAATGTCGGCTTCCGGTGCCTGAATTACTTTGCCCGCTGCCACTCCCTCCGCTTTGACCGGAGGCAGTGCCGGGCGAGGCTCGCCCTCGGCGAAACCCACGACGGGCTGCTGCTGGCTAAGCCGCAGACCTTCGTCAACATCAGCGGCGAGGTGGTAGCCTGCCTGGTGGACAAGCATAGCATCGCCTTGAGCGACCTCCTGGTAATCTATGATGACCTTGACCTGCCCCCGGGAAAGGTCCGGATTCGCCATAAGGGCGGTTCGGGAGGACACAAGGGGATGAAGTCAATCATCTCCGCCCTGGGGAGCGAGGACTTCGCCCGCATCAGGGTGGGCATCGGACGCCCCGCGCAGGATGACGAGGACTCCATCATCAGCTATGTGCTGGGCAATTTCTCTCCCGCCGAGGAGAAGATAATCCGGTCAGCCGTTATCACGGTGTCGGAGGCTATGGCGTGCTTTCTTGACCAGGGAATAGAGGCGGCGATGGGGCAGTTTAACTAGCCTGAGTGCAATCTCAAATCCCGGGCAATATCAAAAATCAATCCGTTAGCCAGCGGAACAATTCAAAATGTAAAAAGGCTTTTTTAACTTCTGCTTTGTCACTTTGCATTTTGATTTTTAACTTTTAATTTTAAGGCGCTGGCTGATATTATATTGAGATAAATGATTGTCGCGGTGATTGGTAGTTCCTCCTGCTCCGAGGAGGAAGCCAGATTAGCTGAAGCAGTGGGCGAGCGGCTGGCGCGGCGGGGAGCTGTGGTAATCTGCGGCGGTCTGGGTGGCGTGATGGAGAGGGTCTGCCGCGGCGCCCGGTCGGAAGGCGGCTTGACCGTGGGCATCCTCCCTGGCGAAGACCCCGGCGTGGCTAACCAGTGGGTGGACATTCCCATCGCCACCGGCGTAGGCTATGGCCGGAATATGGCGGTGGTCAAGTCAGCCCAGGCGGTGATTGCCATCGGGGGCAATTACGGGACGCTCAGCGAAATCGCCTATGCTTTAAAGAGCGGCATCCCCGTCATCGGCTTGAATACCTGGACATTGTCCCGGAACGGCAAAGAGGTCGACTCCATAATCAGGGCCAGCACTGCCGCGGAGGCGGTGGACCGGGCTATTTCCCTGGCGGAGAAGGGCGGGAGAGAAATGGATTCGTGGAACTTAGCGCAGACTATAGCAAACAGGATTTCTTCAGTATTAGGAAAAGGTGCAAATATCAAAATCAAGAGGTGGAAGCAATATATTACGTGTTCTACGAATCGTGGGGTTCTAGTTTGGCTTATCCCTTGCAGAGGACATGTAGAAGTTGCTAAACCAAAGAAAAGTAGGAAGAGTAACCAAACCAGCGAGAAGATTATCAATGTTACGGGTGAAAGAGATATATCCATAGCTCTAGAAGAAATAAGGAAACTTTATTTGGAAAGAAACTCGGAATGACAGTAGGTTAGTTGACGCTGGAAATGAGCGTGGAAACGGCGAGCATTGCGGGGATTAAAGCCCGGGAGATTCTTGATTCCCGGGGCAATCCCACCGTCGAGGTAGAGATAACCCTGGCTGACGGCACGGTGGGACTAGCCTCCGTCCCCTCAGGAGCAAGCACGGGCAAATACGAGGCGGTGGAGCTCCGTGACGGCGACACCAGGAGGTATAACGGGCTCGGCGTATTGAAGGCAGTGGGGCATGTCAACCGCGAGATTGCCCCCGAGATAACCGGCATGTCGGCGCTGGAGCAGGCAGCCATAGACCGGAAGCTGATTGAGCTTGATGGCACGGCTAATAAATCCCGCCTCGGCGCTAATGCCACGCTGGGAGTATCCCTGGCTGCTGCCAGGGCGGGCGCCAGCTTCCGGGGCATCCCGCTATACCGCTACCTCGGAGGAGCGAAAGCCTGCTTACTGCCCCTGCCGATGCTGAACATCCTGAACGGCGGCAAGCACGCCCTTTCTTCCACCGACTTCCAGGAGTTTATGATAGTGCCCGCGGGCGCTACAAGTTTCGCCAGGGCGCTCCAGATGGGCAGCGAGGTCTACCATTCCCTGGGTAAGCTGCTCAAGGACAGGGGGCTGAATACCAACATCGGCGATGAAGGCGGCTTCGCCCCTCAGCTCTCGTCCAATAAAGAGGCGCTGGAGGTGATATTAGCCGCCATTGAGCTGACGGGCTACAAGGCGGGAAAAGAGCTATTTCTCGCCCTTGACCCGGCGGCAAGCAGCTTCTGCCACGAGGGCAAGTATCTCCTGTCCCGGGAAGGGGCTACCCTTACTTCAGCGGAAATGGTAGATTATTATGCCCGGCTGGTGAAAGATTATCCCATAATCAGCATTGAGGACGGTCTGGGAGAGGACGACTGGGCGGGCTGGCTCTTGCTCATGGCTAAAGTGGGTAAAAAAGTTCAGCTTGTGGGAGACGACCTTTATGTCACCACCCTGGAGCGCCTTGAGAGAGGAATCGCTGAGAAGACGTCCAACTCCATCCTTATTAAGCCGAACCAGATAGGGACGCTCAGCGAGACTTTAGCGGTCATTGAGCGGGCGCAAAAGGCGGAGTGGACCACAGTTATCAGCCATCGCTCCGGGGAGACCGAGGATACCACCATAGCCGATTTAGCCGTGGCTACCCGGGCAGGGTTTATCAAGTCCGGTGCTCCCTGCCGCAGCGAGAGGCTGGCTAAGTATAACCGCCTCCTCAGAATAGAGGAGGAACTGGAAAGCAGCGCTCGCTATCCCGGCAAAAAGGCTTTTTATAACCTGAAGGAGACGGCTCGTTAGCTAGCAAGATGGAAATAGTTGCCGGCGTCCACCAGATAAAAGTCCCCTTCCCCAAAGGCGCACGCGGGGAGACCAACGCCTATATCGTGAAGGGCGACTCGGGCGACATACTGGTGGACACCGGCTGGGACAGCCCTGAGGGTCTCTCGGCTTTTATCAAGGGGGTGGAGTGGGACAGGCTCAAATTGAAGGACATCCGGCAGATTGTCATCACCCATGTTCACCCCGACCACTACGGGCTGGCAGGTAAATTGAAAGAGCTCTGCGGCGCCAGGGTAGCGATGCACCGGACTGAGGCAGAGCTCCTTGATTCCAGATATGCCGACTCTGAGGAGCTTACCCGCAGGGTGAAAGTGGAGCTTGCCAGCTACGGAGTCCCTCAAGCTGAGCTGGCGGAATTTGTCGATGCTTCGCCCTGGATGCGGGGCTTGGCTCCTCCTGAACCACCCGAAATCCTCCTTGAGGAAGGCAACACCATTTCCAACGGCTCGTTCCGGTTTAAGGTGATAGAGACGCCAGGGCATTCGCCGGGGCATGTCTCTCTCTACGAACCAATAAAGGGGCTGTTCTTCTGCGGGGACTTCGTGCTATACAATGTTATTCCCTATGTAGGTCTTCATCCCCAGTCGGGGGATAACCCCCTGGGTGATTATCTGGACTCCCTGAAGAAGGTGAAGGAGCTCAGCGTAAGTTTTATTTTCCCGGGGCACGGAGCGGTGTTTAACAGCCTCAGGCTCAGAGTGGAGGCGATAATTCAGCACCGGGAGCAGAGAAACCGAGACATCTTAAAGGCTCTGCGAGGCGATTTAAAGACGGTTTACCAGGTAGCAGAGGGGGTTCCCTGGAAGCCCGAGACCGGCGGCGTCCCCTTTCACGATTTAGGCGTCTGGGAGAGAAGATTGGCGGTGCGCGAAACCGCCGCCCACATCAGGCTATTGACTTTACAGGGCAGGGTGGCAAAGACGGATAAAGAAGGAATTCCCTTATTTCTAGCTGAAGACTGAGCGGAAAGGAGGTGAAAAATGACCACAAAAGTGGGGATTAACGGTTTTGGGCGTATTGGAAGGCTGACCCTGAAGGCAATTAAGGAGCGCTGTGCCGGGAAATCGGAGGTGGTGATGGTCAATGACCTCACCGATGCTAAAACCAACGCCCACCTGTTCAAGTATGATTCTAACTACGGCATCTATCCCGGCAAGGTGGAGGCTGAGGCGGACTCCATCGTGATTGACGGCAAGAAAATAAAGGTGGTCGCCGAGCGGGACCCGGCGAGGATTCCGTGGCGCGATTTCGGGGTGGACATCGTGATTGAGTCCACCGGGCTTTTCACCGAGGCGGGCAAGGCGGCGAGCCACCTTCAAGGCGGGGCGAAAAAGGTGATTATCACCGCACCGGCAAAAAAGGAGGACATAACTATCGTCCTCGGCGTTAACGAGGGAAAATACAACCCCGCTAAACACCACATCATCTCCAACGGCTCCTGCACCACCAACTGCGTCGCCCCGGTGGTTAAGGTCCTCCATCAAAATTTCGGAGTGAGCCACGGCTTGATGACCACCATTCACGCCTACACCAATGACCAGAGAATCTTAGATTTGTTTCACCAGGACTTGCGCCGTGCCCGGGCTGCCGCCCTCAATATCATACCCACCACCACCGGTGCCGCCCGTGTCGTCGGCGTGGTTATTCCCGAGCTTAACGGGAAGCTTCACGGCATCGCCATAAGAGTACCCACGGCAACGGTATCCCTGGTGGACTTCGTCGCCGACCTGAGCCGGGAAGCAACCGCCGAAGAGATTAACGCCGCCTTCCTCCGGGCTTCCCGGGGAGAGCTTAAAGGGCTGCTGGAGTATTGCGATGAGCCGCTGGTGAGCTCGGACTTCAAGGGCAATCCCTCAAGCGCTATCTTCGACGCCCCGAGCACTATGGTCATTGATGGCAACTTTGTCAAGGTGTTAGCCTGGTATGATAACGAGTGGGGCTATAGCTGCCGCCTCGCCGACCTGATTACCTATATTGCCCAAAAGGGGTGGTGAAATATTAAAATTTCAACAAAAGGGCTTGTAAAAATAGTTGTTATGCTGTAACTTTTGGTATATTATTACCAAAAATAAAAGGAGGTCCTGAGGAATGAGAAATTTGCTTCAGGTAATTGGCATTTCGGTGTTGCTCCTCGGTCTGGTGGCAGGATGTGCCTGTCCTGCTCCAACAACCCCGGCTAAGTTCATGCTCTCCGGTCTGGACATCGACCCCGAGATAGCAGCAATCAACAGCACCGTCACCATCGAGGCTACAGTCACCAATGCCGGGGGTGAGTCCGGCAGTTGCGAGGTGAACTTAACCCTGGACAGTTACACCGCGAGCCAGCCCGTTACCCTGGATAGCAATACCAGCACGCTGGTTAGCTTCAGCTATGATGCCGTTACTGAGGGCATTTATACCGTAACCGTCGCTACCCCCGATGACAACGAGACGGGAACGCTTAACGTGACCAGTGGAAACATTACCCCTCCGACCGTAATACCCACCGCAGGGGTGGGCACCAAGTGGATATACTATGCCACCTACGAAAATCCCGCCGGAACGCCCAAGTATGACCCGGTCCTCTACGACATTGAGCTCCAGGAGAAAGATGTGATGCTGGAGCAGCGTAACGAGGATACCCAGGAGAATATAACTACCAAAAGCTACCGCGCCTACATAGATATACGCCCCGATGCCCAGCGCGATGTTACCGACCCACTGCCGACAACGGCGACCCTCAAGGATGTTGATATTTGGGTCGGCGCGGACAGCGGGAGCTTCCTCAGGCAGCTAGCCCGCACCCATGTCGAATCCCCCATCTCCACGGATGCGGACGCTTATATTGATTACTTCTATGCCGGGGGACATGGCTGGCCCTTTACAGTAGGCTCCAGCTGGGACTTTACCGTCCAGCAGGTGACCGCAAGCATAATGACCTTCCCCGCCACCTTCTCCCAGAGGACGGCTGAGGTGGTGGGCGTGGAGGATGTAACCCTTACCCTGTACAACCTCTCCCAGCTTGACCTTAACACGGGGACAATAACGGGGACGGGCACCGAGACGACCCTCAGCTGCATCTACATCAAGCATTTTGAGGGAGAAAAGCTAGTCTTTGAGGAGTGGATGAACCTGTCGGTAAAAACCGATGTGAAGATGATAGACTACTCCCAGTTTGTGGGGAAGGAGACCAGGACGCTGGTGTATTACAAGCTAGTAGACTAAAATTTGCTAATATATAATATAACGAACTGAAGAGGGAGGAAGGGAAAATGAAAAAGGTCATTTTAGTCGGCTTGCTGGTGCTGGCAGTAATCCTGGTGCCGGGCTGTAGCTGCTTCGGTGGCGGCGGTGGCGGTGAAGCTCTCCAGGGCATACAGCAAAACTTAACCGCCATACAGAACCAGCTGAGCCAGATGGAGAACAGCACCGATAGTCTGGGACAGCGGATAACCGCCCTGGAGGGAGCAGGGGTCTCGCCGGCTCCTACGACCAAGTATTACCTCGGCTTTATGCCCGCAAAAGCCGGCCAGTGGGTTGACGATGTGGTGGTGCTCCCCTACCTTCATGCTATGAAGATTGAGTGTATCGGCGAGGAGAATGTCAGCGGGAAGGACTGTATGGGGTTTGAGGTGACCGGAAAGCATAGTAATTTTACCGAGGTGCTCTTCCAGTTCTGGATTGATGTTGACACCGGGGAGGCAGTAAATGCCGTGGTCAAGGTAAGCGGTGTGCCCGGGGTATATTGCCTGCCGGTTGACAAGGTGGAGACCATTATACCCCGGGAGTTCTGGCCGCAGCTCGGCGGCGACAAGACTCCAACCGAGGTCCTCCCCAACCTTGGCTATACTTTAGCCAAGTTCCCCAAGGAGATATACCCTCAGTTCACGGGGTTCGAGGGAGAGCTTGATTGTGGCGGATTTCGCCTGTCCGACGGGTCGGTGAGATATGTGAGCAGCCAGGTCCCCTTCGGCTGGGTATACCGCTCAAACAGCGCCAATGTAAAGGATATAATTGACCATATCTCCGCTTATGGGTTCACCGGGGCGGAAAGGTCCATCTCGGCAACGGAAAGAGACACCTGCATGGAATTGTCTCCAGAAACATTAATGGCACTTGAGTCTCCAATGATATCCAGAGGCTAAGAGATATAAGGAGAGGCAGAAATGAAGAAGGCGTTAGTGGTAATGTTTGTCCTGCTGGTGGCAGTAAGCTTATTGCCCGGCTGTAGCTGCGGTGGTGTCAGCAGCGAGGCTGTTGAAGGTCTACAGCAGAACCTGACGGTGCTCCAGGACGGGGTAAACACCTTGCAGGCAAGCATCACCGATTTGGAACAGCGGGTGAGCGCTTTAGAGGAATAATTATTAAACGGACTTAATGTAAGCGGGGGTGAGCAGAAATGAAAAAGATTTGTGGAGTAATGATTGTCCTGGTGATGGCAGTGAGCCTGCTTCCTGGCTGTAGCTGCGGCGGCGGAGCCCTCAAAGATATTGAAACCCAGATGACGGCAACGCAGAACCAGTTGAGCGCGCTGCAGGGCAAAGTAAGCGGTCTGGCAGGACGGGTGGAAGCCCTGGAGGAAGGGGGAGGAGCGGTTGAGTTTGTCTGCACATATACCGGCGTCCCGACGACTAAAGGAGGCGAGTGGGCTGAGTTTAATATACCGGTTGACCCCACCGTGTGCCACCTGACACCGGTGCCTTATTTCGCCAAATACGAATGTCTCGGCGAAGATGAGATTGACGGGGTGACATGTATGGGGTTTGAAGTTACGGCACCTTTCTACACCGCTACTATGGAGTTCAGCCGACAATGGCTGCAGTTCTGGTATGACACCAGCAATGTTGAGACCAACGACCTGGTAAGAGGCGTGGCTAAGGCTCTGGAGACGCCGATGACCGCCAATGTGACCCCGGACATAAATCCTCTCCCCGAGTTCCTCTGGCCGCACTATGTTACCCCCGAGGACTACCTCCCCAATATTAGTTATACGATGGGGGTATACACCTTCCCGGCACAGTCCCCCCGCGCCGGGGAGAAAATTAACTGCGCCGTATTTATCGGGGAAGGGAAGCAGCGGTGGATAAGCAGCGAGGTCCCTATGGGCATGGTGCAGCAGCTAAGTGCCGATGGAAAGGTAGAGCAGTATCTCTGGGATTACGGGCTTAGCGGAGCGGACAGGAATATAACCAAGGAAGAGCTGGAAGGGGCTGTGCCTATGCCGCCCGGTATACTGCCGGCGGTGTGTGAGTAGTATTATTAACCCGATACCGAATGCCGGATAGCGGCAGCCACATGGCTGCCGCTATTTTATATCCTGCCTAAACTTTTTGGCCCTCTTTTCGTTTTTATAATTGACGGCAGCAGTGTTATATTGTCTGCTGATGTCCGTTGAAAAGGAGATAGTCTGCCGGGCGGCAAAGGGAGATGGAGAAGCCTTTGCCTCCCTGTATGAGGAGTATTTTGAGCGGATTTATCGCTATCTTTACCTCAGGCTGGAGAACCAGAGCGATGCCGAGGATTTAGCTCAGGAGGTGTTTGTTAAGGCGCTGGAGGCAATCGGGGGCTACCGGTGGCGGGGGCTGCCTTTTGCTTCGTGGCTGTTCCGCATTGCCCACAACCTGATGATTGATTTAATAAGAAAACAGGGCAAGGTGACCGAGGAAGCCGGCGAAGACATAGCTGCGGGTGGCGAAGCGGACCCCGCCGCCATAGCTGAGCGTAATTTAGAGGTGGCACGGTTAATGGATAATTTGGACCGGCTGTCCCCGGCGCAGAAGGAGGTGCTCTCGCTGCGGTTTGGCGCCGGACTTTCCATCGCCGAGGTGGCTCGTCTCCTGGGCAAAAGCCCGGGGACGGTGAAAGCCCTGCAATATAACGGCATAGTGGCGTTAAGAAAGAGGCTTACGGGGGAGAGATAGAAAATGGCAGGAAAGATGGAGGATATTCTAAACGACTGCCTGGAGCGCATATTCAGGGGAGAAAGCATTGAGGACTGCCTTGCCTCCTATCCCGAGGAGGCTTCGGAGCTGGAGCCCCTGCTCCGGACGGGGCTTTCCCTGGCGCAAGAATCGGCGGCCATCAGCCCCAGCCCCGAGCTTAAAGCCAGTGCCTTATCCCTGCTCCAGGCGAGGCTTTACGCCAGGGAGGAGGAAGCCAGGGTAAAAGTCCCCCTCTGGCGTATGCGCTGGGTCAGGGCGGTGGCTTCCGTAGCGATTGTCCTGTCCGTCGGCATAGGAACGGTGGCGGCAGCGGCGAATGCTTTACCCGACGAGACCCTCTATCCCCTGAAGCTGACAGTGGAGCAGGCGAGGGTCTCGCTTGCCCGCTCAAATGTAAGCCGGGCAGAGCTGCACCTCCAGTTTGCCGAGGAAAGAGTTTACGAGATTACCCTGATGGCTGGCGAAGGAAAAGACGAGCAGATTCCCGGGCTGGTGGAGCGGTTCAGCAGTCAGCTAGGGGAGGCGGTGAGCAACGCCCAGGGGACATTGAGGACGGAGGGGGGCAACTGGCTGGCTCAGGTAGCGCCTGATGAAGAGGATAAATTTGCCGGCGGGGATGAGGATGCCGCCGCAATGAGCACTGCCATAGCCGAAAGCAGCGAGAGGAGCTCGGAAATGCTGGAAGCCGCCCTGGTGGAAACGCCCGAGGCAAGCAAGCTTACCCTCCAGCAGGCGCAGGAAGATATAATGGAGAAATATCGGGAAGCAATTGCTCAGACATCGGGGGGAGAATAAGGCAAAATAAAAAGTTAAAAGTCAAAGATTAAAATAACAGAGCAAAAATTTAAAAGGAAAAGTTTGCATTTTGAATTGTAATTTTGATTTTTTATCTTTGATTTTTAGTATGGCTCTCCCCGCCCCGACAGCTTCTCCAGCACCCGACAAAGCTCCCCGGGGGAGCGGACATAGTAAGTAGCTACCCCCTTCAGCCTATCATCCCAACCAAAGCTAATTCCTTTTGACAGGGCTTATGCCACCGATTACAATAAAGGGGCATTATGAATTCGCCGGCACAGCTTTACAAGCTGCAGCATATTGACCAGGAACTCCACGAAAGGCAACAGGCGCTAGACGAAATTGAGACTCAGCTCAGCGATGACCGGGTTTTAGCCGAAGCCAGGTCCGCTCTCACTTCCCTGAAAGAACGACTGACCGAGATGGGGAAAAGGCAAAAAGAAGCGGAATGGGAGCTGGAAGACCTCCAGGAGAAGGTAAACCAGGTTGATGCCAAGCTCTACGGGGGAAAAGTTAAAAATCCCAAGGAGCTGGTCAACCTTGACCTTGAGAGCAAAGAGCTCCACAAAGTCATCCGCCAGAAAGAGGACGCCCTGCTGGAGCTAATGAGCGAGGTGGAGGATATTCAGGCTAAGGCAGAAGAGAGCAATAAAGAGCTGAAAGGGCTAAGCCGGGAATGGCACCACAAGCAGCAGGCGCTCACCCGGAGAAAGTCCGAGGTTGAAGCCCGGCTCGCCAGCTTTCAGCAAAGCCGCCAGGAATTAGCCGCCGAAATCAGCCCTAAAGCGCTGGCGCTTTACGACGAGGTCAGGACGACGAAGGAGCAGTCTGTGGCTAAAGTGGAACGGGGAAGATGCCAGGGATGCCACATCAACCTGCCCACAACTCAATGGCAAAAGGCTAAAGCGGGGAACCTGGTCCAGTGTGATAGCTGCGGCAGGATATTATATGTGGAGTAGCGGTTCAAGACCGTAGCCGGGAAGCCTTTCTCTCTAAAATTCCCCGTGTCTCCCCGCCCCGTCCATAAACCGTGTTATGCCCTGCAGGGTCTCGAGGTCACTGATAACCGCCTCCCCGTGGTGGAACTCGTTGACCATCGCCTCATCAAAGCTTAAATTCAGCCCTTCGTAAGTGGACAGCCGGTCATGCCTCATACAAATCTGGGGGAATTCAGCTATCCGGGCAGCCAGCTTTTCCGCTTCAGCTCGGGCAGCGCCATTGGGGACGACCCGGTTCGCAAGCCCTATTGAAAGGGCTTCCTCCGCCGATACTGCTCTCCCGCTCAATATCATATCAAGGGCACGCCCGAGCCCGATTAAACGAGCAAGCCGTATCGTGCCTCCATCCATAAGCGGCACCCCCCACCGGCGGCAGAAGACACCGAATACCGCATCCTGCTCAACCACACGAATATCACACCATATCGCCAGTTCAAGCCCTCCGGCCACCGCATACCCCGATACTGCAGCTATGACTGGCTTGGATAACAGCATCCTGGTAGGTCCCATTGGTCCATCACCCTCGGCGGCTATGCGGTTCCCTCTGCCCTCTGTAATTGCCTTAAGGTCGGCTCCGGCACAGAAATTCCCCTCCCCGCCATAGAGCACAGCCACATATGAGGAACTATCTTCCTCAAAGGTCCTGAATGCCCGGGAAAGTGCTTCGGCTGTCTCCCTATCCACCGCATTTCTTACTTCAGGACGGCTTATAATCACGGTAAATACTTTGTCTTTTTTCTCAATTTTTACCTTCATACCACCCGATGCCTCAATACACTCCAGGACGCCTGACTTTTAATCATACACTGTGGCGGAAAAATTAACAATTTGACTCATGCCCCCCGTTGAAGGTAAACTGATAGGTGGGGGTAAGCAGGTCGGGTGACCGCTCTATGCCTGGCATAGGGAGGAAAGTCCGAGCTCCACCGAGCAGGGTGCTGGGCAACACCCAGGAGGGGCGACCCTACGGAAAGTGCCACAGAAACATACCGCCAAGGGCTAATTCAGCCCCGGCAAGGGTGAAATGGCGAGGTAAGAGCTCACCGGCAGCCCGGTGACTGGCTGGCTGGGCAAACCCCACCCGGAGCAAGACCAAACAAAGGGCGACTGAGGTGCTCGGCCAAGGCCCTGGGTAGGTCGCTTGACCTTGATGGCAACATCAAGGCTAGATGAATGGTCACCACCTGAAACTCTCAGGGACAGAACTCGGCTTATAGACTGGCTTACCCCCAGCCTCAAATGAGCTAGCACAAGGGGCCCATCACTCTATTAACCGTAAGGCCCTCTTTTAGCTAACACCTCCAGACCGCCAGAATCGACATCCAGGAGGAATTTATCAACACGCAGTGCCTGCGTAGTGGGCTTCAGGGACCTTAAAATAAAAGCAAACGTTGCCTCCCTCTCCCCGACCTTGAAATTAACCTCCTTAGTCTTCCTCAGTGGACCCCACTGCTCAATAAGGCTCTCATCCACATAAAGCTCCCCCGCCAGGGTAAGCGAATTCCACTCTAAATTTATTATGTGCTGTGTCCCATTAAACAAAAGCTGCCATATCCTTCTGCTCATCGCGCCTCCTAAAGAGATAATAGCTTATTAAAAAGGGAAATATATATTACCCGGATTATCAAGTCAACCCCCTGTTGACAAAACAGCTATGGTGGTGGTATAGGGAGCGTATATGAAAATAGCCGTGCTCTCCGACACTCATGCCGCCTCGGTTGAGGACATACCCCAGAAGATAATTGACCACCTCGCCACGGTGGACCTCATCGTCCACGCCGGGGACTTCGCCGCCCGGAATGTGCTTGAGGGGCTGAAGAAACTCAAGGAGGTAAAAGCAGTCCGGGGCAATATGGATTCCGACGAGCTGAAGAACTTGCTGCCTGAAAAGGAAATCTTCACCGTGGGAAATAAGAGGATTGGCATCACCCACGGCTGGGGAGCGCCATTCAGGATAGAGAGCAAGGTCAAAAGCGTCTTCCCCGGCGAGAAACTGGACGCCATAATCTTCGGTCACTCCCACTTCTCCCAGAACAAGGTGATTGACGGCGTCCTTTTCTTTAACCCCGGTAAGGCGTCGCGCACCTTCGGCATCCTCACCGTCGGGGAAGATATTAAAGGGGAGATAATAAGCTCGGAACTCTAAGCTTGAAATCCCGAACAACATCAAAAATCAAAGATAAAAAATCAAAATTACAATTCAAAATGCAAAGATATTTTTAAATTTTGCTCTGTCATTTTGCATTTTGATTTTTGATTTCCCTGAGATTGCCACGCCCGTTGGCTAACGGGCTCGCAATGACATTTTAGTGGCTATCAGCCTTTATGCTGACCGCCTGATGGCGATGGAGGCGTAGCCCACCACCCGGGTGAAATCTCCGCTGGTGTCCCCGCTGGTGGCGTATTTCAATAAGGTCGCCTTCCGGGCGCCCTTTTCCTTAGCCGCCACAATCGCCGCCGCCACAGCACCATAGCCGCACATGGTGCAATTAAGCGAAGTACGGTGCCGGTACAGCTCTTCCTCGTCCAGACTGGTTATCGCCTCTATCACCGAGCTATCCTTCCGGGAAGCTATAGAATGAGGCTCGTAGTGAGTGAAATCGCTGCTGGCGATGATTATGACATTGCCGCCGACCCGGGAAATCGCCTTACCAACCTCCCGGGCGGTTTTAAGGTCCTGGTCAAGCATGGCTATGGGCACAAGGCTGACCTGGGGATAAAGGTGCTGGAGCCAGGGGAGCTGGACTTCTATGCTGTGCTCATATAGATGAGCGGTCTCATCAGCCTTAATCCTCCCGCCTAAAAGGCTATCAGCAAATTCCTCGTTTATGCTCACCTCCCCCAGCGGCGTCCTCCAGACGCCTCTGGTCCACACCGAAACTGCCGCACCATAGCCAGAATGGTTGGGACCAACTATCAGGGCAGTATCACATACTCCGTCGCCGGCAAGCTCCTTATAGGCATAAGCCGCCACCGGTCCCGAGTAGACATAACCGGCGTGGGGAACGACCAGGGCGATAATCCCCCGGTGACCCTTGCGGTTCACCCGGGGCACAGCGCCGGGACCGACCTTATGGCGATAGCACCACTCAATCTGCTCCCTGAGCTTTCCCGGCGAGGCGGCGTAAAACATGCCGGCAACAACCGTTTCCCTCACCCCGGCATTCATTCCTTCTCCTCCTTCTTACTGACTTCGTCGCGGAGCCAGCGATGGACTTCATCCAGCGCCGGGGGAGAGATGGTGAACACCTCAATGCCCTGGGGAAATTGCAGCCGGTGTCTTTCGGTGATAAACAAAAGCCCGGCTTCATTATCCTTGAGCGTCTCGCTTATCTTTTTAGCCATGAAGTCATACCTTTTCCGTAAAGCCTCGGTGTAAAATTCGCTAACTTTGCTCGCCACTTTCATAGAGGCGAAGCCGAACAGCAGGCACCTCTCCCAATCCATAGCTTCCTCGAACAACTCCCGGTCCTCCAGAGCCTCAAAGGTAGCGCCGTCGGCACAGCGGCTTTTAGCAATTTGATGGCACTCCTGGTTCAGCTTCGCCGCGAGCTCCACGCCCTTCTCGCCGGACTGCGAAATCGACTCATGGTAAATCCGACACACCTTCCCGATTTTCGCTTCCAGATTGGCTAACTGTTCCGCCGCCTGCTCCCAGTAGCGCTGGCATCTTTCCTTATACTCCTGGGGAGCATCCTCGCCGTAGAATACCATGGGGACAAGATAAAGCTTCTTGCCTTCCTTAAACCGCTCCGCCTCAGGCTTATCTATCCTGCCTACCGGCTCAGCCATTACTCTCCCTTCCAGCTCTGCATCATTTCCTTGATTCTCCGGGCGAGCTCAGGATTTTCCTTAAGGCGCTGGGCGAACACCGGGCAGCTCTGCAAAATCATATTCTGACTCATTGAGGCTATGCCTTCCAGGATACTCTCCATTTCACTTTTAGCCTGCTCGGGAAGGCTTGACTCCTGAAGCATCAGCCTGAATTGAGCGGTATCTTCAGGGCTGACCTGCAGCGGAATTACACAATTCTTATACCACGGACATTCCCGACACCGGAGAATCGCCGTAGCTTCGTCTAATATATCCCCCATTTACTCCCTCTTTTCCCCTCGGCTGGGGACTAACGGACTAATTCTAGCAGTTTTTTACCCCAAAAGTTAAACCCTTCCCGGGGAGCCTCGGCTGCCCGGTGGGCAATTACATTTTTCAACCTTGAGATTGCTTCGTCGCTAGCGCTCCTCGCAATGACAAAAAGGGGGGCATTGCGAGCCCGCCACTTCCTGTCACTCTGACCCTTTTTAAATGTCATTGCGAGCCGAAGGCGTGGCAATCTCCAGGAAAGTCAAAAAGCAAAGTATTTTTACATTTTGAATTGTAATTTTGATTTTTTGATGTTGTTGAGGGTTTCTCCATCGGGCAGTCTGCGGCGGATAGCTGCCGGGTGGGGGTGTATAATGAGCCGGCAATGATTATCTCCGCCAGCCGCAGAACGGATATTCCGGCGCTCTACAGCGAGTGGTTTATGAACCGGGTTTGCGCCGGCTGGTGCCTGGTGCCCAACCCCGTGAATCCCGGGCAGGTATCGCGGGTATCCCTCAGACCCCAAGACGTGGACGCTTTTGTCTTCTGGTCCAAAAATCCCGCCCCTCTGCTGGAACATCTGGACAAGCTTGACCGGTCGGGATTCCGCTACTACTTCCAGTTCACCCTCAACGATTACCCCCGGGCTCTTGAGCCGAACATCCCCGACCTTGATGAGCGGCTCGCCACCTTTCTCGGGCTAAGCGGGCGCCTGGGACCGTGGCGGGTTATCTGGCGCTATGACCCCATCGTGCTATCAAACATCACCACCGCCGACTTTCACCGCGAAAAGTTCGCCGCTATCGCCAGCAAGCTAAACGGGGCGACCCACCGCGTTATGGTGAGCCTAGTCCATTTCTACCGCAAGACCGAGCGAAGGCTATCCCTGCTGGAAGGGAAGGGATTTTCCTTTGACAAAGAGGCAATCCGTCAGCCAACGGAGACTGCTCGTCTCGTCGGCGACCTCGCCGCCATCGCCAGGCAACATAACATGGAGAGCTTCACCTGCGCTTCGGAAGGCGACTTCACCGGGCAAGGTATGCCCCCGGGGAGATGTGTTGATGGCAGCCTCATTCATAAACTCTGGGGGCTGCCCGACCACTATTCCCACGACCCCTATCAGCGCAAGCACTGCCGGTGCTCCGTAAGCAAGGACATCGGCATAAATGACACCTGCGTTCAGGGATGCCCCTACTGCTACTCCACCAGGAACGATGAAGTTGCCCGGCGCCGCTATAAAGAGCATGACCCCGCCTCACCGGCATTGTGGGGACACCCGGAGAGGGAACAAAGAACATCCCCGGACAAAACAGGCGGCCTATATTTACAAAGCTGACTTTTGGGGTTAAAATGAAAGTAATTTAGGGCGGTTAGCTCAGTGGTAAGAGCGCTTGCTTCACACGCAAGAGGTCAGTGGTTCAAGTCCACTACTGCCCACGATTTATAGGAGGTGATAGATGGAAGAAGCCCAGAAGAAAGTGGCGGGGGAGGGGAGAAGCAAGCTGCTCGCTACCGGTGGTGTCCTGAGCATAATAGGGGGCATTTACGGGGTGGGATTAGCGGTATTGCTTGCTATTTTTAACGGAGTGCCCGGTTTTCCCGGGGCAACAGGTCTAGCCATGGGAAGCATACGAGGGGCTCAAGCGGGGGTAGCCGAGTTTACCTTCGCTGCGGTAGCCATGGTAGCTCTCCTTGGCGGCATTGATGCCTTAAAGGGGCGGAATTTCGCCTTTGCCTTAGCTGGCGCTATTTACTCCTTCTTCTGCACCGGACTCCCCGCGATATACGGCATCCGCTACCACAGCGATTTAGCCGGCAATCCCTGGGCCATAGTTCTTCCTGTGGTTGGCCTCATCGGGATAGTGGCAATTCTCTGCGTGGCAGCAAGGCGCGGTGAATTCCGACCCGGCATCGTGGAAGGATAAATCGCTACCCTGGCGAAGCCGAAGTGGCGGAAAGGCAGACGCGCTACGTTCAGGGCGTAGTGCCCTAAAGGGCTTGGGGGTTCAAATCCCCCCTTCGGCACTATTAAACATACGCGCCTGTGGCTCAGCTGGATAGAGCGCAGCCCTGCGGAGGCTGAGGTCGCGGGTTCAAATCCCGCCAGGCGTGCCATTTTACGGGGCTTTTCCCAAAGCCCCAAATTTTTGGGGGTATATCAGGGGCGGTTAGCTCAGCGGTTAGAGCGCCTGTCTTACACACAGGAGGTCAGTGGTCCAAGTCCACTACTGCCCACTTTGAACGGGGGGTGGAGGTGTTAGACTTCCTCTTTTCACAAAAAGAAGCAAAGGTTGAATTCACCAAATAAAAACAGGAAATCCATCTTCCCCGTAAGGGGAATGAGCTGTGCCTCCTGCGTCGCCAGGGTAGAAGAGGCTCTCAAAGGTGTGCCCGGGGTAGTCTCCGCCGCCGTTAATCTCGCCTCGGAGAAGGCTACCGTGGAGTATACCGATGAGACGAGCATAGCTGACCTCAAGCGGGTGGTGAAAGGTGCCGGCTACGAGCTTGGCTCGGAAGCCGAGGCGTGGGAAGATGTGACCGCTGCTTCCCAGCGAGAACTCCGGGGCATAAGGGACCGGTTTATCGTTGCCGCTATCCTTGCCGCATCAATTATTGTCTTAATGTGGACTCCCTTGTTCGCCGGGAAGCCCTATTTACTCTGGGCACTGGCTACGCCGGTGCAGTTCTGGGCAGGCTGGCGGTTCTACCAGGGTGCCCGGGGGGCGCTGAGGCACAAAACTGCCGATATGAACGTGCTGGTAGCCGTGGGCACCTCCGCCGCCTACCTTTACAGTATGGTAGCCGTTCTCTTTCCCGGTCTTTTCGCTGCTGCCGGCGCAGAGCGTGGTCTCTACTTTGATACCTCAGCGATGATTATTGCCCTCATCCTGCTTGGTCGCTTCCTGGAGACGCGAGCCAGAGGACAGACTTCAGAAGCGATAAAGAAGCTCATTGGGCTGAATCCTGAGACAGCCCTGGTTGTCCGTGACGGCAAGGAAACAGAAATTCCCGTGGACGATGTCCAGGTTGGCGACCTCATCGTGGTAAGACCGGGAGAGCGAGTAGCGGTGGATGGCATCATCCGCCAGGGATATTCCAGCGTTGATGAGTCCATGATTACCGGGGAGAGCCTTCCCGTGGAGAAAAAGGTCGGTGACGAAGTTATCGGCGCCTCCATTAACAAGACCGGCAGCTTCAAGTTCGAGGCAACCAGGGTGGGTAAAGATACCACCCTGGCTCAAATCATCCGGCTGGTGGACGAAGCCCAGGGAAGCAAGGCGCCTATTCAGCGATTGGCTGATGTCATCGCCAGCTACTTCGTCCCGATAGTAATCGGCATCGCCGTCATTACCTTCATCGCCTGGTATTTTGCCGGACCATCTCCAGCCCTTACCTATGCCCTGCTCAACTTTGTGGCGGTGCTCATTATTGCCTGTCCCTGCGCCCTGGGGCTGGCGACGCCAACGGCGATTATCGCCGGCACCGGTAAAGGAGCCGAGCACGGTGTTCTTATCCGGAATGCTGCGACGCTGGAGAGGTCTCACAAAATAGATGCGGTGCTGCTGGATAAAACCGGCACTTTAACTCAGGGCAAGCCCGAGGTAACTGATGTCCTCGCTCTCCCCCCTTCTTCTCAGGAAGAAATCCTCCGGCTGGCAGCCTCGGCTGAGCGTGGTTCGGAGCATCCTCTCGGCGAGGCTATACTCCGGGCTGCTGCGGAGAAGAAACTGCCCCTACCTTCAGCCTCTGATTTTAAGGCTATCCCCGGACACGGCGTTGAGGCTTTAGTAGAAGGCAGAAGGCTTCTACTGGGCAACCTCAGGCTGATGGATGCCAGAGGTATTTCCTTAAACGGACTGGAGGAAGAAGCCGAGCGGCTCAGGGCAAAAGGCAGGACAGTGATGTTTCTGGGTATAGATAACCGGGTAGCGGGCATCATCGCTCTGGCTGATACCCTTAAGCCTGATGCCCGAGCGGCAGTGGAGGCGCTACATGATATGGGTATTGAGGTGGTGATGCTCACCGGAGACAACCGGCGAACTGCCGAGGCTATTGCCGGGGAGGTCGGCATTGCCCGTGTCCTGGCTGAAGTGCTGCCGGAACATAAAGCCGAGGAGGTCAAGAAGCTCCAGCAGGAAGGGAAAGTGGTGGCAATGGTGGGAGACGGGATAAACGATGCCCCGGCTCTGGCTCAAGCGGATGTGGGCATCGCCCTTGGTAGCGGCACCGCTGTGGCTATGGAAGCTGGAGATATTACGCTGATTAGCGGTGATTTAGGGGGAATTGTGACTTCTATATCCCTGAGCAAGCGCACCATGAGGACCATCAAGCAGAACCTCTTCTGGGCTTTTGCCTACAATACCACTCTTATCCCGGTGGCGGCGGGAGTATTGTACTTTGCCTTCAGGAATAGCGGTGTTCCTGAGGGGCTTCACTTTATTCTAGGCGACTACGGTTTCTTGAATCCGATTTTAGCTGCGGCAGCCATGGCTGCCAGCTCCATCACCGTGGTATCCAACTCGCTGCGTCTCAAAAGGTTCAGGCCGACCAGCTAACCTGTCCAGGGTTACTCCAGCACCCCCTCGGGGTCGTGACCCTCCAGAGCTTTTAAGTATCGGGGAAGAACTCGCTCTTCGTAGATATGCTCGAGCTTGTCGAGGAGGCGCTCGGGGTCGGCATCGTAGCACACGGTTGCCCCGGTCTCCTTCTTCATCATATTGATTATCTCTCTGAAGTGCTCGGTGATGCCACCAGTGTCCTCCAGGACCCCTATTGCCTTGGCCTCATCATAGGCAATAGCAAATTCCCCCAGTGTTCCCGAGCGACCGCCGGCGAAGATTACCACGTCGCAGCTCCTTATATTTTCAATCTCCCGTCCCATAAGACCGCTCCCAGTATAGATAATAGCGTCGTAGCCACGGGTAGGTGAATGGTACTTCCTCACATGCTCCTCCAGGTTGAGGGCGGGGGAGACCCCCACCACAATCCCTCCTTCCTCCTTGGCTCCCCTGACAGCCTCTTGAGGGATACCAGGACAAGCCCCGGTTATGAGAACGTGTCTCCGTCGGGCTATGGCAGCACCGAGGCGGCGCACCAGCTGGCGCGCCCTGTCTTCTATCTTCCCGCCGGCGGAGCCCATTACCCCAACACACATCCGGGGGAACAGAGACGCTACATCCTGATTACTATCCATTAGCTACCGCCAAAATGATAACACTGACACCAGGTAGCAGCAAGCCTCACCGTCTCCATCCCCAACGGCGAGTCCCTGAAGCAACAATCCTCGGTATTGCCAACAATACCTCAGATAAGTAATAATCTACTTAACGTAGAAGGTATCGTTTCTAGCTCGGTAGATGGCTACGGGTTAAAAAATAGCCCCTGCGGTGGAAACAGGAGGTGAAGGAGGTCGCTGTGTGCTGGAAAAACACTCTCTGGTGTAAGGTTGCCTACCTGGCCCTCGTTATCTTATTGCTGGTGGTGGCAGTGCCGGGTTGTGGTGCCGGGGGTGGGGATGGGGGGAAGAGGGGTTCGCTGAGTCTCGGCAAGGTAGTTGAGGTGGCAACTGAGACTGTAGCTTCATCCGGCGGGACAATAAGCATAACCAAGCCCGGTTATATCCCCGATGGTTTCCAGATTGAGGTGCCTGCAGGGTCTTACCCCGACAGCCAGACGTTTAAGGTATCTTATACCCCAATAATGAAACACAGCTTTGGCGAAGATTTTAACCCCATAACCCCCCTGATAACCGTGGACAACGGCGGCGGCTATTCAGAGGAGATTATGAGTGTCACAGTCCCGGTGAACGTGCCGCCGGACTACTTTGCCATGGGGTTCTTCTATGACGATAAAACAGGGAAATTGGAAGGTTTACCAACTCTGCATCAGGACAACGATTCAATTACAATCGGCACACGGCATTTTTCCGATTTTGTTATCAGTATGATCCCTTATGCCAAACTCAAGACCGATATAGACACCAGTTTCAGCCCCGGCATCGATGACTGGCAGTTCACCAACTATGGCTCGTATATTGCTCAGGGCGGGCACTGCGCCGGACAGAGTGTAACCGCCCTCTGGTACTACTGCACAAAGCCGGATGGTAAGGGTGCCACCCTTTACGGGCGCTATGACAACAACGGCAACCAACCAGCCACACCCAATCTCTGGCAGGATGATTCCCTGGGATACCGCTTCGCCTCTACTGTTCATAAGGATATTAACTGGAGCAGCTTTGAGAATAAGTTCTGGACTAAGCTGGCCGGCGTAAATGACGAGGTGACCTGGAACCTGTTTGCTTACTCCATGCAGCTAACCGGTGAGCCCCAGGAAGTCGGTATTTTCAGTAAAGCTGGCGGCGGTCATGACATGATATGCTACCGCATCAATAATGGGAACCTCTACATCGCCGACCCGAACTATCCCGGAGATAACGGGCGGAGAATAGAGTATGCTAACGGCACGTTTAAGCCTTATAACTCGGGGGCGGATGCGGCGGCAATAGCGGCGG
>CAYHBC010000012.1:0-21607 GCA_964354775.1 uncultured Dehalococcoidales bacterium
GGAAGTCCAGATTATGCCCAGTTATGACACTGCGGGCAGCGCCAAGATGATAAAGGCGGGCAGGCTAAAGGGATGCGCCGCTATCGCCAGCGAGAGGGCTGCCGGCATCTATGGCTTACAGATTCTCGCTCCTAAAATAGAAAATAATGTCAATAACTACACTAAATTTTTCGTCATTTCCCATAAGAAAGCTGAGCTGGCGAAGAAGAGCAAGACCTCCCTGGTCTTCGGCACCAAGAATACCCCCGGCGCCCTCTATTCTGCCCTGGGCATCTTCGCTACCCGGAATATCAACCTGACGAAGCTGGAGTCCCGCCCCAGCAAGGACAAGCCCTGGGAATACATCTTTTATGTTGATTTTGAGGGTCACCTGGGAAGCCCGGCTTACCAGGAGGCAGTGGAAAAGCTGACCCGGGAAGCTACCTTCGTCAAGCTCCTGGGCTCCTATCCTCAGTCGGGCTAGTCAGCCCAGTGCTGACTTCAGCTTACGGTAGGTTTCGGCTAATGCCTGCGATACCACCCTGGTGTCCCCCAGCACGGGCATAAAGTTAGCATCGCCTTCCCACCGGGGCACGATGTGGGTGTGGAGATGTCCTTCAATGCCGGCTCCGGCAACCCTGCCCAGATTTAAGCCGATGTTGAACCCCGCGGGGCTCAATATCTCGGTTAATAGCGCCGTGCCCTTCTTGATGAGGGCGAAGTGCTCTTTTGCCTCCGCGTCGGTCAGACTTTGAAGGTCGGCTAGGTGGCGGTAGGGCGCCACCATCAGGTGTCCGGGGTTATAGGGGAAGGCGTTCAGCATCACGAAATTGGTCTTCCCCCGGTAGAGGATGAGGTTCGCCTCGTCGTTGTCCTCTCCGGGCTTCCGGCACAGCAGGCAGCCCTTCTCTCCCGCCTTCCTTATGTTCTGGATGTATTCTATCCGCCAGGGCGCCCAGAGATGCTCCATTTCCTTACCCGATGTTACCCTTTGAGCCGACCAATTGCAATAGCCCCGGGGCAAATTTGAAAACACCGGTCGGCGCTGGTATAACTTAGGCTATGGACGGCATTGAGCTTGTCCCCTCGCTTTCCCACTGCATTGAGTGCGCCGCCAGGGAGATGTTCTGGAGCCTGGCGAACAGCTATGGGGAAGGCGGGCGGAAGGACGAAGCGCTCGAGGGGCAGATTGAGCTTCTCAAGGCGTTTCTGGAGACGATGGACCTGGGGAAGCTCCGCAGCGAGAGCGAGAGATATTTGACCCGGGGGAAGGCGGTTAAATTTGTGATTTACCGGGAAGGCGGTAAGCCGGCCTACGATATGGTGGTGAGCTAGCTTTTCTCCTGGAGTAGAGCCACGGACTGAGCCGCTATTCCCTCTCCCCTGCCGATAGAGCCCACGCCGTCGGTGGTGGTGGCTTTTACCGCTACCTGCGAGGGCTTGATATTCAGGGAGCGGCTGATTTGCTTTTTCATCTCGGCGAAGAAAGGGGAGAGCCGGGGGCTCTGAGCCACGATGGTGACATCAATGTTGGCGATGGCGAACCCCTTTTTATAAACCAGCTCGCCGATTTTGCCCAGCAGGACCAGGCTGGAGATGTCTTTATACCGGGGGTCTCCCGAAGGGAAATTGGTGCCGATATCGCCCAGGTCGGCGGCGCCGCAGAGGGCGTCTATTATGGCGTGGACGGCGACGTCGGCATCGCTGTAGCCCGACAAGCCTTTATCAAAGGGAATGACGACCCCTCCCAGGACCAGCTTGCGTCCGGGAACAAGGGGGTGGCAGTCATAGCCGAGGCCCACTCTCATCATTGCCGGGCAATAACCTCCGCTAAGGCTAAATCGGTAGGCGTGGTTACCTTTATGTTGCGGTAGCTGCCCCGGTAGAGCTTTACTTTGTATCCCCGGCGCTCGACCGCCGCGGCGTCGTCGGTTGCCTCTGCGGTGAGCTTTTCATAGGCTTGGGTCAGGAGCTCCAGCCTGAAAATCTGGGGGGTCTGGGCGAGCCACAGCTTATCGCGGGAAATGGTCTCTTCTATCAGCCCGTCGTCGCCTGCTTGCTTTATGGTATCGGTGACGGGCACTGCGGCTATGGCGGCGCCGGTCTCCCTGGCTGCCTCCAGCCCGTCCTGAATCAGCTCCGGGGTCAGGAAGGGGCGGGCTCCGTCGTGAACCATAACCCAGTCGCAGCCCGCCATCTCCGGCAGCCCCTGCTTCACCGAGTCCTGCCGCAGGCGACCGCCGGGGTAAATCTGGCTGACTTTAGTCCAGCCTCTTTGGCGGGCTAATTTTTGTCCTGAAGCCAAATCATCTTTCCTCAGGGCGATGGCTATCCGGCTGACCAGCCGGCATTCCTGGCAGGTATCCACCGACCAGGCAAGCAGGGGCTTATTTCCCAGGGGGGCGAAGGCTTTATTCAAGCCGCCCATCCGCTGGCTGGTGCCGGCGGCAACGATAATAGCTCCTAAATTGGGCGCTTTACTCATCTCCGTTAGCTAACGGACTCTTCGCCCTGGGGGCGAGTCCTGAGCGGAGGGCTTCAGAGAGGGAGTCGGCTCCGAGCAGGCGGATATTGCTGCGCTGGGGTATGCCTTCGGAGGCGAGCAGGGGGAGGAGACAGGAGGTAAACCCCAGCCTGACGGCTTCGTCAATTCGCCTCTCTACCTGGGACACGGTGCGGAGCTCCCCGTTCAGCCCCACCTCGCCGAGGACTACCGAGCCGGGAATGGGGGCACGGTCGCTGAAGCTGGAGGCAATCGCCACGGCGATGCCTAAATCAACCGCCGGCTCGCTGAGCCTCAATCCGCTGGTAACGTTGACGATGACATCCTGGCTAAAGAGCTTCAGCCCGGCGCGCTTGGTAAGCACGGCGATAATCAGGAGGAGGCGGTTGAAATCGACGCCGTTGGCGATGCGCCGCGGGGGACTGAAGGTGGTCGGCGTGGTCAGCGCCTGGAGCTCCACGAGCAGGGGGCGGCTCCCTTCAAGCGTGGGCACCACCACCGAGCCGACAGCGGCACTCCTGTGCCGGGACAACAATGCCTGGGAGGGGTTCGCTACCTCTATCAGACCGTTATGGACCATTTCAAACAGACCGACCTCGTTGGTGGAGCCGAAGCGGTTTTTAACGCCTCTCAGCACCCGGTAGCTGCTGAAGGGCTCGCCTTCAAAATAGAGCACCACGTCAACGATATGCTCCAGCGTCCCCGGACCGGCGATGGAGCCGTCCTTGGTAACATGACCGGCGAG
Source organism: uncultured Dehalococcoidales bacterium (assembly GCA_964354775.1). Classification (GTDB taxonomy): domain Bacteria; phylum Chloroflexota; class Dehalococcoidia; order GIF9; family AB-539-J10; genus CAYHBC01. The sequence continues at coordinate 3,228 of CAYHBC010000012.1, forward strand.
CAGCACCGGGACATTATTTTCCTTTGCCCAGCGCATTATCTGCGAGGTGCATTCACGCACCTGGGAGATGCTTCCGGGCATGCCGGAGACGTCTTCTAAATACATAGTTTGAATGGAATCAATGACCACCAGCTTAGGGGAAAATTCCTCCAGGTGCAGGGTAATGAGGGCTAAGTCGGTTTCGGAGAGGAAGAAAAGCCCCTCGCCGTCAATGTTTAGCCGCTCCGCCCGGAGCTTGACCTGGCTTGCGGACTCCTCCCCGGAGATGTAGGCTACGGGCTTTCTATCTTTAGCTACCATTGCTGATGCCTGGAGGAGCAGCGTGGACTTGCCTATTCCCGGCTCTCCGGCAATGAGCACCAGCGAGCCGGGCACCAGACCGCCGCCGAGGACACGGTTTATCTCGGCAAAGCCGAGGCTGAAACGGGGAAGGGCGCTCTTCTCCACCCGGGAAAGCTCCTCGGGCTTCTTTCCCCCGAGGGCAGGCTTAGCCCGGGAGGGAGGCGATTGGCTGACCGTGGTTTCCACAAAGCTGTTCCAGGCGCTACAGTCAGGGCAGCGCCCCAGCCATTTAGGGCTTTCCTTACCGCACTGCTGGCAGACAAAAACGGTCTTGAATTTTGGTTTGCCCCTGCTGGATTTCAAGTTAGTTAGCTAACCCGCTCCGGACAGCTCATATTTCCTTCACCACCTCAGAGAGTCCCAGCTGCTCCAGTGTTTCCCGTGTTGGTGTAGCGGTGTCCTCGTCCCACCCCCGCTCCTTGTAATACCCTCGCAGCAAGGTCTCCATATCCGGCTCCTTGCCGTAGGATGAGCCCTCGGAGAGAGGTGCGGTGGCTATCCTGGGGAGTTTATTGTCCTTCTTGGTGGCGCCGAGCTTGATATTAATCACCTGCTTCAGGTTGAAGCTCCGCTCCCCGGCTTTCAGGATAGAATCAGCGTCAAAGTCCATTCCGGTGACGTTATTCAGGAGTGTTGCCAGGGTGTCCGGGGAGATTACAGTTGAAAGGATGCACAGGGGGAGCGTGTTATAGAGGTCTCTCAGGTTCTGATACTTGGCGGTCATGGCGCCTTTGCTCTCGGAGGATTCAAATCTCTCCCCGGGGGTAATCCCAGCATCAACGACTCCCCGACCCATATCCACCATATAATAATCCCCCTTGGTGTGGCAGGCGCCGCGAGGTGCGGTGGCGTAATCCACCGCGTCGCCGAAAAATGCCCTGGGGTCATGCATCGGAATTTCCAGCCCCTTCACATGCGCCGCTTCGTCCTGGGAGACGCCGAGCTTCTCTGCCATCCTTTTCGTCCCTTCAGCTAACATATCCCCCAGTCCTTCCCTCAGGGCGATTTTTTTCACCAGGCTGATGATGGCGTCTTTATCTCCCCATTTCAGCTCCATTCCCGCCTTGTTGCGGGTGAGGACGCCCTTTTCGTAGAGATACATTGCGAAGGCGATGCAGACTCCCGCTGAGATGGTGTCAATCCCATAGTCGTTGCACTGGTGGGTGGTGTAGACCAGGGAGTCCAGGTCAAAGTTCATACAGAGGGGTCCGAGGGCAACGGCGCTTTCATATTCCGGACCGTCCACGAACTCCACTCCGTGGCGACCATACCGGGTCAGTCTGCCGCAGCCCAGGGGGCAACCATAGCAGGCAGCCGAGGTCACCAGGTATTTCTCTTTCAGCGCCCGGGCGTTTATCTCCTCCACGGGGAAGATTGACTTGGTGAAATATTTTGCCGGGGCGTCCGACAGATACATTGCCATGTCAATATATCCTATGGTTCCGAATGTCCGGAACATCTCACGGGTGGACAAAGCAGTCAGGTCCATCAGCGATATGGATAAACTTGATTTTATAGTTTCTTTTAGCCCCGCGGAATCGGCGAGCTGGGCTCTTTTATCGCCATAGGCTACCACCGCCTTCAGTTTTTTGGAGCCCATAACCGCCCCCATTCCGCATCTCCCCGCAGCCCTTCCGTCATCGTTCATTACCGCGGCATACTTAACAAGATTTTCGCCGCCCTGCCCGATGGCGGCAACTCTTGCCCTTTTCTCCCCCACCTCGGTCAGCAGGGCGTCTCTTGTTTCGTAGAACCCCTTTCCCCACAGGTGGGAAGCGTCTTTAATTTCCACGCCCCCATCGTGCATCAGGATATAAACGGGTTGAGTGGAGCACCCCATTACCAGGAGACCATCATAGCCGGTGGATTTTAATGCCACCCCGAAGAGCCCTCCGCTATTTGTCTCTCCCCAGATGTCGGTGAGGGGCGACCGGGCGCAGACGGTATAGCGTCCCGAGGAGGGAACCGGGCTGGCGGTGAAAGGACCGGTTATGAAAAGGAGGGGATTTTGGGGACCCAGAGGGTCGACTTTCCGGGTCATCAAGGGGTATAAGAGCCTGGCGGCAAGCCCTCCTCCGCCGATGAAATTCTTCAAATCATCTTCGTTCAGGGAGATGTCCTTTGATTTACGGTTATTTAAATCTACCTGTAGGATTTTCCCGTGATAGCCATACATCTTCAGTTCCTCCTTCAAAAATCAATATCCTTTCCCTCGTAGGCATATTCAAGTATTTTCTTAATCTCGGGGGGTGAAGTGGGTCTCGGACTTGCCGGTGTGCAGGCATCCTCAAAGGCGTATCTGGTGACATCATCCAGGTGTTGTTCCCAATCTTCCCTGGTGATTCCATGCTCCTTTAAGACGTAAGGGACATCAAGGCTCAACAGAAACTCCTTGAACTTGCTAACCAGCTTCTCCAGGCATTTCGCCTTGTCCTTGACCCTAATGTCCATTCCCCGGGCTAGCTTCATATACTTGGTGCTTATCTTGGCATAGTACTGCACTGCATAGGGGATGAAGATGCCCACGGCTATTCCGTGGTGCATGTTAAACACTTTCCCTACGGAATGCCCCAGGCTGTGGGTCAGGGCGCACTGGGTATTTCCGAAGGCGAGTCCGGCCATAGTTGCGGCGGTGTGCATGCGGTGTCTTGCCTCCATGTCGTTCGGCGTCTTGTATGCCTTGGGGAGGAAGCGGAATACTAATTCTATGGCTTTTGTCGCCAGGGCGTCGGAGATGTCAATGTCATAAGAGGTCAGGTAGCCGTCAACGGCGTGAGCCAGGGCATCCAGCCCCGTTCCGGCGGTCATCCGGGGTGACATTCCGGCGGCAAATTCGGGAACGAGGACGGCGAAGTCGGGGACTATTTCCATTGAGGAAAGCTCCATCTTCACCGGAGGAGTTACGGTATCATCGGTTAATATGGAAGCCCAGGTAACTTCTGAGCCGGTGCCGCTGGTTGTGGGGTAGGCTGCCAGCAGCGCCTTTTTCCGCAGTCCCAGGGGAACCAGGGGGTTCACCTGGCTCAGGTCGTAGCCCGGCTGTTCATAAAGTATCCAGGCGGCTTTAGCCAGGTCAATTGTTGAACCGCCGCCCACGGCGATTATGAGGTCGGGCTCAAAGCTGGTCATTTCCTCGCTACATTTTTCCACCAGGCTTACCGGGGGCTCAGGCGCTGACTCATTCCATATTTTTGTTTCAAAGCCAGCCTCTTCAAAGTCCGTCGCCACGCTCCGGGCATGTTTTTCCACCGCCGGGTCGCAGAGGATAAATGCCTTATGTTTTTCGCAAATAAAGGAGAGAATCATCGGCAGTGCCATTGCCCCGACTCTCCCCGAAAAAATCATCCTCGGGGCAACCCAGTGTCCGAAGATTTCCTTGATGGACTCGCTCCCCATAGTGCGCAGCACCATCTGCATTGTGGGGTCGTTATACCACATTTGTGCACCCATCTTACCCTCCTTGACTGGTGGTCGTTAATACTGGATGACGGCTAAGACTTGTCCTGTTTTAACTACCTGGTCGGGGGAGACTCTCACCTCGGTGACCGAGCCGGTTACGGGAGACACTATCGGGTTTTCCATCTTCATCGCTTCTATGACGCAGATGGTGTCGCCTTCGCTAACGGAATTACCTGGAGTAACGCTGACGCTCAGTATTTTACCTGGTATCGGTGCTTCGATTATCTCCAGCGCCACTTATTTTGAGCCTTCCTTAACCAGGGCGCGTATTACAATTCTTTCCTCTTCGCAGTCTGCCTCAACGGCGTCTCCAGGCAGGAACTCACCGCGCAGCAGCGCCTCAGAGAGTTGATTTTCCAGCATCTCCTGGATTACGCGGCGCAGGGGACGTGCCCCAAAGACAGGGTCATATCCCTTGTCGCCCAGGAAGTCCCTGGCGGCATCGCTGACCTCTAAGGTTATATTCTTTTCCTTGAGAGAGCTGATGGTCTGGGTGAGCATTAAGTCAACAATCTGACGGATGTGTTCCCGGGTCAGGGCGTGGAAAACCACCGTGGCGTCAATACGGTTGAGGAACTCGGGGCGGAAGGTTTTTTTCACCTCTCCGAGCACCTTTTCCTTCATCTTGGTATACTCAATTTTGCTTTCCTTGTCCCCCTGGACATCAAAGCCCAGGCTCATATTGCGCTTTATCAACTCGGCACCGATGTTGCTGGTCATAATTATAATGCTGTTGCGGAAATCAACACGGCGTCCCTTGGCATCGGTTAAGTGCCCGTCATCGAAAATCTGGAGCAGTATATTGAACACATCGTAATGCGCCTTCTCAATCTCATCAAGGAGGATGCAGCAGTAGGATTTTCGTCTTACCGCCTCGGTAAGCTGCCCGCCTTCCTCATAGCCAACATATCCCGGTGGTGAACCAACCAGGCGAGCTACGGTATGACGCTCCATGAACTCCGACATATCAAGTCTAATCAGGGCGTCCTCGCTGCCGAACATAAATTCCGCCAGCGCTCTAACCAGCTCGGTCTTACCGACTCCGGTAGGACCGAGGAATATGAAGGCACCGATGGGGCGTCGGGGGTCTTTCAATCCCGCCCGGCTTCTCCTCACCGCCTTAGCGATAATTTCTATGGCTTCGTCCTGACCGATGATACGCTGGTGCAGCGCTTCTTCCATCTGGAGAAGGCGGCTGGTTTCATCGGCGGAGAGCTGCCTCACCGGTATCCCGGTCCACATACTGACCGTTTCAGCGATGTCCTCGGCGCTGACCACAGTTTTCTCGGTTTTTTGCTTCTTTTGCCACTCTTTCTCCAGGGTGTCGATTTTTTGAGCCAGCTGCACCTCGCGCTCCCGCAGCTCACTGGAATATTCATATTGCAGAGCGGCGATGGCGGTCTCCTTCTCCTTGCGGATGCTCTCCAGGGCTTGCTTTGCCTCGGTCAGGCTGACCGGGGCGTTGCCTCGCTTGATGCGCACCCTTGAGGTCGCCTCGTCGATGAGGTCAATGGCTTTATCGGGCAGGAAGCGGTCGGCGATATACCGTGTCGCCAGGGAGGCGGCTGCCTGTAAGGCTTCATCGCTTATCCCCGTCTGGTGAAATTGTTCATAGCGGTGTTTAATGCCGCGGAGGATTTCCAGCGTTTCCTCCCTGGTGGGCTCAGCGACCAGGATGGGTTGAAAACGCCGCTCCAGCGCCGGGTCCTTTTCCACATGCTTGCGATAATCGTTCAAGGTGGTGGCGCCGATGCATTGTACCTCGCCGCGGGAGAGGGAAGGTTTTAAGATGTTGGCGGCATCAACAGCGCCTTCAGCGGCTCCGGCACCAACAATGGTCTGCATTTCATCAATGAATAGTATGCAGTCCCCCGCGGCCTTCTCCTCCTCAATGACCCTCTTGAGCCTCTCCTCAAACTCGCCGCGGTATTTTGTCCCTGCCACCAGAGCGCCGATATCCAGGGCGATTATCCGCTTATTCTGCAGCACTTCGGGGACCTCTCCTTTTACGATTCGCTGGGCCAGTCCCTCCACGATAGCGGTCTTGCCCACGCCGGGCTCACCGATGAGAGCGGGATTGTTCTTGGTGCGGCGCGAGAGTATCTGGATTGTCCGTTCAATTTCGGAATTACGCCCAATCACCGGGTCAAGCCTGTCGGCTCTGGCTAGAGCGGTCAGGTCTGTTCCGAGCTGGTCCAGCATTGGCGTGCGCGTGCCGCTGCGACTGAGCGTGCGAGAGCGAGCGGCTTCGTGCTTGACAACTCTGCTGACTTCCTCCCGGGTCTTTTCCAGAGTAATGCCCAGTCCCTCTAAAACATTGTAGGCTATGCCTTCATTTTCCCGGAGCAGCCCCAGTAAAAGATGCTCGGTGCCGATATAGCTGGAATTGAGGCGGCGCGCCTCATCAATAGCGAACTCAATAACCCTCTTTGCCCGGGGAGCAAGCCCGACTTCGCCACTGGTGTGGGGTTTTTCTCCTTTTCCAATCAGGAACTCTACCGCCGAATGCACCTTGTTCAGGGGAGCGCCCAGGTTGACGAGGACTTTGGAGGCTACTCCCGATTCCTGGTGCACCAGTCCCAGCAATATGTGTTCGGTATCAATATAGTTATGCCCCAGCCGGTTTGCCTCGCCTTGTGCCTGTGTTAGCACCTTGCGAGCACCTTCAGAAAATCTTTCAAACCCCGTAGGCATATCAGCTCACAACCTTTCTCTGTTCCTAAGAGCATTATAGCCTGCTTGGCTACTGGTAGTCAAGGCAATGCCCCGGATGACTGTTTTTCCCTTAATGCCTGCCTTGCCAATAAGTTGCCCCGACGCTCTTGATATGGTATATTAGAGCTTTTAAGTTATTTAATTCACAAAATATATGGGGGTAAACCATGAGATTCGTAAAATGGTTTGAGCAGGTTGGAGCAAAGGATGTAGCCCTGGTGGGGGGCAAAAACGCCTCCCTGGGCGAGATGATAAGGAGACTGGATAAAAAGGGAGTGAGCGTTCCCTCGGGGTTTGCCATCACCGCTGAGGCGTATAAGTATGTGGTCAACAAAGCCGGCATAAGCCGGAAAATCAGGGGCATCCTGGCGGACCTGGATACCCATGATATGAAAAGCTTGTCCAGCAAAGGCAGGAGGATAAGGGAGCTCATCAAGAATGCGCCTTATCCTGAAGAGCTGGGGGAAGAGGTAAGGGCGGCCTATCGGGAGCTTGAGCGGAGATATGGAAAGGGAGTTGATGTTGCCGTGAGGAGCAGCGCCACCGCCGAGGACCTGCCGACCGCTTCTTTTGCGGGACAGCAGGAGACTTACCTGAATGTGCGGGGAGAGAAGGAGCTGGAGGAGAAGATTATGGAATGCTTCGCCTCTTTATTCACCAATAGGGCAATCTCCTACCGGGTTGACCACGGTTTTAACCATCTCAAGGTTTTCCTCTCCGTCGGGGTGCAGAAGATGGTTCGTTCCGATTTAGCCTGCTCCGGGGTCGTCTTTTCCATAGATACCGAGTCGGGTTTCCAGGACGCCGTCTACATCACCGGGGCATACGGTCTGGGGGAGAATGTGGTCCAGGGGATTGTGAACCCCGACCAGTTTTATGTTTTCAAGCCCGCTTTAAAGCGGGGGTTCCGCCCTATCGTGGAAAAAAAGCTGGGGACGAAGGAAAAGAAACTGGTCTATAAAGGGAACGGCAGGGGCACGAAGCAGGAGGAAGTTGCCCCCGAGGAGCGGAGGAAATTTGTGCTGGACGATGACGAGGTGCTTACCCTGGCAAAATGGGCCTGCATTATTGAACAGCATTACGGCACGCCGATGGATATTGAATGGGCCAAGGACGGCATAAGCGGCGACCTTTTCGTGGTTCAAGCAAGACCGGAGACGGTGCATTCGCGGCGGGATTTAGCCCAGCTCCGGACTTATGTGCTGGAAGAGAAAGGGGAACTGCTGCTCAAGGGGGAGGCGGTGGGCACAAAGATAGGGGGAGGCAGGGTGAAGGTGATAAAAAAGAGCAGCGAAATCCATAAATTCAGCCGGGGAGAGGTCCTGGTTACCGATATGACCGACCCTGACTGGGAGCCCATCATGAAGATTGCCGGCGCCATAGTTACCAATCAGGGCGGGAGGACCTGCCATGCGGCTATAGTCAGTCGCGAGCTCGGAGTGCCCTGCGTGATTGGCACCCACAACGGCACACAGGTCCTCGAGGGTGTCGGCGAGGTTACCGTGGACTGCTCCCAGGGCGCAGGCCGGATATATAAGGGGAATTTGAAATACCGCGTGGACGAGGTAGCCCTTAATAACCTTCCCCGACCCCGCACCCGGATAATGATGAACCTCGGTATCCCCGACAGTGCCTTTATCCAGGGGCAGATTCCCAATGACGGCGTGGGCCTGGCTCGGGAGGAGTTCATCATCAATTCCTACATCGGCATACATCCCATGGCGCTGCTCGAATACGATAAGTTGAAGAAAGAAGCCATTGTTGGGGATGAAAGCAAAGCAAAGGTAATCAGGGAGATAGATGAAAGAAGCGCATCCTATGAGGACAAGGTGCAGTTTTTCATTGACAACCTAGCCATGGGGGTGGCGAAAATAGCGGCGGGGTTTTATCCCCACGACGTCATCGTCCGCTTTTCCGACTTTAAGACCAATGAGTATGCCAATTTAATCGGGGGGCACCTTTACGAGCCGGAGGAAAGCAATCCGATGATAGGATGGCGGGGCGCCTCTCGCTATTACGATAAAAAGTTCAAGCAGGCGTTTGGACTGGAATGCCAGGCGATAAAGAAGGTGAGGGACGAGATGGGCTTGACCAATGTCAAGGTGATGGTCCCCTTTTGCCGGACGCCGGAGGAGGGGAAGAAGGTGATAGCCACCATGGAGGAGTTTGGTCTGAAGCAGGGGGAGAATGACCTGGAGGTGTACGTGATGTGCGAGATACCCTCAAATGTAATTCTGGCGAAGGAATTCGCCGATGTCTTTGACGGGTTCAGCATCGGCTCGAACGACTTGACCCAGTTGACGCTTGGACTGGACCGGGACTCCGATCTCGTGGCACATATATTTGATGAACGAAATGAGGCGGTGAAGAAGCTGGTGAAGAGCGTCATAGAGGCAGCGCACCGTCATAGACCAAGGAGGAAGGTGGGGATATGCGGGCAAGCCCCCAGCGATTTCCCTGAATTTGCCAGGTTCCTCGTTGAGTGCGGCATAGACTCAATGTCTTTGAACCCCGATGTGGTGGTGAAAACGAGGCTGAATATCGCCGGGGAAGAAAAGAGGCTAAAGGCAGAGAAAGAGAAAAAAGGGCGCGCCAGGAAATAATGGCGGTATGAATACAGTGCTTCCATGGTTGAGGAGTTTGGCCTACGCCAGCAGACGGAGAGGAAGGAGGAAGCCCTTTCTCCTTATGCTGCCCGAAGTAAGTCCAGCCGGGGCAGGATGAGGTGGGAAGAGCCCTGTCCCATAAGGACCTGCTTTCAGCGCGACCGTGACCGCATAATTCATTGCAAAGCCTTTCGTCGGCTTAAGCACAAGACCCAGGTATTTATTGCTCCCCTGGGAGACCACTATGTGACCCGGCTTACCCATACCCTGGAGGTATCTCAAATCGCCCGGACTATATCCCGGGCGTTGAATCTAAACGAGGACTTAACCGAAGCTATCGCCCTGGGACACGATTTGGGACATACTCCCTTTGGACATGTGGGCGAGGAAAGTTTAAACGAGCTGTGCCCTGGGGGGTTCCGACATAATGAGCAAAGCCTGCGGGTGGTTGACCATCTTGAGAACGAGGGACAGGGGCTCAACCTCTGCTGGGAAGTGAGAGACGGCATACTCAAACATTCTAAGGGAGAAATTGATATACTGGGGGAGGGTTGGACCGATATCGGTACCATAGAAGGACAGGTGTGCAAGATGGCGGATGTGGTGGCTTACCTTAACCATGACCTTGATGACGCCGTAAGGGCTGGCTTAGTTACCGGAGACGATTTACCCCCGTCGACGGTAGCCCTTTTAGGCGTCACACATTCCCAGCGGATTAACACCCTCGTCTGTGATATTGTAAGCTGTTCCTGGGCGGTCAGCGGCAGGAATAAGGCAAAGGAGCCGGTTATCGGTATGAGTCCTGCGGTGCTCCAGGCAAGTAACGAGCTGCGGCAATTTCTGTTTGAGAGGGTATACTACCCCAGTTTGCGGGGCGAGGACGTTGACCGGGCGAGAAAAGCGATGCGCCTTTTATATTCTTATTTTGTCAAGCACGAGGACGAGCTGCCCCCGGAGTTTTCCCTGCTGAACGACAGCCGGGAGCGCAAAGCTGCCGATTACATTGCCGGGATGACCGACCAGTATGCCCTGCGGCGGGCTGAGGAAATATCCCGATGAGCGTCATCAGCGAGATAAAGCAGAGGCTCGACATTGTAGAGCTGGTCTCGGAGTATGCCGTCCTGCAAAAAGCGGGGCGTAATTTCAAGGCGTTGTGCCCCTTCCACAGCGAAAAGAACCCCTCCTTCTTCATTTTCCCCGACCAGCAGACCTGGCATTGTTTTGGTGCCTGTAGCGCCGGGGGGGATGTCTTCTCCTTCGTTATGAAAAAGGAGGGGATTGATTTCGGGGAAGCCCTGCGTCTCTTAGCCCGGCGGGCGGGCGTGGTGTTGAGCGAGCCTGCCGCAGCGGATAAAGCCAGGGAAGAGAAGACAACAAGACTATTCCTGATTAATGAGCTGGCGGCGGAATACTATCATCACCTGCTTCTGAAAACCCCGGCGGGCAAAAAAGCCCGGAGCTACCTTGACAGAAGGAAAATCACCCCCGAGACCATGGAGAAGTTCCGGCTTGGCTTCAGCCCCGATGACTGGGAGGCGGTTAAAAACTTACTGGTTAATAAAGGGTATGAGCCAAAGGAGCTGGTCGAGGCCGGGCTGATAATAGAGAAGGAGGGCGGGGGAAGCTATGACCGCTTCCGCAGCCGCTTGATGTTCCCCATAGCTGATGTTAGCGGACGGACTATCGGTTTCGGAGCCAGGGTGCTGGATGACTCTGAGCCCAAGTATATCAATTCCCCCCAGACGCCGATTTTTGATAAAGGGAGCAGCTTCTACGGCATTGATAAGGCCAAGGACGTTATCCGAAAGGAGAATTTAGCCATAATCGTGGAAGGCTATATGGATGTCCTCACCGCTCACCAGTGTGGCTGGCAGAATGTGATTGCCTCAATGGGGACTTCGCTGACCGAAAAGCAGGTCAGGAGCCTCAAGAGGTTGACCCGGAATATAACCTTAGCCCTTGACGCCGATGTGGCTGGCGAGGAGGCTACCCGCAGGGATGGAGAGGCGCTGTCCAGCCTGGATGTGTCGGTCCGCTCGTTAGACAAGGGCGGGAAGCTAATACCGGCGCCCCTGTGGCTGATGTCGGGACTGATTGAGAGTGAAAACATACTTGATGCCGAAATAAAGGTCATCCCTCTGCCCCGGGGTAAAGACCCTGACGAGGTGATGCTGGAGACCCCGGAGCTCTGGCGAAGCAGCGTGGCTCAGGCTGTGCCGATGCTGGAGTTTGTCCTCGGTGCGGTGGCGAGCAAGGTTGATGTCAACAAAGCCGAGAACAAGTCTCTGGTAATACAGCGATTATTGCCCCTGCTCTCCGGGGTGAAAAGCCCGATGAGACAGGCTCAGTATGTGGGGAAGGTCGCCCGCGCCCTGAAGCTGGATAAGACCGACCTGAGAGGAGAATTGAAGGCGGAGGAGAGGAAGGCGCGCACCACCAGGGGCAGGCAGTTGATTGAAGCGAAGCGCCCTCGCTTTTCCCGCCAGCTTGTGTCCAGTCCCGTTGAGGAGCACTGCCTGGCGCTGCTTTTCCACTATCCTGAACTCCAGGAGGTAGCTCAGGAGCTATTGCCGGAGCATTTTGTCGGCACCGAGAACCGCGAGCTGTTTACCCGGTGGCGGCAGTGCCCCAGTGTCTCTGAGCTCAGGGAGAAACTTGACACCAACCTATTAGAACATTTAAACTATTTACGGGATAAAACTTTTCCCCCGGCGGCTCAAAAAGAGGACCGGCAGCGTGAGCTAACTCATTGCATTCTTCGTTTACAGGAGAGGTATTCCCGGAGTTTAGAAGCGGAGAAGGAAATAATACTCAGTCTGGAAAGGGAAAAGCAGGGAGTTGGCGGCGAGATTGCCAAGCTGGAAGAGCAGGGAATAGATTCCAGCCGGCAAATCAGAGAGATTTTCATCAAGCAATCAAAGTCGGGGAGACCATCAGCTAACGGAAAGGGAGACTAATCGGTGAGCTCAACTAAAGGCAAGATGTCCGAGGTAAAGAGGAACAGGGAGTTCGAGGAAGACAGCGTTCTCGTTGCCGCGGGAGAGGAGACCGAGGAATCCAGAGAGCCCGGGGAAGAGGCTACCACGGTAAGCCTTGAAGAAGCCAAGCCAGCGATAGGGCTGGAGGAACACGAGATAATTGATGACTCCACCCGGATGTATCTTCATGAAATTGGTCGGGTAAAGCTGCTGAAAGCTGCTGAGGAGAAAAGCCTGGCGAGCCTGATAGAGCGGGGGAGATATTTAATTAAAATTGAGGATAATTACTTTGCTAAACAGGGACGATACCCCTCGGAGATTGACAGAGTGCTCTACTTGCTCTCCAGGCTGTGCCGGTCTCACCCCCTGGTTAAGATTGTTAAAAAGAATGCCGGTGTTGATTGCCCCGACACCGTGGTAGAAACGGTCACCAATCCTAAATTCCGCAGTGTCGTTGATGGTGAAATTGTCCTGTCATTAATGGAGGCAGTCGCCTCGGAGACGGGCAAGAGAGCTTCAGCGGCAGTGGAAGCCATAGTGGAGCTTTCCCTGAGCAGCTCCCTTTTGCCGCCAGTATTGCTGCCGGTTATCGGGAAGAAGACCACTTTTAAGGGAATAAAGAGCTTGCTGGCTAACGATGGCTTCGTCTCCCGCCTCAAGCCTTATGCCGCCCAGTTCAAGACCTACTTTGATAAGGTGGGGAGAGAATCGGAGCAGGCGGAGAGGCATCTTACCGAAGCCAATTTGCGTCTGGTGGTCAGCATTGCCAAGAAGTATATCGGGCATGGGATGTCCTTCCTTGACCTCATTCAGGAAGGCAACATCGGTCTTATGCGGGCGGTGGACAAATTCCAGTACCGGAAAGGCTACAAGTTCAGCACCTATGCTACCTGGTGGATAAGGCAGGGCATAACCCGGGCTATAGCCGACCAGGCTCGGACTATCCGCATCCCGGTGCACATGGTAGAGACGATTAATAAGCTCTTGAGGACCACCAGGCAACTGACCCAGGAATATGGGCGTGAGCCGACACATGAGGAGATTGCCACCGCTCTGGGCCTGACCCCGGAAAAAGTAGAGGAAGTTATGGACTTATTCCATCACGAGCCCGTATCTCTGGAAACGCCTATCGGTGAAGACGAGGATAGCCGGCTGAGCGATTTTGTTGAAGACCAGGCTAGCCCGGCGCCAACCGAGGTAGCTTCGCAACAACTGCTTAAAGAGCAGATAGACCGGGTGCTTGACGAGCTCAGCGAACGGGAAAAGAGGGTGATACAGCTCCGCTTCGGGCTTAAAGACGGGCGTACCCGGACGCTGGAGGAAGTGGGTAAAGAGTTTAATGTGACCCGGGAGAGGATTCGCCAGATTGAGGCTAAGGCGTTGCGTAAGCTGCGGCATCCTCAATATAGTAGAAAGCTCAGGGACTACCTGGAATAAGCTTACTTGAAAGGAATGCCCGGCATACCGGGCAATTTCCCTCGCATCAGTGCCTTGGTCATCTTCTGCATCTCGTGGAACTGTTTAAGCAGCTGGTTTATATCCTGGGGCGTGGTGCCGCTTCCCCGGGCGATGCGGCGCCTGCGGCTGCCGGTGATGAGAGCAGGATTACGGCGCTCTTCAGGAGTCATTGAGAGGATAATTGCCTCTACCATTTTCAAGCGTTTTTCTCCCTCGTCATCGTGCACAGAAGAGGCGAGCCGGGAGAAGCCGGGCAGCAGCTCCATCAACTTTGTCAGCGGTCCCATCCGGTGAATTTGCTTTAGCTGCTCCAGGAGGTCCTCCAGGTTGAACTCGGAAGTGCGTATTTTCCGCTCCAGCTCTCGGGCTTGCTGCTGGTCATAGGTTTTCTCAGCGTGCTCAATAAGGGTAAGCACATCGCCCATGCCTAATATGCGGGAAGCGAAGCGGTCGGGGTAAAAAGGCTCAAGAGCGGCTATTTTCTCGCCGGTGCCCAGGAATTTTATGGGCACCCCGGTGACCGAGCTGATGGAGAGGGCCGCCCCGCCCCGGGCATCACCGTCCACCTTCGTCAGGATGAGCCCGGTAAGCCCGATGCGGCGGTGGAACTCCTGGGCTACTTTTACCGCATCCTGCCCGGTCATAGCATCCACGGTGAGCAATACCTCCCGGGGCTGGAGCCCGGTCTTAATCGCGGCTAGCTCCTCCATCATCGCTTCGTCAATATGCAGTCGCCCCTGGGTGTCAATAATCACCCAGGTTGCTGACATTTGCCGGGCTTGCTTGAGGGCGTTGGCGCTGATGGTTAAAGGGGGTGTCGGGGCATCCTCGCCATACACGGGGATATTTTGCTCTTTACCCAGCAGGCGTAGCTGCTTGATTGCGGCGGGTCGGCGGGTATCGCTGGCTACCAGCAGCGGGGATTGCCCCAGAGCTTTGAGGTGGAGAGCCAGCTTGACCGCCGTGGTGGTCTTGCCCGAACCCTGCAGCCCCACAAGCAGGGCAACCGCCGGGGGACGGTCAGCGGGGGCGAGCTTACTGACTTTATCCCCCAGGATGGCGGTGAGCTCCTCATAAACGATTTTAATAACCTGCTGGGCTGGCGTCAGGCTTTGCCCCACCTCGGCGCTCAGGGCGCGTTCCCTTACCCGGGATAAAAACTCCTTTACCACCTTGAAGTTTACATCGGCTTCCAGGAGCGATAACCGCACCTCTCGTAAAGCGGCATCAATATCCTTCTCGCTGAGCTTGCCTTTGCCGCCAAGCTTGTGAAATACCTCGCTTAGCTTTTGAGTCAAGACCTCTAACATCGCGCTACCTAGCCTCTCCACACCATGGTTATCAGCGTGGTTGGACCGATACCTTCCAGGGTGCTGACTACCGCGCTGGCTTCAGCCAGGTCCTGCGCGGGGTGGCTGTTGCTCACGGCAAGACATTTCATACCGGCGGCTAAAGCCGCCTTGACGCCGAGGGGAGAGTCTTCAATCACGATGCAGTTTCGGGGGTCGGCTCCCAGCTTCTGGGCTGCCAGGGAATATATCCCGGGGCTGGGTTTGCTTTCCGCTACCTCGTGACCGGAGACCACGCAGTCAAAGCATTCCTTGAGGTTGAGCTCGCCGAGGATTAAATCAATATTCTCCGGCGGCGCCGAGGTAGCCAGAGCCATTTTAAGTTTCCCCTTCAATATGTTTAGCAGCCGGGACACGCCGGGCAGCAGCGCGGCTTTCCCCTTTATCCGGCTTCGGAATTCCCGCTCCTTTTCTGCGGCGATGCTGTCGATGTCTTCCTGGGAGACATCCTGCCCCAGGACATTGCGGATAATAAAGTCGTTTCGGGAGCCAAAAAGCTTGATGAAGTCTTCATGAGTGAACTTTGCCCCCCTGCGGGAGAAGACCTCCTGCCAGGCGGCGAAATGGAAAGGCGCTGAGTCAACGATTACCCCGTCCATATCCCAGATAAGTGCCGTTCTGGTTTTTCCCACGATGTAAAACAGGGAGGTGGTTTCGGCGATGATTGTGCCGTCCTTGAGGGTCAGGACCGCTTTTGCCCTGGCTGCCCGGTGTGTTTTACTGATGATTTTAGCTGAAATCTGGATTGGCTCACCAATGGGTGCCGGGTGGCGGAATTTCGTCTCGCTTGTCCCGGTAACGCAGTCGAGACCGTGGCGGAGTATGGCATAGGCGTTGGCTTCGTCGAGCATGGTGTAGAGGATACCGCCGTGAACAAAGCCATGCCACCCCTCGTGAACCCGCTGGGGCAGGAACTCGCCCTTGACCCCCTCTCCCTCATAAAGGAATTTTAGCTTTAGCCCGATGGGGTTATTCTGACCGCAGGCGAAGCAGTATCCTGAGGTGTAGTCTACTTCGTCAAGGCTCTCTCGGCGCATTATTTTTTCTCCTTTTTCCCCGGCTTGGTTATCTGGGGAGGGCGAAGGTATAACGGCTGGAGCGCTGCGGGGTTATCCCGTTCCCCCCGGTTGAGCCTTTGCCAGCCCAGAGCCGCCAGGAAGCCCGCCCGGGGCAGCCGGGCAACTCCCGGCGGTATTATCGCTAGCTCGCCCAGGCGTTGCCGTATTTCGTCGGTCATATCGTCAATCTCGCCGCAAAAGAGCGTTTTCCGGCTGATTTCGGAGCAGAGCGCCGGCAGCGGGGTCAGGTGCTCCTCTCTCAGGCGGCTCAAATCATCATTTTGCCACTGATAAAGGGCGGTGGCAATTTCCCCGCGGCTTGCTTTAAGTATGGGGCATATGGGAAGCCCGGTGTAGCTGAAGGGGTAGGACTCCGCCTCCAGCGTGCTTACGCCAAGCAGGGGAATTTCCAGGGAGAGAGCCATCCCCTTTGCCACGCTTATCCCCACCCGCAGCCCGTTGAAGCTTCCCGGACCCTTAGCCACGATGATAGCCTCAAGGGACTCCGGCGCCACTTTTGCCTGCTTTAAAAGGCAGGCTAGATTAGGTGTCAGTTCCACCGTGTGCTCCCGTATTGACTGCCAGGTCAGCTCGGACAGAATCTTGCCTTTGTGGGACAGGGCAATGCTGGCGGTGCTGGAGGAGGTATCTATAGCAAGTTCCACGATTTCTCCCCTCTCAATCTCGACTCAAGCTTTTTTACCAGGGCGGCGTATCGCTCGCCTTTAGGTTCAATGAGGATGGAGCGCTCCGTGTCCGAACCGGGGGTGTAGTCCAGGGCAATCGTTAGGTTCTCCTGGGGCAATGCCGGGGTCCCCTTCTCCGCCCATTCCACGGCGCAAACTCCGTCGCTGTAGAGATATTCCTCCAGTCCCAGGTCGATGATTTCCTCAATGTGCTTGAGGCGGTAAAAGTCAATGTGATATAAGGGGAGGCTGCCGTGATACTCCCTGATGAGGACGAAGGAGGGGCTGAAGGCATATTCGGTTACTCCCAGCCCCCGGGCGATGCCCTGGACGAGGCAGGTCTTGCCTGTTCCCAGCTCACCGGTGAGGAGAAAGACATCTCCCTGCCGGGCGAACTCACCGAGGTAGCTTCCTAAAAGCCGGGTCTGCTCGGGGCTCTGCGAGTTAAGTTTCAGGGACTTCATCTTTTGAAGTGTTCCCAGCCGGTCCTGGGAGTGGCAACGGCGTTTCCCTTGCTGTCCACCACGGTCACCCTGTGGGGCAACTTCTCCCCGGTGAGCTCGCCAATCACGCTCAGGGGACAGTCCAGGGTGCGTTTGAGCTTCTCCATAATGGCTTTATCGGCGGTGAACAAAAGCTCGTAGTCCTCGCCACCGCTTAAGGCTAGCTCCCGGTAGTCGGGGAAGCTGGCTTTGACCGAAGGGTGCACCGGCAGTCGGTCGATGTTTATCCTGGCGGCGACCTTGCTTGCCTGGCATATATGGTCGAGGTCGGCGATGAGCCCGTCGCTTATATCTATGGCGGCGTTGACTCCCTGCCTCAGCAGGACCTGCCCCTCGTTTATTCTCGGGGTGGGGCGGAGGTGAGCCTGCCGTAAAATGGCGGCGGTCTCGGCGTCAAGGTCGATTTTTTCCCGGAGCATCTTCAGTCCCGCTGCCGAGAGACCTAAAAAGCCGGTAACCGCTATTTGTTCTCCCGGCGCCGCTGCCGACCTCATAAGCAGGCGGTTATCTTGGGAGCCGCCGATGACGGTGAGGGTGATAACCACATTGGGGGAGGCGGCAAGGTTGCCGCCGGCTATGGCTACCTGGAATTTGTCGGCAAGCTCTACCATGCCCCGGCAGAAGTCGGTGACGGCTTCCACTTTAAGGTCGCTGGGCAGGGAGAGGGAGAGCAGGGCGTATTGGGGGACGCCCCCCATGGCGGCGATATCGCTCAGGTTCACCGCCAGGGCTTTCCAGCCCAGCTCCCGCCAGGTGGTGAGGTTGAGGTCAAAATGGGTGCCCTGGACCAGGGTATCCGTGGTAGCTAGCTGGGTAGAGTCGCCGCCCTGCCAGGCAGCGGCATCGTCGCCGATGCCCACCAGCAGCCGCCGCCACGAGTCGTATTTGGGGCGCGGCGACTTTTCCACAATGCCCTTTATAACCTCAATCAGCCCGAATTCCCCCAGCTCGGACAGCTTCATCCCTGAGATTATACCATTTTAAAAAGTGGTCTGTGGTGGTATAGTCTTGGGGGGGATGATGGAACAGTTTCGGGGGGTGAGATTGCCACGCCTTCGGCTCGCAATGGCCCCTTTTGTCATTGCGAGGAGTCCGTCAGTTGACGGACGACGAAGCAATCTCAAGTTTGAAAAATGTAGTTGCCGAATTTATTGGGAAATGGATCTTTATAAAGCAACCAACTAGAAATGGCGAGTGTGCGGTGAGATGTGGTCAGTGTGGAGCAA
>CAYHBC010000013.1:0-20284 GCA_964354775.1 uncultured Dehalococcoidales bacterium
GAGGAGTTTGGCACGCCGCTCTATATCTTCGATGAGTTCACCATCCGCCACAAATGCCGCCAGTTTACCACGGAGTTCTCCCGGCATTACCGCGACACGCTGGTCATTTACGCCTCCAAGGCTTTTCTCAACCGAGCCCTGGCGGTCATCATCAACCAGGAGGGGCTGGGACTGGATGTCGTTTCCGGGGGAGAGCTCAGCATCGCCCATTCTGTAGATTTCCCGTTGAGCAAAGTTTACTTTCACGGCAACAACAAGACGCCCCAGGAGCTGGAACTGGCTCTGGGCTGGAATGTCGGGCGAGTGGTGGTGGATAACTTCTACGAGCTTGAACTGCTCAACAGGCTGGCGGGGGAGAAGGGCACTAGACAGGACATCCTGCTCCGCATCACGCCCGGGGTTGACCCGCACACCCACAAATACACCACCACGGGAACGCTGGACAGCAAATTCGGTTTTCCTCTAGCTACGGGGCAGGCTGAAAAGGCATTAGTTCAGGCAGCATCAGCTTCCCACCTTAATCTGGTGGGGCTCCATTTTCACCTCGGCTCCTCCATATTTGAGCTGGAGCCTTACCAGCTAGCCATAGAGCTTGTCCTCCACTTTGCTCAAAGGCTGACCAAAAAGCATAACCTGAAACTGGGTGAGTTCAGCGTTGGCGGCGGTTTTGCCGTCCAGTATTCTTTAGAGTCCAAGCCGCCCGATGTCCCCGAATATGCCCGAGCCATAGGCGAGAGGCTGAACGACCTCATTCCCCGTCTCAGGCTGGACTATCCCCGCCTCATCATCGAGCCGGGGAGGGGGATAATCGCCCAGGCGGGAGTGGCACTATATAAGACCGGAGCGATAAAGGAGATACCGGGGATAAGGAAATATGTCTGTATTGACGGCGGGATGAGCGACAACATCCGCCCTGCCCTCTATGGAGCCAGATACGAAGCCGTGGCGGCCAATAAAGCCTCCAAGGCAGAAAGGGAGGTGGTCACCATTAGCGGCAAGCTCTGTGAGTCGGGAGATATTTTAATCCGGGACGCCAGGCTGGCTCCGGTCTCCCCGGGGGACATCATCGCCGTGCCGGTCTGCGGCGCCTATTCCATCCCCCAGTGGAGCAACTACAACGCCATGCCCCGACCGGCTATAATTATGGTAAATGAAGGCAGGGCGCGACTGGTGCGCCGCCGGGAGAGCTACGAGGACTTAACGAGCCTGGACAGGCTCTAACAGCCCCCGAAATTTAAGATGTGGCGAGTAATCGGACAGGATAGAGTTTTAACTTCGCTAGAGCAGGGCATTAAACAGGGCAGCATCGCCCATGCTTACCTGCTGACCGGACCGCGCCATATCGGCAAAAGGACTTTAGCCGTTGACCTGGCGCGGGCGGTAAACTGTAACGGGTCCGAGCCGCCCTGCGGGCAATGCCCTTCCTGCCTCAGGATTGCCCAGGAGAAGCACGCCGATGTCGTCCTCACCCAGCTTGACTCAACTGCCGAAATCGGCATTGATACCATCAAGGAGCTTCAACACCTGGCTAATCTGCCCCCCTACGAAGGCAGATGTAAAGTATTCATCATTGACGACGCTGAACACCTGTCCTCGGAAGCGGCAAACCGCCTTTTGAAAATCCTGGAGGAGCCGCCGCCTAAAGTCCTCTGGCTACTATTGACCAGCGCTGAGGAGCTCCTTTTGCCGACGATTGTTTCCCGCTGCTGCCGGCTGGAGCTCAAGCCGGTGCCCCCCGGAGAAATGCAAAAGATGCTTACCGCCCGCTATAACCTTGAACCGGGCAAAGCCAGCCTTTTTGCGCGGCTGAGCCATGGTTGTCCCGGCTGGGCGATATCGGCGACTCAGGACGATGCCCTGCTCCGCCAGAGGGCGGAGAACATCGACAAACTCGCCTCCCTGCCAACCGCCACCCTGGAGCAGCGCTTTGCCTTTGCCGAGGAGGTGGCGGCGCAGTTCAGCAAGCAGCGGAAGCCGGTAATTGAAATAATTGACGCCTGGATTGGCTGGTGGCGCGACCTGATGCTCCTCAAAGGCGGCGGCGAGGAGTCCATCACCAATATAGACTACAAAGACACCCTGGAGAAGCAGGCAGGCTCTTTGACCCTGGAGGAGACCCACGATTTCATTGCCAGGCTGCGCCGGGCAAAAGAGCAACTCAACCAGAACATAAACCCCCGCTTGCTATTAGAATGGCTGATGCTTAACATACCGGGAGGGAAAACTAGGCGATGATAGTCCGAGCTCTTCTCCAGGCTGAAGGCAAGCTAGTCTATTGTGATGCCGGCGACACCGCCGTAAAAGTTAATGACTTTGTGGTATTGAATACCATGCGGGGACCGGAGCTGGTCAGAGTGATTGCCGTTGACCTCCCTGAGGTAGACAAGCTCCCCAGTTCCCTGCCGAAAATAGCCCGCCAGGCAGATGCGGAGGACTTCGCCAAAAACGACCAGAACCGGCAAAGGGAAGAGGAGGCTCTGGAGAAGTGCCGGCAGCTGGTCGCCACGCTGGGCTTAAAAATGAAGCCCCTGGCGGCCCACTGTAACCTTGAGGGGAGACGCCTAACGGTGTATTTCAGCGCCCAGGCGAGAGTTGATTTCCGGCAGCTGGTCCAAAAGCTGAGTCAGAAGCTCAAAACGAGGGTCGAGCTGAGGCAGGTAAGCCCCAGGGATGAAGCCAGGATGATGGGCGGCGTGGGAAGATGCGGGCGGCTGTTGTGCTGCCAGAGCTTTCCCGGCGAGTTTACCCCGGTCTCCATCAAGATGGCTAAGGAGCAGGGGCTGTCCTTAAACCCGATAAAAATATCGGGGCTTTGCGGGCGGCTCCTCTGCTGCCTCAACTACGAAAACGCCCAATACCTGGCGATGAAGGAGAAAATGCCCCGGTTAAATCAAGAGGTATCCACGCCCTCGGGGAAGGCTAAAGTGACTGGCTTAAACCCCTTGAAGGCAAGGGTAACGGTGAAGTTTGAGGACCAGTCCGTCAGGGAATTATCCCTCGACGAGCTGACTTAGAAGCTTGCCACTCATTCGGGGATATATTTCTGCCATTCCCGGTGGCTATTAAGGTAATGGTAGGGGATGTAGAAGCCGTTGTGGCGAGGGGCGGTGGGATTGCGCAGCAAGCTCATTCCCGCTTCCTCGGGCGTGCGCCCGCCCTTGCGGCGGTTGCAGGACTTGCAGGCGCTGACCACATTCTCCCAGCTATGTTCGCCGCCACGCTGCCGCGGCACTACATGGTCTAAAGTGAGCTCCTTCGTCTGCTTGTTGCAATACTGGCAGGTGTAATGGTCGCGGTTGAACACCTCGACCTTGGTCAATTTCCTTTCCCGGTGAGGGCGTCGGACAAAATACCCCAGGCGAATCACCGAAGGCATTTGAAAAACCTCCCTGGCGGAATGGATTTCCCCCCGGCTATTTTCCAGGACTTCGGCTTTGCCGTAAAAGACCAGCATTATAGCCCGGCGCACGCGGCACAAATTCAACGGCTCATAGCCCTGGTTAAGAACCAGGACCGGCAAATTTACTGCTTCTGCGGTTTGCATCATAACAACGGGGCTATTCTAACAGCCACGCTTGTCCATTGCAACTGGGCGTCAAGAGATTGTTTACTAACCGCTCGTGGTGAGCATGTCGAACCATGAGCGGCAGTCATGATGAAATTAAGTTGCCCTTCGACAGGGTCAGGGGGATGGGTTGCTAAACGACCCCGGTCAAGAGTAGCGCCGCGGCGATGAGCGTCCCGCCTGCTGGACCGGCTTTATGTCAGCACGATAGTCCGGGGCAGTGATATTGAATACCGTGCTTAGTTCGTGGTCTGCCATGCGTGAGGCGATTCGGGTCTCAATATCGTCCAGGGAAAGACAGGTGGTGACCACCATCGGCAGCAGGGCGTTATAGCGGTAGTTAATTAGCTGGTAGAGCTTATCCCGAGCCCACGCCGTGGCGGACTGCTCGCCATAGTCATCTAATATCAACAGCGGGCATTGCTTTATCCGCTCAAAAAACTCGTCGTAGGATATTTTGCTCTCGGGACTGAAGGCGGAGCGCAGGTGGTCAAGGAGGTCGGGAACGACGATAAATAAAGCCGGCTTGCCCTGCGCCAGCCGGTAGTTGGTAATAGCCGCCGCCAGGTGGGTCTTACCGCAGCCATTGACGCCCTGAAAGATTAGCCAGCCCTCGGGAGAGCGGGCGAATTCCTTTGCCAGGTTAAACGCCTGCTGTAAATTCTGGCGCTGCTCCTTGGAAAGATTCATCCCCTTGGGGTCAAATTTATCGAAAGTCATGCTCCGCAGCAGGGAACCAAGATTGCTGTATTCCTGGAGGTATTGCATCTTCTTTCCCTCCAGCTCCTTCTTTCGGCACTGGCAGGGGACCACGCGGCTGAAATCGGGCTCTCCTTTAGCCAGCAGAGGATGAACGAACCCCGCTCCCTGGCAAACAGGACAGACCTCTCCCTCCCCGGGCTGAGGGCGGTTATCTTTTAACGAGGTGTCCGTATTTTCCCCTGATGTACTTGTCGGGACCATTCTTTTTAGCACCCGGTCTATGCTCTCCACTGTCCTTACCTCCGCTAGCCCAGCTCTCAAGGATACGGGCGATATATCTCCAGCTGCGCTTATTCAGCACCACCGCTTCCCGGAAAGCCTCCTCAATCCACTTCCCGGGATAGCGCTTTTCCGCTTCTTTAAGCTCCTCGGCAATCATCGGAGTGAGTAAGCCAATATTCTCCTCGTAAAGGGCGAAAATGTTGGGCTTTGGCGGCGCCGGTTCGCTAACCTTGCGGGAAAAGTAAACCTCCTCCCCTCCACCACTATCCCGCCGGGACGATAAAATAACTCCCCGCTCCACCGCCAGCTTCAAGCCCCGGCGGAACTCCTTCTCTCCCATAAGCGTAGCGCAGTGGGCTAATAGCTCGCCGCGACTAACAACCCCGGGATGCCCCTGCTTGCGGCTGAGCAAATGGGAAAAATGGAGAATCACCTTGAGTTCAGCTATATCCGTGATTTGAGATATAACATCAGTAAAGAACGATTCGGGCAAAGGGGTAACCTCTCCTTCCGCTACCGGAGCAGCAGGGCTTTTGCGCGCCATGCTATATCAACTCCTCGGAGCCGGGAGGCGGCGCGGCTTCCAGATTATCAAACCGGGAAAACTGGGGCTGAAAACGCAACTTCACTGCCCCCAGAGGACCGTTGCGGTGCTTTTCCACGATAACATCCGCCTCATTCCGGGGATAAGGCTCTTTCTCGATGTCATGTGTCTTATCCCATTCTGGTTCTTCATGAACCATATCCTCTCTATGGATGAAAAATACCACATCGGCGTCCTGCTCAATGCTGCCGCTCTCCCGCAAATCAGAGAGCTGCGGCCGGTGAGAAGGATGCTGTTCCACAGCACGACTCAGTTGAGATATTGCGAGCACGGGAACATTCAGCTCTTTGGCTAACATCTTTAAGGAGCGGGTAATGTGGGTCATTTCTTGAACTCGGGTTTCATTCCTGCCCTCACCCTGTATTAACTGCAGGTAATCAATGATAATCAAGTCGATGCTGTGCTCGCGGTGAAAACGCCTCGCCTTGCTCCTTATATCCATAGCTCGCATCTGGGGGGTATCGTCAATATAAATTGGCGCTTCCGATAAAACACCGCTGGCATCCATAATCTTCTTTTCCTGCCTCTCGGTAAAACTCCAGGAACGGACATCCCGGGAGTCCACTTTCGCTTCAGAGGACAAAAAGCGCTGAACGATTGTATCCCGGGACATCTCCAGGCTGAAAAGGACGACGCAAGCCCTTTGCTCAATAGCGGCGTTTCGGGCAATGTTCAGCGCCAGGCTCGTCTTGCCCACCGATGTTTTAGCCGCCAGGATAACTAAGTCCGACCGGTGCAGCCCTCCCAGCAACCGGTCCAGCCCCGTAAAGCCGGTTAAAACCTGGGCGAGCTGCCTCTCTCCGGGCAGAGGCTGCCCGACCTGCTCAAAATACTGGCTTAAGATATCCCGCACCGAAATCAGGTTCAGGGAACTCTGGCGGTGTCCTATCTGAAAAATGATGTCCTCGGCTTTATTCAGACTGGCTTCGACATCAGGTCCCGCCTCATAGCCGATGGCGGCAATCCGCCCCGCAGCCACGATTAGCTGCCTCATTACCGCCATGTTGGAGACCATCTGAGCGTGATGCTCAACATAGAACGGCGTAGGCGTGACCGAAATCAGATGGCTTAAATAGGCCGCCCCCCCAATCTCCTCCAGATTATCCTGCCGCATCAACTCATGAGCTACCGTAATCTGGTCGATGACCTCATTGCGTTGATGGAGAGCCAGGCAAGCCTGGTAGATTACCCTGTTAGTCTCATCGAAAAAGTCCTCCGGGGTGAGAAATGTCGCTACCTTGAAGATTGCCTCAGGGTCAATAAGCAAAGAGCCGATGATTGCCTCTTCTGCTTCGGTATCGTGAGGGGGTAATTTCTCCTCTATCATCCTCAAGCCTTCGCCGGCTCAATGGTTACCGTGATGTGGGACTCCAGGTCTTTAGCCAGCCTGATAGTCACCTCATATTCGCCCCGCCGACGCAGTGGTTTATCCAGGACCACCTGCCTCTTGTCCACCGGAGCCTCCACAAGGCGGCTCAGCTCCGCGGCGATGTCAGCAGCGGTGATGGAGCCAAAGAGGCGGTCTTCAGCACCCACCCGAGCTTCAAGGCTCACCTGCTTTCCCTCAATCTGCTCCTTCAGCCTGGTCAATTTTTCCCGGGTCAACCCCTGCTCCGCCTGCTTTTTCCGGATAGTGCTCTCCGCCTGCCTTACCACATCGGCTGTTGCCGGCAGGGCTAAGCCCCGGGGAATGAGGAAATTCCGGGCATAGCCGTCGCTTATCGACTTTATCTCTCCGGCATTCCCCTTTGATGGAACATCAACCAGGAACAAGACTTTCATCGCGACTCCTCCTGCAGTAATTCATTCATGAGCCAAAATTTCGGGATAACAAAAATTTACCAGACGGCTTAATTTTGCTCTAGGGATATTTTGACATAACGAAAAATTTAATTCAAAAAAAGACCCTTACAGCGAGCCAATAAATTTCTCCGCCGAGAGCGCCGCCACGGCGCCTTCTCCCGCGGCGACCACCGCCTGCTTTACCGGGCTATGCCGGATATCGCCGGCAGCAAATATTCCCGCCACCCCGGTTGCCATTAACCCGTCAGCAATTATGTATCCCTGCTCGTCCAGGGGCAAAACTCCCCGCAGATAGCCGGTATTAGGAACCAGTCCGATAGCCACAAAAACACCGCCCACCACGAGCGATGACGCTTTACCGCTCCGGGTATTTTTAAGCACTAACTCAGCCACCAGTTTCCCGCCTTTGATTTCGGTTACCACGCTATCCCAGACAAACTCTATTTTGGGCTCGGCTCGCGCTTTTTCCTGTAAGAGCCGGCTTGCCCGCAGCTCGTTGCGGCGATGGATGACCTTAATTGAAGAAGCAAAGCGGCTCAGGTAAAGAGCGTCGGTAAGAGCGGTGTCCCCGCCTCCAACCACCGCCACTGTTTTGTCTCTAAACAAAGGTCCATCACAGGTAGCACAATAGGAAACCCCTTTGCCCTGAAACTCGCTTTCACCAGGCACATCCAGCTTGCGAATTTGCGACCCCCCGGCGATGATTACTGCCTGGGCGGTAAAATCCCCTTCAGTGGTGCTCACTATATTCTCCCCGCGGCGAGGCACCAGCCGGGTAACCTCGCCGGAGAGCGTTTCCAGTCCGTAGTTCACCGCCTGCTGGTGGATAAGCCCTGCCAGCTCAAGTCCCGGGATGCCCCGGGGAAAACCAGGATAATTGTCCACCCTGTCGGCATTAGCAATCTGCCCCCCAATCACCCCTCTTTCAATAAGCAGCGTCTTGAGCCTTGACCTTGAGCTGTAAAGTCCCGCAGTAAGCCCGGCAGGACCGCCGCCAACGATGCATAGTTGATGCTTTTCAGCCATGTAAGAGCAGACTAGCTCTCCGAGACCCTCTCCCACATATCGCAGCGCCCTCCCCACCGGGCGAGGACCCGGCTATCGGCAGAGATTTGAGAGATTTCACATAAATTGGGGCAGGCTTTGCATATGAAGGAAGAGGTCTTGAATTCCACTTCACTGATGCCAAATCCCTTGAATTTAGTCTCGTGGTGATTGTGCTTACCCTCCATTTCCTCACGCACCAGGGTAGCCACTCCGATAGCGCCCATAAGCTCATTATGCGGAGGAACATAGACTCCCGAAGCGAAGGCTTCGTTGAACGCCCTGATTATCCCCTTATTGAAGGCAACGCCGCCTTGAAACACCAACAGGGGACGAATTTCCTTGCCCAGGGCAACATTGTTAAGATAATTGCGCACCAGGGACTGGCATAAGCCGTAAATAATATCGTCCAGAGGATAGCCCATCTGCTGCTTGTGAATCATATCCGACTCCGCAAAAACAGTGCATCTCCCGGCGATGCGTGCGGGATTATTGCTCTGCAAGGCATGCTCCCCGAAGTCCTCAATCTTTACATTCAGCCGTTCCGCCTGGTGCTCCAGGAAGCTCCCCGTGCCCGCAGCGCATACCGAGTTCATGCCGAAATCAACGACCACGCCATGGCGAATCATGATGATTTTGCTGTCCTGACCGCCGATTTCAAAAATGGTCTGCACATCGGGCACATGCTGCATCGCCGCTACGGCGTGGGCGGTAATCTCATTCTTCACCAGGTCAGCGCCGACCATTATTCCGGCTAGATAACGACCGCTCCCCGTAGTAGCCACGCCGCCGATTTCAACTCCGGGCGGCACCTGCTTCCTTATCTCGTCCAGCCCCTGCTTTACCATCTCCACCGGACTGCCCTTCGTCCGCAGATAGGTGGAAGCGATAAGCTGGTTGCTTTCATCAAGCAAAGCTAATTTGGTGGTTACCGAGCCGACATCAACGCCAAGATAACCCTTCATAGCTACTCTACCTTCCTGAGGGAAGTCCCTCCGAAGCTCTCAAGCTTGCTCCGGTTAGCCTCTTTTATGCTCTGCTGTAATTGTAACGCTTTTCTCCGTTTTATTTCCAGCACAGGGTAAAATAAAATAGAGCCAAGGCTCATAATAATAAAGAATACTACCATCTGTTTGCTTTTGACAAGTTTGTCCAGAGCCTTAAACTCTTCCCCCATGTTTCCCTCTCTGCCTTCTAAAGCTTATTAAGTCCACGAAAGCCTCAAGCCGGGTCAGCATCCCCTGCTTGCCCTGCTGCTCATCGCAGATAACGGCGAGCACCGGTATATCTTCCCTGGTAGAGGGCATGATATTCTCCGCCACTATCTCGGGCATGCAGGTAAAGGGCGCTAAATGGATTATGCCGTCAAATCCGTCACGGGCATAAAGCACCTTCTCCCCTACCGATTCCCAGCCGTCGCCGCCGATATCATGGTCAATGTAAGGCTGAGCCAGCTTATGAACCTCCTTCCACTCATCCACGCCGAAACGGTTGAGAAACAGGCTGTATTTAATCCACCGGGAAAGGGTCATCGTCCGCTCCACCTCTACCCCCAGCTTGCCCAGTTCTACCTCTATATCCATATTAGCGAAAGGCTCAATGACGACATAAATTTCGCCGACAACACCCACCTTGAGAGGCTCAACACCGGTATC
Source organism: uncultured Dehalococcoidales bacterium (assembly GCA_964354775.1). Lineage (GTDB taxonomy): Bacteria > Chloroflexota > Dehalococcoidia > GIF9 > AB-539-J10 > CAYHBC01. The sequence continues at coordinate 9,656 of CAYHBC010000013.1, forward strand.
GCGGGGGACCCGGTCTAATTTATGAATATAATCTTTGGTTATCTGTTTAACCTCCTTGCTGGTGGTGGCCTCGTCAATAGCCTTGACCGCCTCGCGGTAGATCCGGCTGGCAGTCCCCTTGTCAGTCTCCACCGCCCTCACTTTCTGGACCACCCGCTCTATTTTGTCCAGGGCGAACAGCTTGCCAATCGCATAAAAAAATGTCGGAACGATTTCCTGCCAGGGAGCGTTACCGCTTACATCCCTTATGAGCCGCATAATGCTCAGGAACTTATGGTGAGAGACATCAACATGGAGAAAATGCGCATTGTAGCCCAGGTCACGAATCATCTGTTCCTGCCCCTTGGCATAATAACCCAGCCGGCAAATCCCCGTCCCTCTCGCCTGAATCAGGGTATCGGCACCGAGCTCGCAGGTCTCAATCAAGCTGCCCAGGGTAAGCTTATAGGGCAAACAGGCTTCCTGCGGCGAGTATTTAACTCCGAGGTCCAGTGTGCGCTGGGTCATCGGCGGTGGGATTATTACCGCGCCCTCAGGAGCACCCAGCTTCCTCGCCATGGCGTTTACCGGGATATAAACATTGCCAAAGTGGGGTATTCCTATAGACATACCTTCCCTCTCCGCTCAACCATATCCAGGAAAGCCTCCAGCCTGGTAAGCAGCCCCCCTTCGCTGCTATGCTCATCCAGGCTGAGGGGCAAAAGGGGAACCTCAAGCTCCCTTGCCCGATGCTGCACCATGCTCGTCATCATTGAATCCGGTCCGCAGCCAAAGGCAGCGACCGTGATTATACCATCAACTCCCTTCTCAAGATAATACTCCCCGGAACCAATTATATCAGCTTCAAACGACCAGTGAGGAGTGCCCACCAGCCTTTTCGTAGCCGCTTCCAGCTCATCCTGGGGTATCATCTCCGGGGTAACAACCCTGACTTTCATCTTGTTCAGCCTGGAAACGAGCCGATGGCTGACATACTCGTCGTAGATGATGTAAGGATGCCCAATCACGGCAACAGTGAGCGAAGAAGACTCCACCTCGGGGAGCGGCTTGCCCTCTATAGTCTGAAAGGGAGTAATCCCTTCACCGGACATCTTGCTGTGGTAGTCCAGGACGCTTTTCCACCCCTCGGCTACCGCCTTCCTTAGCTTGAACGGATTGGAGGTGAAATGGCTCCCCGCCTTATACATATTCCAGTATAGATTGTAGCGCCCCTTCTCATAGTTTATCTCCGGACCGATAATGAGCGGAGATTCGGGAATTAGCGCCTGGACCATGTTCGGCAGACCAATAAGCTTGGAGCAATTATAGCTTTTTTTACCCAGACTGGTTACTGCGGGGACAAACATCAGGTCGCACTTACCTACCAGGGAAACAGCATGCCCGAAAAAGACTTTCACCGGCAGGCAGGTATCCTGCACTCCCCGGCTGACGCCCAGGTTTAATATCGTTTTATTGGTCGGCGGCGAGACTACCACCTCGACGCCCAGCCGTTCAAAGAAGACCTTCCAGGCAGGAAAGAACTGGTAATAAAGCAGAGCGTGGGGAATGCCTACTTTAACCATCGCTTTAAGAACTCTTAAATGCCTGCCTAATCTTTTCCAGCATCTCTGGCTGCCCCAGAACATCCGCCACGGTCATCGCCATTGCCTTGGCGGCATCCAGCAGCCCCTTGTGTCCTGCTTCAGAAGCAGCGGCAGAGGCAAACTCCGCCGAGTGCAGCGATACCTCGGTAGAGGCAACAGCAATCATCGGGTGCACGCTGGGGACCACCTGGCTGACATTTCCCATATCCGAGCTGCCGATAGGCTCTTGAAGGTCAAAAATATCAATGTGCCGCCCCAGCGACTCAAGATTTTCGCTGAACAGCTTAGCCAGAACGGCATTATTTTTCAGGGGAGCATAGACCTTGTCCCCCCAGCGGTATTCCAGCCTGGCTCCAGTGCTCAGGGCTGCCCCCTTAAAACAATTCAACACCCGGCCCTTCAGCTCCTCAAGATAGCCGTAATCGGCAGCGCGGACCAGAAACCGGGCAGCGCTGTGAGCCGGGACAACATTGGGCGAGGCGCCGCCGTCGGTGATTATGCCATGAACCCGGGCTTCCTCCCTCATATGCTGGCGCAGCGAGTTTATGGCGCTGAACGCTAAAATAACCGCCTCCAGGGCATTTATGCCCGCAGCAGGCTGGACTGCGGCATGGGCTGCCTTGCCAAAAAACTCGACTTCAAGCGAGATACAGGCAAGCATCTTCACCATCGCTATATTCAGCATTGAAGGGTGCACCATCACCGCCACATCCACATCGTCAAAAACGCCATGGTTAACCATATCTATCTTGCCGCCCTGGCTTTCCTCTCCCGGAGTGCCTAAAACTATGACCCTCCCCCCCAGAGCATCAACGACAGCCTTGCTGGCGACGCCGGCGCCAATCGCCGCAGTAGCGATGATATTATGTCCGCAGCCGTGCCCGATTTCGGGCAGGGCGTCATACTCCGCCAGCAGGGCAATCCCGGGCTTTCCCTTGCCGTATGTCGCCCGCCAGGCTGTAGCCAGCCGGGCAATCCCCCGCTCAAGATGAAAGCCGCTGTCTTCCAGGTAACCGCTGAGCCAGGACGCCGCCTTTACCTCCTGGAAGCCCAGCTCGGGGTTAGCATGGATTTTCAAGCTCAATTCCACCAGTTCACCGCGCCGTTTTTCCAGCTCGCTCTTTATTTTTTCCTTCAAGCTCTTCGCTTCCAACTTGAACCTCTTTAAGTTAACCATTATACTTTCCCCTGATTTACACTACAACTTAGGGGACTAAAGGGATGAAAGCGGACGAGTTCAGCGAAAACCAGCTAAGGGGGCTGGTAAATGTGGCTCAACTGCTCAAAGAGCCTACCGGCTCCAGCCGCAGCTACGACGCCACCGAGGTAATCAAGGGACAGCCCCCGGATTTCATCCAGGGCAGCATCGCCCTCACCCACGCCGGTCAGGGAATTTTAGTCCAGGGCAAGTTGAGCGCCCGGGTGGAACTTGTCTGCAGCAGGTGCCTCAAGCCTTTCCCTTACTCCCTGAATTTCAGCCTGGAAGAGGAATTTCTCCCCACTATTGATGTGCTCAGCGGTCTGCCCCTTCCTTTGCCTGAAGAAGCCGAGGGTTTTACCATTGACAGCAACCACATACTTGACTTAGGAGAAATAATAAGACAATATATCCTGCTAAATTTACCGATGAAACCGTTGTGTCGGCCTGATTGTGCTGGAATAAAGGAGATGAAGCGATATGCCTCCTCTACCTAAGAGAAAATATGCTAAGGCACGCCGGGGCAAGCGGCGAAGCCACCTCGGGCTGGCGATGCCCGCCCTGGACGTCTGCCCCCAATGTCATAGCCCCAAGCTAGCCCACCATGTTTGCCCTGTTTGCGGCAACTATGGTGATATACCGGTTATCGAAATCAAGCCACCGAAAAAGAAAAGTTAGCTAACAATTATGGCCGAGAGAGCTAGGGCAGCTTATATCTTCCCCGGACAGGGCTCCCAGAAAGTCGGCATGGGGCAGGACCTGTATCACGGCTGTCCCCAGGCAAAGGAAATTTTCCAGGAGGCTGACGACGCCCTGGGCTTTTCACTTTCCCGACTCTGCTTTGAAGGACCGGAGGATGAGTTGACCCGGACGGATAACGTCCAGCCGGCGATTTTAGTAACCAGCATTGCCTGCCTCAAGGCAGCCCGGGGAAAATGTAACGCTAACCTCCCCTCCCCCTCCTTCGTCGCCGGACACAGCCTGGGGGAATACACCGCCCTGGTAGCCGCTAATGCCCTCAGCATCGGCGACGCCGTCAGCCTGGTCCAGCATAGAGGGAGATTGATGTTCCAGGCAGGACAACAGAGACCGGGGGGAATGCTCGCCATACTGGGAGCTGACAAAGACGCCGTTGAGCGTATCTGTCTCAAGAGCGGGTGCATCATCGCCAACATCAACTGCCCGGGACAAATCGTAATCAGCGGCGCCCTGGAGGAACTTGAGGAAGCTAAAAAACTAGTCCGGGCGGAGGACGCCCGGCAAATCCCGCTAAAGGTCAGCGGGGCTTTCCATTCCACCCTGATGCAGCCGGTCATCAACGAGTTCAGCGAGATTGTCTCCAGCACCACATTCCGTCAACCCACGGTTCCCCTGATAGCTAATGTGACCGCCCGACCATTGACCGGCGTGGACGAGATAAAAGAAGAGCTGATAACCCAGCTCTGCCACTGTATTCAATGGCAAAGCTCCGTGGAGCACATGGCGGACGAGGAAGTCAGCACTTTCTACGAAATAGGACCGGGAAAGGTGCTCAGCGGACTCATCAGGCGAATCAACCCTGAGCTCGAGACGGTGAACATATCCAGCATTGAGGAAATCTCGCAGCTAGAGGCAAACTTGCCTCCACCAAAAGAGCGTGACTAGTTTAAGGCGACAGGCAAGAATCACCGCCCTTCAGACGCTTTATGAGCTTGACTGCACCCGACATAAAGCGGAGCAGGCTCTGGCTCGCCTGACCGCAGAGCAGTCACTCCTCCCCGAGACAGCTGACTTTGCCGGGAAACTCGTCCAGGGAGTGTTACAAAACAAGCCCAAACTTGATAGCTTTGTCAGTCGCTTTGCTCCCTCTTTTCCCGTGGAACAGATGTCTATCATTGACCGGAATATCCTGCGTATTGCCATCTATGAAATTTTAATTAATAATAATACCCCGGTTAAGGTGGCGATAAACGAAGCGGTGGAGCTAGCCAAGAGTTTTGGCAGCGATGCTTCACCGAGGCTAATCAACGGCGTGCTGGGAGCAATAGCCAGCAAGTATGGCAAGGCATAACTGACCAAGGAGGGACAATGGCGACCGTTTTTGAACGACTGAAGAAAATCATCATAGAGCAGCTGGGCGTTGACGAAGGAGAGATAGCCCCCGACGTCTCCTTCGTAGATGACCTGGAGGCTGACTCCCTGGACTTAATTGAGCTCATCACCGCCATAGAGGACGAATTCAGCACTCCCCAGAGGAGGCTGGAAATACCTGACGAAGATGCCGAGAATATAAAGACGATTCAAGACGCCGTTGATTATCTCCACGACCAGGGAATAAAGGACAAATAACTGGATTACCCACCAGCGCTGGAGTCGGGACCGCCGGGCGCTGACTGTTTCTTAAAGAAAGGCTTGAGCATAGAAGGAGTTACCAGCGTGGTAACCAAACTGACCGCCACCGCCGCTCCGTAGAGCCCCAGGCTTATCGCCCCACTTATATATCCCGCAGCAGCAACGATAAGCCCCACCTCAGCCCGGGGGACCATGCCCACCCCCACTATCATCCCCCCGCTGTGGGAAAGCTTGCCGCTGAGCCGCGCCGGTATATAACACCCTACCACTTTCCCTATTATGGCTACTGCTATCAGCACAAGCGCCAATACCGCCACCCCGGGGGCACCGAAGAGCCTTAAATCAACCATCATCCCCAGATAGGCAAAGAAGAAAGGCGCCGCAAAAAGCATGATTGTTCTTCCCTTCTCCACTATCTCCTCTTTCTCGCCACAGGCGCTGAACATCAGTCCCGCCACATAGGCTCCCACCACGGGGTGCAAACCGACCAGGGTAACCAGGTATGCCACGAGAAAACCAACGATAAGGGCAACGATGGGTGCCGTGCCTGAGCTCTTAAAAGGACTCAGCAGGAACCGGGAGATGAGTTTATTGAGCTTGACGCCAAGCCCGAGCAGGGCAAACCACACTGCAAAGCCGATAGCGCCGATTTTTACCGCCTCCAGGACCTCAACCTCCCCGGTGCGAGAGGCAGAAACAACCACGGACAGGATGATTAAGCAAATTATATCGTCAACCACAGCAGCTACCAGTATGGTAGTCCCCTCCCGCGTGTTCAGCTTGCCCATATCCATCAAGATTCTTGCCGTGACTCCAATGCTGGTCGCGGTGAGCACCACCCCCATAAAGAGCCAGCCGCCAGTGCCGACATCAGGACAGAGCGCCCGGGTAACGAAATACCCCCCGATAAAGGGCAGAATAACGCCGCCAAAAGCCACGGCGAAGCCGGTGGGCGCCTGCTTAAGGAAGGACTTTATATCGGTCTCCACCCCCGCCTGGAAGAGCAGGATGACCACAGCAATATTAGCGATGACATACATTATGTCAAAATCGCCTTTAAGCCCGAAGGGGTTGTGCACCGTGGCGAAGTTCAGAATTATCGGGTCATGGAAGACGAGCCCTCCTAAAAGAAAAGGCGAGATGATGATGCCGGCTACCAGCTCCCCGATGACCGCCGGCTGCTTGAGATACCGCTCAAAAAGCTCTCCAGATATCCTGGCGAATATCAGCACCAGCCCCAGGCTAAGTATAAACTTGAAATATCCCGCTTCCACTTACGCCTTGCGATAGTCCACCGAACCGGTGATTATAAGGATACCTCATTTAAGGTCGTGACTCAATACCCGCCCCAATGTTATTGCGAGGAAGCCTACAATCCCTGCTGATACTCCCTCCCCTGGCGGGGAGGGAGTATCAAAAACTAGCCCTCAACTGACCGCTTGTTTACGAGGGATGCGTCCAGGCGTAGAGGACGTCGGACACCCTCTGGGCATCGAGAGCGAACTCCGCAGGATACCAACCCCCGAAGAGCCACAGGTTGGAGCACTTTATGCAATAGTAGCCGTCCGGGGCGGTGCGGTAGGGGGCATCCAGCCCCGTGAAGTTACAGGTAATGGTCTGGTTCATAGCGGTCACGTTAACCTGCTTCTGAGCGGGGGAGAAGAACCCGCTCTTGGTGACATTGACGGTGTAAGTGCCATTGGTGTTAACCGTGAAGTTGTAATACCCGCTGGCATTGGTGGTGGTGTTCTTTGATTCAGGACCGCTGAGGGTAACAGTGGCGCTAGGAAGCAAGCTCATATTCGCCTCATACACCGTCCCGGTTATGATAGAAGGGGCAGCGCCGGTGTAGTTGAAGTTCGCCGTTACCGTCATATTATAATCCACGGTAACATTGGTTGAAGATGAATTGAGGTCACTAACCGCTGAAAAGTAAACACCGCCTGTCTCGTTCCCCACGCCGTAAAAGGTAGAGGGAAACATCTGGGTGTTATAGCTGGTGTTGAGCCACTCGGTGCTCCGGGCGATGTCGGAGACGCGGAGCTCGTCTATCATGCCATGCCAGAACCACCCTTCATTGAGATTATACTCCGCGCCGATATAGGCGTTGGCAAAGGTGGAGCTTGCACCCTCGGTAAGAGATATCGGACGCTCAAACTGACCATTGACATAGCTCTGGAGAGTGGTGCCATTCCACCATCCGCCTATAAAGTAAGTTGTGCCGATGGTCAGGTTCGTTCCGCCCAGCTCAAACCGGTTTAAAGTTACCGTGCCACCGTGTCGGATTTCAAACTCCATTTTGCTATTGGTATAGGCGCCGAGTTTGTATCCATCGTTCACCACTTGCCTCGCCAAAACCTTCTGGTCGGCGGTAACATTGGTAAGATTGATTATCGCAGTAACGGTTATCGGACCGGTAATGTCAAGGCTCGATGAGGTGGGAACTCTTATGAAATCATCGGTTCCGTCAAACCTGTCAGCGCCGTTTATGCGCCCCACAGCGCTTTGATTTAGTCCACCATAGGGCGTCCCGTTGTTACCCTTAGAGGTAGAATCGTAGAGAGTCCCCGAGGTCTCCTCAAAGTGCTGGACCATCACATAGTTCGCATCCCAGACGCCGGTGGCATTCTGCCGGTTAGGGGCAGCAGCATTACCGTAATACATATAAATAACGGTATCAGAGCTTGCTGAAAGGGAAGGGACTCCGACATGGGCGACAAGCTCCCCGGTGGAGCTATTGTATCTCTCTATCTCGTAGGCTAACGGGGTAGCCCCGTCCGAGGAGGTAAAGCGGATATCGTCGCCGTCACTTTGAGCCTTGTCCCGTAAGTCAGTATCAGTGAGGCTAATCACTACCGGGAAATTGGTCAGGTTGGCAGCAACCTTGCTGTGGTTGATGGTTATCGCCTTGCGGTATTGCCAGCAGGGTGCCGTCCAGTTAACAAACTGCCACCCCGGGTCGGCGGTGGCGTTTATGGACACATTCGTCCCCGGACCATAGGGATGGGCTCCTACCGCCGGAGTGGTGGTGCCATTGCCGTTTACCGCCATGGTCAGAACAACGCTCTCAAAGTTCGCCGTTGCCGTGGTATTGAGGTTCATAATGGCGTAGGTGGGGTTGGCGGTGGTGGTCCAGGAGGAGCCGACAGTCCCATTGTAGGAAACCACCACTTGCACATAGTCAATGCTCATTGGATATCCAGCGGTTATAGTGCCGGCTGGACCCAATACGCCCCAGATGAGCAGTCCGCTGGCATTTATGTAGTTACTGAAGTTCACCCCGCTCAGCGTGCGGGTAAAGGTCTCGTCCGCGCCGGTAGTAATACTCTCCGCGGCGCCCAGTGTGTGCCCGGCATCCCAGTCGCCGTCCAGGGTCTGGTTATAGACGTATATCTGGTGGTTACCGGTTGTGGACGAATATCCCTCAAAGGTGAAGTTGATGCTGGTTATAGTGGCGGGGGGTTCAACGATGCTCATGTTACAGAACAGGAACACCTCGTCACTAGCCCCAGGATTGGGAGTGGTCCAGCGCACATCATTGCTGGAGTTTATCGCCTCATACTGCGCCGTGGTCGCCTCGGTCTGGACGTTCAGGTCCCCGCCGACTGCCTGACCGGGAGTCCAGCCCATGGCATCCACGTCAGTATACCACGCCCAGTGGGGACCGTCGCTCGGCGAGGTAACTTTCACATAGTTATAGGTATGCTGCAATACCGCGGGGGTCACATTGGACAGGCTCCACCGGACAAAGCCCCAGCCGGCGGCGGGGTAGGCGGTCAGGGTAACATTCGTGCCTGAGGGATAAGAATGGGGTCCCACCGATGGGTCAGTTGTCCCGTTGCCATTTACCGCCATGGTCAGGGTATAGTTGACCTGAGCCAGGGCGACATTCTGCAGCGGTCCCAGCAACACCACTGCTGGAGCAAGAAGCAGCAGCATCGCCAGGACGATTAGAATTGAAAAAGAATTCCAGACTTTAATCATAGTTCACCTCCCGGAAAATCTTACTAAGAAATAAAGATTAATTATTATAATTTTGGCAGACTAAAAAGTCAACCCGTCGGATGGCGGAGGAGATTGCCACGCCTTCGGCTCGCAATGACAGGAAGAGAAAGGGCGCTCGCAATGACAATTAAAAGGTAGTGGCCCAATTTATTGGGCAGCCCCTCAGCCGACGGGCAACTACAAAATGGCAGAAAGCAAAGGGCGCTCGCAATGACAGGGAGGACTATTCCCTCTCCAGCTCAAAGGCGCGGTGCAATGCCTGGACGGCGTCCTTGACCCGCTCCTCGGCGATGATACAGGTTATCCTGATTTCCGAGGTGGTGATTAGCTGGATATTGATGTCCTGGTCATAAAGGGTGCGGAACATCTTGGCGGCATAGCCCGGCACATCCAGCATCCCCGTCCCCACAATGCTCACCTTGGCTAGCTTGGCGTCGGCAACGCATTTTCTTGCCTTTATCTCCCTGGCTACCGGCTCCACAATAGCCATCGCCCGGGATAAGTCGTCCCGCGCCACCGTAAAGGTAAGGTCGGCAATGTTCTCAATGCTGGCGTTCTGAACGATGGTATCCACGCTGATATCGGCATCAGCCAGCGGCTCGAATATGGCTGAAGCGATGCCGGGGCGGTCGGGAACGCCGATGACCGTAACCTTGGCGACATTGGTATCATGGGCGATGCCGCTTACTTTGTTTCTTACCTCTCTTACTTCCATGGAAGCCTCCTTGCAGATAACGGTGCCGGGGCGGTCAACGAAGCTGGAAGCCACCACTATGGGTATCTGGTATAGCTCACCCAGCTCCACCGCCCGGGGATGCATCACCTTGGCGCCGTAGCTCGCCAGCTCCAGCATTTCCTCGTAGCTGATTTTGTCCAGCTTCCTCGCCTGGGGCACAAGGCGGGGGTCGGCGGTGTAAACCCCCTCAACATCGGTATAAATGTAACATTCACTGGCTCCCAGGCTGGCAGCCAGAGCAACGGCGGTGGTATCCGAGCCGCCCCGACCCAGCGTGGCGACGTCCATATCCTCGGTAACCCCCTGGAACCCCGCCACAATCACGATATTCCCCTTGTCCAGCTCGGCGATGATGCGCTTGGGGTCAACGCGGAGAATCCGCGCCTTGCTGTAGCTATTATCGGTCTGAATGCCCGCCTGGGCGCCGCTGAGGCTGACCGCCTTATAGCCCAGGCTCTCCAGCGCCATCGCCAGGAGGGTGCTGGAAACCAGCTCGCCGGTGGAAAGCAAAAGGTCAAGCTCCCGGAAGCTGGGCTGCTCGCTGACCTGGTGCGCCAGCTCCATCAGCTCGTCGGTGGTATCCCCCATCGCCGAGACGACCACTACCACCCGGTTGCCTTCATCGCGGGCTTTAGCCACCCGCCCCGCCACCTTCTTAATCCTCCCCCCGTCGGCAACCGAGCTCCCCCCGTATTTCTGAACTACAAGCGCCATATTTCTATCCTACCAGCCTTGCCATAATACTATACCCCTCCGGGATAAAAAAGCCCGTGCTT
>CAYHBC010000014.1:0-19945 GCA_964354775.1 uncultured Dehalococcoidales bacterium
TTACGCCTCTGCCTTGTAAAGCTCTTCAACCTTCTCGGTGCTGGGAGGGGTGTAGTGGGCGTCCTGGGTTATAGCCTCCCGGGGGCAGGCCAAGCATGTTCCACAGTAAATGCACCGAAAAGGGTAATACTTTACCTGTTTATTCTCTTTGTTAACCTCTATGGCTCGGGCAGGGCATAGCCGGGCGCAGGCGCCGCAGGCATTGCACTTGGTGGTATCAAAGTGAATCTTGCCCCGGTATCCCGGGAAGGGCTCCCTTATATCTTTAAAGGGATAGCGTCGGGTCGCCGGCCGGGAAAAGAGGTTCTTACAGATTATGGGAAGCATCCACGGCATTTCCATCACCTCTCAGTGCAGGAGATACAGGGGTCTATGGACAGGGTAATCACCGGCACGTCAGCCATCTCGCAGCCGGGCAGCATAACCAGCAGAGTGGGTATGTTGGCGAATGTCGGTGTTCTTATTTTCAGTCTCTCCAGCTTGTTTGTCCCGTTGCCCTTTAAGTAGTAAATAACCTCCCCCCGGGGCTGTTCTGCCCTGGAGACGATTTCGCGATGGGGATAGCCAATAGCCTTGACCAGTATCTCACCCTCGGGCATCATCGACAGGGCTTTGCGCATAAGCTCAATACACTGGTAGACTTCTCTCGCCCGGACCAGAGTCCGGGCATAGCTATCGCCGGCGGTTTCCACCACTGGCTCAAAGCCTACCTCCTTGTAAGCGGCATAGCCCGTTTGTCTTATATCTATGGCGAGACCACTCCCCCGGGAGGTAGGTCCAACCGCTCCCAGGAGCTCGGCCTGCTCCTTGGACAGCATTCCCTTGCCCACAGCGCGGCGTTTTATGGTGGGGTCATGAAGTAATACCGGCGCAATAGTGTCCAGCACCTTCTTGAAGGCAACAAGTCTTCGGTCTACCTCTTTGACCATCTCTTTATCTATGTCCCTTCTCATTCCGCCGACAGTGCAGGTGGACTGGATTATCCGGTGTCCGGCAGTCATCTCGGATATATCCAGTATCATCTCTCTGGCTCGCCAGAACTGCATGAACAGGCTTTCAAAGCCCATGCAGTCGGCGAGAAGTCCCAGCCAGAGGAGGTGGCTGTGTGTCCGGGAAAGCTCGCTCCAGAAAACACGGAGGAACCTGGCTCGCGGCGGCACCTCCACATCTGCTATAGCTTCAATCCCCTGGCAGTAAGTCAGCGCGTGGATAAAGCTGCAAATGCCGCATATTCTCTCGCAGATGAACACATTCTGGCGGAAGTTGTTGAGCTCACCAGCTTTTTCAATACCGCGGTGGACATAGCCAACTATGGGGGTTACCCCCACCACCTTTTCGTCCTCCATCTCCAGTTTAAGGTGGACCGGCTCAGGAAGCACGGGGTGCTGGGGTCCAAAAGGAATTACTGTTCTTGCCATTTCATCTCCGCATCATTCCTTCGGCTCCTTTGGCTTGAGGAGGATGGCTTCAGGGCTTTCCTTGGAGCGGAGGAACCTCTTCTGGAAATCAAGGGCGATGCCGCTTATCTTAACGTTAAAGAGCTCCTGGATTTCATTTTCAATCAGGGCGGCGGCGAGATATATACCGGATATGCTGGGCAGCGTATCTTCCTTGGCTATTTTTACCCTGATGTGTTTTAGCGGTGTGGCGCTTTCCTGAGGCTCAAAATGGTAAATAACTTCAAACTTATCTCCCAGGTCAAGGCAGGTGGCGGTGCCCAGCCGGGCTTTTTCCGCCAGCAGCTTCTCCACTGTGGGAATAAGGTCAGCCTTGTCTACTAAAACTTCATTTTCCATATGCTTTGAGCTTTCCCAGGGCTAATACCACGGCATCAATGATGGCTTCGGGGCGGGCGGCGCAGCCGGGGACATAAACATCTACGGGTATGACTTTATCTATGCCTCCGAGGATGTTGGGGCAGTTGTGAAATACGCCGCCGGTGCAGCCGCAGGTCCCCACCACTATTACTCCCTTGGGGTCGGGCATCTGCTCGTAAAGGTTACGCAGCACCCGGTAGTTGCGGTGGTTCGCCGGACCGGTGACCAGAAGCACATCGGCGTGCTTGGGATTGCCCATATTTACGATGCCGAACCTCTCGATGTCGTAAAGGGGAGTGAGGGCGGCGAGTATCTCTATGTCGCAGCCGTTGCAGCTACCGCAGTCAAAATGCAGCAGCCAGGGTGATTTCATCCGTGATGTACTTAAAATTCCCATTTTCTACCTCACCCCCTTAGTCCCCCTCTCCTTCAAAGGAGAGGGGGAAGAGTCTTTTAGAGAGGGGGTTTCTCCCCCTCTCTTTTTCGGGGATAGGTTGTTCAAATTTTGGGTCATTTCACATCCATCCTAAGTTGATAAATAGTATATTCAAGGCTACCAGGGTTATGCCGGCGCCCCAGGCGAATTTCAGCATCCAGGACCAGGTGAGACGGGAGTTGATATTATCTACAATCAGCATGATAAACCAGCTCCCCAGGGCTATTATGATGGAGAGCCACCACAGGCTGCCGACCACCCAGAAAAGCCCCAGTATGGACAGCAGTAAGACCATCTCGTACCAGTGCCCTATCTCGATGAGGGCGAGATAAGGACCGGAGTATTCGGTAACCACCCCTCTCACCAGCTCCTGGTGGGCGTGCTCCGAGCCGGAGATGTCAAAAGGAGACTTTCTCATCACTATAGCCAGGGCGATGAGCAGGGCGATAAAGGTTATCCACAGGCGGGGAAGGAGCGGCTGTCCATAGGCAAATATGTTGGCAACAGGGAAGCCCCCGGCTTTCAGGGCTATGGGTATCGTCGCCAGGAGCAGAATCGGCTCATAAGCCAGAAACTGTAACAGCTCCCGGTGCCCTCCGAGCTGGCTGTAAGGCGACTTTACGCTCAAAGCTCCGATGGGAAGGCAGAGGCTGCCGAAAAAGAGGATGAAGAGCACCACCAGCAGGTCCTGCCTCAGGGCGAAAAATATCACCGCGGTGATGATTAGGGCCAGGAAGGCGTAGGCGAAGACAAGCTGGGCGCCGCCGGCAACCATCGGCTTCTTGCCCAGGAGCTTGATGACATCGTAGAAGGGCTGTATTATCGGCGGTCCAATCCTTCCCTGCATATGGGCGGTGAGCTTGCGGTCGATGCCCCGGAGTAGCCCCCCGATTAGCGGGGCTACCACTACGGCAATTACGACACTAGCGATTAACCAGCCTGTGCTCATATCACCACCACAACAAATAGAATAACCAGGAAAACAATACCTATGGGCACGACAAAGCGGTTGAGGTTTCCCTCCCCCAGGACAGGCTCAATGTAAAATCCCCCGGTTTTAAGCGCCGTCCTCTCATCGCCTACGGCGGTAAACTCATCCGTCCCTATTTCCACATTCTCTCCGCACATATAGGCGGCACGACCTTCCTCGGGCTTCGCCCTGGTGGCGAGGGAAGGAATCAGGAGAGCCAGGGCGATTATTATGAAAATTGGCCAGGCGGCGAAAATACCCAGGGGGGACTTCAGGAACCAGACGCCGGTAATAAAGGCTGAGGTTACCGAGTAGCCTGCTTCAGCTAAGGCCGGCGCTATGACGCCGTTGTATACCGGGGCAATCAGTATGCTGAATGCCACGGCGCCGGCAATTAAGAGCATCAGGACGCCGTGGTAAAGGGGAATGAGCGGCTCCCGCGTGGCTCTTCCCGGCAGGGGAGAGTGGCACAGGTAGCGACCTATCCACTTAGCCCAGAAAACCGTGGTGGCTCCTGAGCCAAGCATGAGCAGCACCAGCACCAGGGTTGACCATACCCCGATGGTGCTGGCGGCTTCCATAGCTCCCCACTTGGTTATAAGGACGCCGAAGGGAGCTACCAGCATGGAGAGCATTCCCATGATGGTTATCCCCGTCAGGACGGGAAATTGCCTCGCCAGCCCCTCCATATCCTCAATATTCCGGCTCCAGATATGGTGCTCAATAGCGCCGGCGCATAAAAAGAGAAGTCCCTTGGATATAGCGTGGAAGATAAGGAGCATAATGCCGCAGGCTATAGCCAGAGGGGTATTCAAGCCGGCACAGAGCATGATAAGCCCCAGGTTGCCAATGGTGGAATAAGCCAGGACCTTCTTGCCTTCGCTCTGGCTGATTGCCAGCAGGGAGGTAAAGAGGAAAACTGCGCCGCCGTAGATGGCGATAAGCGTGGAAAGATGGGTGCCCTGGAATGCCGGGGCAATCCGCAGCACGAGGTAGACCCCGGCGTTGACCATGGTGCTGGAATGGAGCAGGGCGGAAACCGGTGTCGGGGCGACCATGGCTCCCAATAGCCAGCTCTGGACAGGGATTTGCGCCGACTTGGTAAAGCCCGCCAGACAGAGCAGCGCAACGGGTAAGAGGAGGACGCCTGCTGCCGGACCACCCTCAAGGATAGCCGTCAACGAAATCGAGTCAGGTGACCCATTCCAGAGAAATATGAGAGCCAGACCGAAGCCGACGCTGCCAATCAGGCACATCCATAAGGCGCGGAAGGCGTTGTCTATATGCAGCGGGACTTCGTCATGGCGAATCAAGGCGTAGCACGCCAGCGTGGTCACTTCCCAGAAAAATGCCAGCCAGAGGAGGTTGTTGGCGAAGACCAGCCCGTTCATAGCTCCAAGGAAGATAAGCATAAAGAAGAAGAACCTCGGCTGGTTGGTCTCCTTGAGCTCCCCCAGGTGAATGCGGTGCTCTTCATGGTCCTTCATATACCTTATGCTGTAAACGGCGATGAGCGAGCCTACGATGGAGATGACAAGGCACATGATTATGGAGAGATGGTCAATATAGAGGGCGGGCATCACTTCCAGTGGTGTGTGCGACGCCAGGGAGAACTCAAAAATTGCCAGGGGAATGCCCGCAGCCAGCGTCAGGGCTATGGCGAGGATGTTGTGCCGGGATGCCCCCCTCCGGGTAAGGTCCCTGATGCCCACAAAGAGAAAATAGCCCAGTATCACATAGTTAAATACCAGGACAAGCCAGTCCCAGACAGGCGCGGGGGAATACTGTACGGGGAGAGGAGCTTTTCCCAGGAGAAGAAGGGAGGTGGCTATAAGGACTACCGCGGTGGGAATGACAATACCGGCTCTCGCAGCGTGGTTTTTAGTTCCCAGACAGAGAAAGCCGGTAGCGACAGGAAACAGAATCGCCAGTCTGACCAAAATATCTATATTTATCACTCAGCTCTCCCTACCGAGCACAAAACCGATATATTATACATAACATTGGGATAAAAAAAAAGGGGTATCACCAAAAAAGCAAATTTTTCAGTCCACCTCCATACTGGCGAGGTATAAATTTTGCCCTCCTGTTATCTCCACGCTCTGGCTGTGGCACTCAGGGCACTGCCATCCGCTCTCTTTGGGCTCGAAAACGCTGGAGCAGTCCCGGCAGCGAAGCTGTGCCGGGGTTAGCTCAAACTTAAGAGAGGCTTTCTCGGCGATGGTGTTTTTGCTCATGGTATCAAAATAAAATTCAATGCAGTCAGGCACAAAGCCGCTCAGCTCGCCCACGACGAGGTTGATTTTAGTTATCTTCCTGGCTTGAGCTTTTTCAGCTTCCTTTAAAGCGATGTCAAGGATATTTTCCGTCACCCAGAATTCATGCATTTTACCCCGGCACCAGCCGGGACAGTGTAGCTTACTTTGACTCTGGTTTCAATCTGGAGTGCGAGTTTAGCTTATCAGCCGGGCTAAAGAGTTAGCGATGGCTGCCAGGGCTTTGGCTCGCCAGTAGGGGTTGCTTATTTCTGAGGCTGTTTTGTGAGCCTGGGCGAAGTCTTCAGCTTTGCGGCTGCCGCCGCCGATATCAGCCAGAGCTTCAGCCCGGAAATAAGGATTGGTGATTCTGGCGGCTAGTTTGCGGGCTTGCTCGAAGTCCTCAGCTTCATTGCTGGAGCTGCCGATAGCCGCCAGAGCCTTAGCGCCGCAGTAGGGATTGCTCATTTCTGCCGCTAGCTTGCGGGCGGGCTCAAAATTTTTAGTCCTGGCTAAGGTTTTGGCGATGTCAAGCAGGGTTTCGTCTCGCCAGAAAGGATTGCCGATTTCATTTGCCGTTTTGCAGGCTTGCTCGAAGTCCTCGACCTCGTGGCTGGAGCAGGCAATGGTCGCCAGGGCTTCAGCCCGCCAGTAAGCACCGCTGATTTTTTCTGCTGTTTTGCGAGCCTGCTCCAGCTCGTCAATCTGGGTCAGGGAATGAGCCAGGAGCACCAGGGCTTCGTCCTGCAAGTAGGTGCCGCTGATTTCGGCGACCACCTCGCGAGCCTGCTTGAAGTCTTTCGCCTCAGCTAAAGAGCCGGCGATGGCGGTCAGGGCTTTAGCCCGGAAGTAAGGGTTGGGGATTGCCACTGCTGATTTGCGAGCCTGTTCAAAGTCTTTCGCCTTGTGGCTGAAGCCGGCAATAGCTGCCAGCACCTCAGTTTGCCAGTAGGGGTGCTCTATTCCCGCGGCTATTTTGCGAGCCTGTTCAAAGTCTTTAGCCTTGCGGCTGGAAGAGGCAATAGCTGCCAGTGTCCGGGCTTGCCAGTAGGGGTCGCTTATCTCCGCCAGCGTTTTGCGAGCCCGGGCAAGCTCCCCGGTCCTCGCCAGGGAGCCGGCGATGGCTGCCAGTGCCCTGGCTCGCCAGTAAGGGTCGCTTATTCTGGCGGCTATTTTGCGAGCCTGCTTGAAGTCCCCCGCCCCGGCTAGAGAGCTGACAATAGCTTCCCGGGCTCCGTCTTGCTGATAACGCCCGCTTATTCTGGCGGCTGTTTGGCGAGCCCGGGTGAAGTCCTCAGCCTTATGGCTGGAGGCAGCGATGGCTGCCAGTGCTCTGGCTCGCCAGTAAGGGTCGCTGATTTCCGCGGCTGCCTGGCGAGCCGGGGTAAAGTCCCCGGGCTTATGGCTGGAAGCGGCGATGGCTGCCAGTGCCCTGGCTCGCCAGTAAGGGTCGCTGATTTCCGAGGCTGTCTGGCGAGCCTGCTTAAAGTCCCCGGGCTTATGGCTGGAGGCAGCGATGGCTGCCAGTGCCCTGGCTCGCCAGTAAGGGTCGCTGATTTCCGGGGCTGTCTTGCGAGCGAGCTCAAATTCCTCAGACTCAGCTAAAGAGGCGGCGATGGCTGCCAGCCCTTCAGCCTGCCAGTAAAGATTGCTGATTTCAGCCACTGTTTCGTGGGCTTGCTGGAGGACTTTTTTAAATACCCGGGGCAAAGCAGCTTTTGAGGTCTTAAGCTGAGACATTCTCTACCTCCTTCCCCTGGAAAGGGATTTACCCTCGGAATACGCTCCCCCTTCCTTAGAATTTTGTAGTTGCCCGTCAACTGACGGGCCCAATTGCCCAATAAATTGGGCAACTACGAGATTGCTTCCAGCTGGTAATAGCTACTCCCAGCGGGGCTTTCTGGAGATAATCGCTATCGCTACGATAAGCGCTACGGCAGCGACTATGATGGCGACGATGCCGCCGGTGCCCAGTCCGCCGCCGGGGGTGGGAGCGCCAACCACGGCGAATTGTTCGCTCTGACCCTCCAGGGATACGGTATAAGTCCCGGGAGTTTCCTTAGCCACCGTAAAGACTACATTCTTAATGGAATAAGGGGGAATGTCTACCGTCTGGCTGCTCTCAAGATTATCATTTATGTAAAGCTGAACAATGTGGCTGTCAGGGGTATCAGCCTGGTTCTCGATATAAATGGAGATGCTCACCGGCTGGTTCGGGCTTACCTGGCGCGGTGAGATACGCAGGTAAGGCAGGGTTACCCGGCATTGCTGGTAAGTAGCGGCGCTGGTATTTGAAGCAGCTATAGCCGTATCTATTGTCCTGGCGATGGTGTTGGAACTGACTATCGCTGTGCTTGAGGCTGTGGCGCTCGTAGCGGTTATAGCTGCCGCGGAGTCCTTGATAAGAGGGCATTCGCCGCCGGGCAGTCCGCTGGGGAGAAGCCTTAATACCCCGAAGCCGCTGTCGGCTACTCCAGCTATGATATATCCTCCGTCAGGGGTCTGCTGGATGGAATTGGCGTCTTCGGCGCCGCTGCCGCCGTAGGTCTTCTGCCACTCTAAGTCGCCGCCCGGCTCAAGCTTTAACAGCCAGAGGTCGCTATTCCCGCCTCCAAATGACCCTGTCTCCCCGGCTATGATGTATCCTCCGTCGAAGGTCTGCCGGACGGAATAGGCATAATCGTTACCACCACCGCCATAGGTCTTCTGCCACCGGACATCGCCCTCCGCTCCGAGCTTTAATACCCAGAAGTCATAATCATTTATTCCTGTCCCGAACGAGTCTGTCGTCCCGGCTATTATGTATCCGCCCCCGGCGGTCTCCTCGACGGAGTAGAGGCGGTCATCGCCGCTGCCGCCGTAGACCTTCTGCCACTGGATGCTGCCGGTGGGAGCGAGCTTTAGTACCCAGAAGTCACAATTCCTCAGTCCGGCTCCGAACGACTCTGTCGTCCCGGCGAGGATATATCCTTCCTCGGTGGTCTCCTGGATAAAGCAGGCAGACTCCTGACCGTTGCCGCCATAAGCCTTTTGCCACTGGACTTCGCCGGTGAGGTCAAGCTTTAATACCCAGAAGGCATCGCCTCCCGTCCCGAATGAGCCTACACCAGCGACAATATACCCTTCGTCGGAGGTTTCCTGGACGGAATAGGCGCAGTCGGCGGCGCCGCCGCCATAAGCCTTCTGCCACTGGACATTGCCATCGGGGTCAAGCTTCAAGAGCCAGAAATCGCCCCTTCCCGCTCCAAATGAGGCGGTCCACCCTGCCACGATGTATCCTCCATCGGAGGTCTGCTGGATGGAGTTGGCGCTGTCGTCGGCACCGCCGCCATAGGTCTTCTGCCACTCTATATCGCCAATCGGGTCAAGCTTTAAGAGCCAGAGGTCATCGCCCCCTGCTCCAAAGGAGTTCGTCTTCCCCGCCACGATGTATCCCCCGTCGGAGGTCTGCTGGACGGAAGAGGCAATGTCCCGCTTGCCCCCGGCGTAGCTCCTGACCCAGTAATAGTTAGATATTGCGGAGCATTGAGGGGCAATGGTGACCGAGGAATTTGAGGGTGTAGCGGTGGTAACGCCAGGGGTAACCGCAGTAGCGTTGCCGGCTATTTCTGTATCTACGCTGGCTACGCCAGTCGCGGCGCTCACGGCAGCGGAGCTTCCGATGAGGGGACATTCACTGCCAATCAAGCCTCTGGGGTCAAGCTTTAATACCCAGAAGTTGCTCCCTGCCGCCCCGAACGAAGCTGTCCTTCCTGCGGCGATGTATCCTCCATCGGAGGTCTCCTGGATGGAAGAGGCTGAGTCAAGTCCGCCTCCGCCGTAGGTCCTCTGCCACTCTAAATCGCTGCCCGCGGTAAGCCTTAATGCCCAGAAGTCACCCCCTTTTGCTTCGAATGACTCCGTATAGCCGGCGAGGATATATCCTCCGTTGGAGGTCTGCTGGACGGCGCTGGCATAATCAACTTTAGCGCCGCCATAAGTATTCTGCCACTCTAAGCCGCCGCCCAGGTCAAGCTTCAATACCCAGATGTCGTAGTCCCCGGCTCCGAACGAGTTGGTCTTCCCGGCGACGATATATCCCCGGTCAGCGGTCTCCGCGACGGAGCAGGCGCAGTCATCGCCATTGCCGCCATAAGCCTTCTGCCACTCGGTGTTGCCGTTGGAGTAAAGCTTTAATACCCAGAAGTCGTTGTTCCCCGCTCCGAACGACTCGGTCTTGCCGGCAACGATGTATCCTCCGTCGGTGGTCTCCTGGATGGAGTAGGCACAGTCGTTAAGCCCGCCGCCATAAGTCTTCTGCCAGTAGATATTGCCGCTGGGGTCAAGCTTTATTACCCAGAAGTCATCGCCCCCCGCTCCTGAAGAGCTTGTCTTGCCGGCTAAGATGTATCCTCCATCGGAGGTCTGCTGGACGGAATAGGCACAGTCGTTAAGACCACCGCCGTAAGCCTTCTGCCATTGAATATCGCCAATTGAGTTGAGCTTTAATACCCAGAGGTCATTGCCCCCGGCTCCGAAGGAGTCCGTCTCCCCGGCTATTATGTATCCTCCGTCGGAGGTCTGCTCAATGGAATAGGCATAATCATCGCCCTCACCGCCATAGGTCTTCTGCCACTCTACATCGCCAGCCGGAGTGAGCTTGGATACCCCGGAATCATCGCTCCCGGCTCCGAAGGAGCTGGTGCTCCCGGCAACGATATATCCCCCATCGGAGGTCTGCCGGGCGGAAGAGGCAGAATCGACGCCGTCGCCACCATAGGTTTGCGCCCAGTACTGCACTGGCTGGGCGAGAGCCTCGCCTTGAGGCGCTGCGGCTATCCCCAGGGACAGCGCCAGCACCAGCGCGGAGCAAAGTATCTTTACTTTCACCTTTCCTAGATATTAGCATTTATTGCTTCGGTGTAACAATAGCGGTGAAAGCTATAAATCACTATACAGCCGTGATAAGGTATACTACAATATAACCTGTCCGGGGAAAGTGGAATAGCGATGGCGATAGAGACTTTTCGGTCAAAAAGGGGGAAGGTGCCCCCGGGGTTTATCCGGGAAGTAAAGGACATCGTCGGCGGGGAAAATGTATCGCAGGAGGAAGGCGACCTCATTTCCTACAGCCTGGATTACTGGATGTACGGGATATTCCTTTCTCAGTATGGCAAGCTGCCCTCGCTTCCCGCGGTGGTTATCTCGCCGGGGAACTCACGGGAGATACAGGACGTGTTGAGATGCGCCAATAAGCACCGGGTGGGCATTACGCCCTTTGGCGGCGGCTCGGGTGTGCTCGGCGGGGCTATTCCCGGCGGAGACGATGCCGTCCTGAATCTTCAGAGGCTGAATAAGTTTATCTCCCTGGATGAAATATCCTGCGTTGCTGAGTTTGAGGCTGGAATTATCGGGGCGAACCTCGAGCGGGAGCTGAACCACCGGGGCTATTCCACGGGGAGCATTCCCCAGTCCTTTTACTGCTCCACTCTCGGGGGATGGATTTCCACCCGGGCGGTGGGGCAGTTCTCCACCAAATACGGCAAAATAGAGGATATGGTGCTGGGAATGGAGGTGGTGCTTCCCGACGGAAACCTTGTTGACATAAAGCCGGTCCCCAGGCGCTCGACCGGCCCTTCGTTAAAAGACCTCTTCCTGGGCGGTGAAGGCGCTCTGGGCATCGTTACCAGGGCGGTGGTCTCGGTGCATTCCCTGCCCCGGAAAGTGGTGAAACAGTCCTTCGCTTTCCCCTCTGTTGCCGAAGCCCTGGAGGCGGTGCGGAAAATCTTGAGAGGCGATGCCCGCCCCGCCGTGGTCAGGATTTTTGATGAGACCGAGAGCGAGCGGTATTTCGGGATGAAAGAGGTAACCATTATCTTTATTTCCGAGGGCGAGCCGGACTTCATGGAGCTTGAGGGCGCCGTGGTCAGCCGGATTGCCCGGGAAAACGGCGGACAGCCGCGGGGAGAAAGCCCCGCCGATAAATGGCTGGAAAAACGGTTTGATATCGGTCTGGGTCCGGTGGCGATGCAGCAGGGAGTGGTCGTGGACACGATTGAGGTCGTCTCGCTGTTTGCCGACTCGGTGAACCTCTACCGGGATATGGTCTCCTCAATGAAGGCGGTGGACGGCACAATAATGGTCTCGGGGCATTTCTCGCATTTCTACCGCGAGGGAGCCTGCCTTTACATCACCTTCGCCGGCGCTTCTCAGGACTCGCTCCGCTACTATAAGGATAGCTGGACTGCCGCTATGGAAGCTACTTTAAGAAATAATGGCTCCATCAGCCATCACCACGGCATCGGGTTCTGGAGGAAGGAGTTTATGCGCCGGGAGCTCGGCACCCAGGGCGTGGAGCTCTTGCGGAAAATCAAGGTCGCCCTGGACAAGAACGGCATTTTGAACCGGGGGAAGCTCATTGATGATGCTGAATAAGAGTGAAATGGAGCAAATCACCAGCTGCGCCCTGTGCGCCAATATGTGCAAGCACGGCTGTCCGGTATATCTCGCCACGGGGAGCGAAACGCTCACCCCGCAAAAAATAGCCCGCCTTATCCTCTACCGGGAAAAGGGGCTTATCCAGGATGAGCCGGGCTTCTTTAAGGTGATGTTCGGGGATGCTATGTGCGGGGCGTGCCGGGTGAACTGCATCTACGATAATTTTGACCTGAGGGACTTCATTCATAAGGGGCGGAGCGAGGCTTTCAAGAAGGCTCTGCTTCCCCGGGAGACAAGGAAGCGGGTGGAAAATTTTGCCCGGTTTGGCAATCCCGATGGCGAGCGGCAGCTTATTCAAAAGGGAGAGGGGGAGTCGGGCTATCTCGTTTCCTGCTCTACCTACCGCGACGCCGCGATTCTGGGGGCGGTGGAGAAGGTCCTTGCTGAGAGCGGGGAGTGCCAGGAGTTCGGCGGCGCCGACATCTGCTGCGGTGCGCCTCTTTATTATGCCGGCGATGCCGAAGGGTTCACCAGGGCAGCGGAGAAGATGAAGGGGGAGATTGAGCAGAGAAGGCTTAAGAAGGTAATCACGAGCTGTCCCGCCTGTATAAAGATGATGACCGAGCTCTATCCCCGGGTGGGTGTCCGCCTTGATGTTGAGCTTATTCACCTGACCGGCTTCATCGCCGCTCTCCTTAAACAGGGGAAAATAAAGGTGAACCGGCTGAAAGCTACGGCGACTTTCCATGACCCCTGCCTGCTGGTGAACGATATGGGGATTACCAGCGCTCCCCGTGAGGTGATTGAGGCGCTGGGGCTGGAGATAAAGGAGCCTGTTTATTGGGGAAAGTATGCCCATTGCTGCGGGGGGCTGCCGGGGGGGAAAATCGGAGACGGCAAGCTCAGCGGCAGTGTAAATGCGATGAGGGCAGGTGAGCTGAAGGAGACCGGAGCCGAGGTCTATCTTTCCGCCTGTCCTACCTGCAAAGCGGCTTTAGCCGCTGTGGGGATGAAGGATTTAGCCGAGCTTGTGGCGGAGAGGATTAGCGATGGATGAGCCGGGACTGGCGCGAGAGATAGAGGGCGAGATAGAGCAAAAGACCGGCGAAAAGGCGACGGTCGTGGTTGAGGACGGAGTGGCGAAGCTAGCCGGGAGGTTCTCTTCTTACCGCGATGTTGTCCTCGCCGGATATGCCGCGGCGGAGTTTGACCGCGTCCGGGGGGTGGTGAACGAGATTGATTACCCCGGGAAAGAGCCTTTTGTCCCGCCGCCAAAGGTGTCCGATGAGCTTGGCGGAAAGGAGTATGATGTCGTGATTGTCGGCGGCGGGATAATCGGGCTGGCGGTCGCCAGGGAGCTTTCGCGGTTCAACCTGAGCATCGCCGTGATTGAAAGGCACGATGACCTGGGAATAGACCAGACGGCGCATAACAACGCCATGGTCCACCCTGCTTTCCTTACTCAATACGGCACGCTGAAATGGGAGATGAACTACAAGGGGAATGCGATGTATGGCGAGGTCGCCCGCCAGCTTGATGTCGATTTCAAGCGGATAGGGACACTCGTCGTTGCCGAGAGCCCGGAGCAGGAGCTGCTGATTCCCGTCCTTTTAGAGCTTGCTCAGAGGCACAAAGACCCGCCCCCCAGGGAGCTGGACCGGGAGGGACTGGATGAAGTTGAGCCGGGGCTTGCCCCGAATGTCAGGAAAGGCGTGCTGGTGGGGAACACCGGCATCATCTCGCCCTTTGAGCTTGTCCTCGCCTATGCTGAGAACGCCCTGGCGAACGGAGTAGCCTTTTTCCTGGAGACGAGCGTTATCGGAGTCCAGACCGAGGATGGGCAGGTCCGGGCGGTGAATACCACCAGGGGAAGGCTCAAGACGCATATTTTAATCAACGCCGCCGGCTTGTATGCTGATAAGATTGCGGAGTTTGCCGGGGACAGGTTCTTTACCATCCATCCCCGGAAGGGGGAAACGGTTATCTTTGATAAGTCCTACCAGCCGGTGAGAACGGTTCTGGGCTCGTTCAGCATGGCGGGGGAAAGGGACGAATATTCCAAGGGAGGGGGCATCATCCCTGCGCTTGACGGCAATCTCCAGCTCGGACCGACGGCGGAGGAGGTATCTGATAGAGAGGATGTCTCCACCACCGCTGTGGGGCTTGAGGTGCTGTTCAGCAAATTTGCCCCGATGCTCCAGCGGCTGAAGCCCGGCTATGAAAAGCCCGATAAAAGCCGGATTATCACCCAGTTTGCGGGGTGCCGGGCGGCGACCTACAAGGAGGACTTCATCATTGAGCCTTCCCGGAAGGTCGTCGGGCTGGTTCATGTCGCCGGCATTCAATCGCCGGGATTTGCCTCCGCACCTGCCATCGCCGAGAGGGTGGGCGAGATAGTGACGGAACTGCGGCATCCCCCGGAAAACGCCCGCTTTGAGCCCCGGAGGAAGAGGGCGGAGCGCTTCTCCGAGGGGGACGAAAAAGGGAGAGAGGAGCTTATCGGGGCAGACCCGCGGTGGGGGCATATTATCTGCCGCTGTGAGAGCGTTACCGAGGGGGAGGTTGTCCAGGCGCTGCATCGGGGCATTCCCGCAGGAAGCGTTGACGCCGTTAAAAGGAGGACCAGGGCGGGAATGGGGCGGTGCCAGGGAGGGTTCTGCCTGCCCCGGGTGGTGGAAATTATCAGCCGGGAGAAGAATATCAACAGGGAAATGGTGACCAAGAGCGGAGGGAGGTCGTTTATCCTGAAAGGAAAGGTGAAAAAATGAAGTATTTCGTGGTTATTGATGGTGGGACACAAAATATAAAGGCGTTTATTTTCGATGAGAAGGGGAACGAGGTGTGCGGCGAAGCCTGTCCGGTGACTCCCTATTTCTCCACTCAGCCCGATTTTGCCGAGCAGGACGCCGCCGAATACCTCAAAATCACCCAGAAGGTAACCGGAGATGTGATGAAAAAGTCCGGCATTTCCCAGGACAAGCTTGCCGCGGTTGCCATTACCACTCACCGGAGCACGATTGTGCCTGTTGATGAAAAGGGCAACCCTCTTCGCCCGGCAATAACCTGGCTTGATGAGCGTAAAACGGAGGGGCTCAAGCTCCCTGGCGGTCTCTTCAAGGGGCTGGCGTTTAAGTTCGCCAAGATGGAACCAAAGCTGAAGGAATACCAGAGGCGGTCTAAGTTCAACTGGCTCAGGGAAAATGAGCCGGAGAGCTACTGGGTAACGCACCTGTTTCTCACCACCTCATCGTATATCTTTCATTCCCTGACCGGCGAGTTCAAAGACTGCTCCTCAATGATAGTGGGGCTGTTCCCCATAGACCTGGAGCACCTTCAGTGGCATCCCGACGAAATAGCCTATCAGGTCTTCGGGGTTGAGCGGGATAAGCTTCCTTTGCTGGTCTCCCCCGCCGAGATTGCCGGAGTGGTCTCAGCGGAGGGAGCGGAGAAGTTTGGCGTCCGCGAGGGACTGCCGGTAATCATCGGGGCGGGCGATAAGCAGTCCGAGCTTCTGGGCGCCGGAGGGACGACCAGCGACATCGCCGAGATAAGCTATGGCACCGCTGCGGTCGTTGAAGTGCTCTCCAGCAAGTATATTACCCACCCCAATATGGATTTCTTCACCTGGGGAGCGGCGATTCCCGGGCATTGGGCGCTGGAGGGGTTCGTGGGGAGCGGATACTGGATGGTCTCCTGGTTCAAAAAGGAGTTCGCCCGCAAGGAGCAGGAGGAAGTGCTGGACAGGCAGATGGAGGGAATCCCCCCGGGCTCTATGGGCTTGATGCTCCATCCTTACTGGTCTCCTATGGAAAATGACTCTCTTTCCAAGGGCGCGGTGATAGGTTTTTCCCGGCAGCATACCCGGATGCATATTTACCGGGCGATTGTTGAGGGCATTGCCTATGAGCTGCGGCGGCTGAAGGAAATAATTGAGGAGCGCTCCGGAAGCAGTATAAGGGAGCTGAGAGTTGGCGGCGGAGGCTCAAAAAGCAACGAAATCATGCAAATCACCAGCGATATTTTCAATCTTCCCGTGAGCCGAATGCATACCAGCAATCTTTCCGCCCTGGGGGCGGCAATTGATGCCACTGTGGCGCTGAGGATTTACCACAACTTCTCTGAAGCCGTGGACGAGATGGTGAGGGTAAAGGAGACCTTCACCCCCCGTGAGGGGAATGTCGGGATTTATGACCAGCTGTTTAACGAGGTATATAAAAAGGTCTATCCTGCGCTTTCCCCGCTGCACCGCAAGATTGCCGAGGTCACGGGGTATCCCCGGGTAACTTAGAAGATGCAGCTAGAAGCCGATGTAACCGTGATAGGCAGCGGACCCGCCGGTCTCACCGCGGCGGTCTGGGCTTATAAGAGCGGCGCTAAGAATGTCCTCTTGCTGGAGAGGGAGGAGGAACTCGGCGGCATCTTGAAGCAGTGCATTCATAATGGCTTCGGGCTGGAGCAGTTCAAGGAGGACTACACCGGTCCGGAGTATGCCGAACGACTTGTTGCCGAGCTGGGAAAGACCGATGTGCGCTGTCTCTTGAATACCATGGCTATTGCTCTTTCTCCCGACCGGGTTGTTACTGCGGTGAGTCCGGAGCAGGGGGTGGTCCGGATAAAGTCAAAGAGCGTGGTGCTCGCCATGGGGTGTCGGGAGCGACCCCGGGGGAGCATCAATGTCCCCGGCACCCGCCCCGCGGGAATATACACCGCCGGGGTAGCCCAGAGATTTGTCAATCTTGACGGCTATCTCCCCGGTAAGGAGGTCGTCGTTCTCGGCTCGGGGGACATCGGGCTCATTATGGCGCGGCGGCTCACCCTTGAAGGCGCTCAGGTGAAAGGGGTCTATGAGATAATGGATTATCCCGGCGGATTGAAGAGAAACATCGTCCAGTGCCTCAACGATTTCAATATTCCCCTTTATCTGTCGCACACGGTTACCGAAATCCGGGGCAGGGAGCGGCTGGAGGGGGTGGTGGTAGCCAAGGTGGATGAAGCTCTGAGTCCGGTTAGAGACAGCGAGCAATTTATACCCTGTGATACCCTGCTCCTCTCAGTGGGGCTAATCCCCGAGAATGAGCTGTCGCGGCAGGCGAAGGTGGAGCTTGCCCCGCTTACCGGGGGACCGCTTACCGCCGAGACGATGGAGACAGCGGTGCCGGGAATATTCTCCTGCGGCAATGTCTCCGCCGTGTTTGACCTGGTGGACTATGTTGCCGGGACGGGAATGATTGCGGGCCGGAATGCAGCGCGGTTCGCCTCAGGCGATTGGCGCCGCAAGCGAAGCCCGGTGGAGATTGTCCCCGGGGAAAATGTCCGGCTGCTCTTTCCCCAGCGATACTCCTTCACCGATGACCTTACCCTGTTTATCAGGGCGGCAAAGCCGGTGGAGAGACCGGTAACCATAGAGCTTTCCCCCGGCGGAATGCGCCTCAAGAGGCTCTATGCCCGACCCAACGAGATGATTAAGCTCAAGCTGTCCCGGGATAAGCTAAAAGGCGTTGCCGGACCCATCAGGGTCTCCATAGTAGAGAGGTAAATATGGGCCTGGAAAAGAGGCACTTTACCTGCGTTACCTGCCCCGTCGGCTGTGAGATTAATGTGGAGCTCCAGGACGGCAGGGTGGTCTCTATGGAGGGAAACAAATGCGACAAAGGGGAGGAGTTCGTTCTCCAGGAGCTTGAGGAGCCGATGCGCATCTTGACCACCACGGTGCGCCTGAAGGGGGCAAGGTGGGCGATGCTCCCCGTCCGCACCGATGCGCCGCTGCCGCGGAGGCTGCTGCTCAGGGCGATTGAGGAGCTGGCGGGCGTTGAGCTCCAGGCACCGGTGAAGCTCTACGATGTGGTGCTAAGGGGCGTCGCCGGGACGGGGGCGAATATCATCGCCACCAGGAATATGGAAAAGAGCCAGTAATCAACTGATAGTCTTTACCCATCACTTCGTCTTCCCCCTCCTTCCTGGCTCTTCTTCCCTCAGGAACCTGGCGATTTCCCGGGTCAGCGTTTCGTTTTCCTCATCAGACAGCTTGAGGTTGCTCTCCAGCCTGTGGATATACTCATCAACCTGGGGAAGGCGGAGTCGCGCCCGGGCTAATTTCTCATCTTGTTCCTGGACCTTGCGGTCAACAGGTTTAAAATCGAGGTTTAAGGCAAATCTTTTATCAAAGAACTGGAGGACTTTCTTTTGCGCCTGAGGGTCTTCATTGGCTACAAGGTAAAGAGGTATCGGCACCCAGAGGCTTACTCCGGGGATATTTCTTCCTTTAGCCACCCAGAGGAGAAAGGAGCTTAATGTCGGTCTTTGACCCGGCGGAGTCTGGTAGTCCATATCCGGGATTAGGTCATAGCGGCTCAGCATTTCCTTTACCTCCGGCGAGCTGGAGGTAGCCAGCAACGCCCGGGGCGTGGTGTGCGCCGTCAGGGTGACCATCCCGCCGACGGTGTAGAGCTCCTTTGTCTGGCAGTAATGCCCGGCGACATCCAGGATTAAATTCAGGAATTTATACCACTCAAACTGGGGTGGGGCGCTTTTAAGAATCACCAGGTCATCTTGAGGGCAGACGAAGAACTTGCTCTCGGGAAACTGGGCTACATCCCCCTCTACCCGGACATCTCCCAGGGAGAAGAAGTCCTCGGGTTCAATCTCGGCGAATTCCTCGCCTCCCCGACTTTGAATTAAATAATCGGTAACTTTTTGTCCCAGTTGAGCGGCATCTTCATCCCAGGCTACCACCAGCGAGGAGCCTTGAAGTCCTGGTCTGCGGTGGATTTTAACCGGCTGCCTCTGGCTCAATCTTCCTCCCCGCGCTTCTTAAACAGTTTATCAATGTCCTCCATAATCTTTCCCTTGTCTTCCTCGGTGATGGGACTGGGCTCGCTGGGCTTGGCGTAGGGTCGGTGCTTTAGCTTCTCCAGTTGTTTTTTAATCTCTGGAGGGACCTGCTGGTAAAAGTGCTCAATTTCCTCTTCTACCTGGCTTGACCACTCGTCCAGCCTGGTGGTATCGACCTCAATTCCCAGGGTGCGGCTCAAGACCTCCACCACCGATTTTGAGGCCTGGGGGTAGAGAAAGGGCAGACCCTGGAGGTAAATCGGTATCTCCCCCATGAGGCAAATGGCTTCCAGTCCTCTCTTTTTAGCTACTCCGAGGAGAAGCCCGTTCAGACCAACGATGTTGCCCTCTCCCTCCCTTTCTTCAACCTCGCTCATCAGGATGGTATTCTCGTATTTACTGACCTCGGCGATTAAGTTCCGGTCGTTGGGCACCGCCCAGACCCTGGGGGTCATGGTGTGGTGGACTGGAGCCACCGCCGCTCCCGAGGTGTAAACCCTCTTGCAGCCGAACTTCTGGGCGACATCCAGAACGAGGTTGGCTATCTGGTAAGCCTTCCCTCCTTCGGCATATGCCTTCCCTCCGGTGGCAGGCTGTTCCTCTCCGATAAAAAAGAGGAGGTCTCCCCCCGCGGTCTTCTTGAAATAAAATTTGCTACTTGGGAAATCCAGGGCTTCCAGGACGCCATTCTTGATTGATACCTGCTGGGGATAGAAGAAGTCCCACGGCTCTATCTCCCCGAACTCCTCTGCCTCCAGCGTTTCCCTCAGCGTATCAACGGCGATGATGCCGATATTGGCGATTCCCGGCCAGCAGGCGATGAGGACGGGACTTTTAAGCCGCGGTTTTTTATGAAGTCTGACTCCCATTGCCGTTCATCTTTTCGGGCGAAGCTCGCTAACTATTCTAATCGTTCCGTTTCCAAAGGACAATCCGCCCCCGGCGGCGCCTCTTTTTGCTCCGTCCCCTGGCGGGCGAAGCAATCTATGCTGATTCTCCCTCCCCTGGCGGGAGGGAGTTAGAGGGAGGGGGATTTCACCCTCACCCTAGCCCTCTCCCGTCAAGGGAGAGGGGAATAGCCGGCTGGCGGCGCCCCTTTTTGTTCCGTCGGCTGACGGGAGAAGCAATCTATGCTGATTCTCCCTCCCCTGGCGGGAGGGAGTCAGAGGGAGGGGGATTTCACCCTCACCCTAGCCCTCTCCCGTCAAGGGAGAGGGGA
>CAYHBC010000015.1:0-19900 GCA_964354775.1 uncultured Dehalococcoidales bacterium
ATCACCGCTTCGCCAATGTTGGGATAGGCATAGCGGGCAATACAGCCGGCGTAAAAAGCTACCGCGGGGTGAGCTCCCGGGCGGGGCGAGGAGAGACTTTTCATCCTCTGGCGCAGCGGTGAGCGCGATGCCGCAGGAAGGCTGATGGTCCGGGTCAGCGAACTCAAGGGGTGGGGAAGCCGTCTTATCATTTCTCCATGGCTTACGAAGGGCGCCTGGAGGTGCGAGCCGAGGCTTACCGCCCGGTCCAGCCTCGCCGGGTGGCTCAAGACGCCCCGATAGGCAATCCGTTCTACCAGAGGCATTCCCTTCTCAGCGACCAGCTTTTCCCTGAGCCTCAATATCATCCGGGGTATATCAATGTGAGCGGGGCAGACCTCAGCACAAGCCCGGCAGCCCATACACAGGCTCGCCGGCTCAGCGGCTTTGTCCAGGCCGTGGAGAAAGGCGGTCAGGACAGCGCCGATGCCGCCCTGGTAGATGTAGCCATAGGTCTGCCCGGCGACTGAGCCGAAGACGGGGCAGACATTAAGGCAGGCACCACACTTAATACAATACAATGCCTCCCGGAACTCCTCAGACTCCCGCATCTGACGGCGACCATTGTCCACCAGGACGATATGAAGCTCGCCAGAACCCGGTGCGCCAGAACCGGTAATATAGGAGACGTAGACTGTCTGTTTCTGACCCGTGGTGCTCCTGCTGAGCAATCTGAGAATGGCAAGGGCGTCGTCCAGGGTGGAGACCAGCTTTTCACAGCCGACCACGGCGATATGCACCGGGGGCAGGGTGGTAACCAGGCAGCCGTTGGCCTCATTGGTCACCAGGACCAGCGTTCCCGTCTCCGCCACGGCGATATTGGCTCCCGAGATGCCCATCTCGGCAATGATATACGCCTGTCTCAGCTCGTTTTTTGCGGTCCTCAGCAGCAGCGGGGGGTCGGGGGGCAGCTTCTCGCCGGCGACCCTGGAGAAGAGCTCCGCTACCTGCTCAACAGTCTTATGTATCGCCGGTCCGGTCAGGTGCGAAGGTCTTTCCCCCGCCAGCTGGACGATATACTCGCCGAGGTCGGTCTCCCTCACCGCGATGCCGGCATGCTCCAGGCACTCGTTTAGCTCAATCTCCTCGGTTACCATTGATTTTGACTTGACCACCCGCTTTACACCGCGCTCCCGGGCGAGCTTCAGCACATAGCTAGTGGCATCCCCGGCGTCTTTAGCTTCATAAACCACCGCCCCGGCTTTAGCAGCCTGGGCTTTGAACTGCTCTATCAGCCAGGGGAGGTCGGCAATGGACTTTTCTTTCACGCGGCGGACTTCGTCCCTTAAGGCGGCGAAGTCAATGCCTTCCATCCCAATCTGGCGGGCTATCTTGGTGATTAGGGTGAAGGTAGGCAGAGCCGTCTGCAAGTCCCTGTCCGCCAGCGCCTTATTCACCCGCTTTCTCATCTTTGCCGTCATTTTCTCTATCCTACCAGTGAAAGTGCTCCATACCCGTCGAAATCATGGTAAGCGGTATGTTTCCGGGTTTAGTTCCCCCGCCGGCTTATGGCTGGTCAGCAGGACGATGTGGACTTCGGCAGGACCCTGAGCGGGGAGCAGCGGCGCACCGGGTATATCGGCGGTGGTGCTCCGCCCGGAGATACAGGTGATGTAGCGGGACATCTTCTGTCCCGCACCAATCTTGCCCAGCAGCTTGATGGCGTCACCCAGGGTGGCGACCAGCTTTTCGCCGCCGACGAGCGCCATATGCAGCGGGGGAAAGGTAGCGACCAGCCGGGAGTCTCCTTCACCGTCCATAATGACCAGCGTTCCTGTTTCGGCTACGGCGATATTGGCTCCGGAAATACCCATATCGGCATCGAGAATGGACTGCCTCAAATAGCGCCGGAGCCGAAGGCGGGAGTCAGGCTCCAGCCTGGCGCTGGCAGCTTTAGAAAGCAGCTCGGCTTCCGGCTCCAGGTCTGCCGGTAAAGCTTCTTCCCCTCCCTGCCGTTCAATGCCGGTCTCCACCAGCGCAATCCCGGCATCCTCAAGATATTTATCTAACCCGATTTCCTCAGCCGCTATTGAGGAGGACCTGACCACCCGCTTCACATCGTGCTCCCGGGCGACCTTCAGCACATAATCAGCAGCGTCGCGGGCATCGCCGGCCTGGTAAACGACGGCGCCGACCCTGACCGCTTCGGTATTAAACCGCTCTACCAGCTCCGAGACTGACGCTTCAGCCATTTTCAACCCTGGCTTGCAAGCTCCACGCCCCGGTTGAACGCCTTCCAGTTAGCCTCAAATTTCTCCCCGGAAAACCTTTCCTTCAGCACCGGCTCCAGAGATTTCCGGCCCAGGGGCAGGATTCCCGAGCCAATCAGGGCACCGAGCAGTATTACATTGGCGAAGATGGGGTCACCGAGGTTCACTGCTTCATCGGTGGCGCTTACCAGCCATAGTTTAGCCGACAATTTCCTGATAGCGGCAATAACCTCGTCCTGGTCGGGAGGCTCGGAACCAGTGGCATACACCAGCCTGGGGTTAGCTACGGTGACCACACCGGGGTTGCCGAACTGCTGGAGTATCCGCAGCGTTTCCACGGGCTCCATGCCCAGGACGATATCGGCGCGCCCCAGGGGGATAAAGGGGCTATACTGCGTTTCCCGGGAGATTCTCATATGGCTCATAACACTGCCCGCCCGCTGTGACGCCCCGTAGGTCTCCCCGATGGTCACAAAATATCCCTCGGCGATAAAGGCTTGACCCAGAAGCAGCGAGATTAGCACATTCCCCTGCCCGCCGACGCCGGCGATAACCAGATTGAGGGGGTCTCTGGTGATTGCGTCCATAGCTACGTCTCCTTCTTAATAATAGCCCCCTTGGGGCATATATCGGCGCATACGCCGCAGCCGGTGCAGACAGTTTCGTCTATCTGCGCCCGACCCGCTTTGCGGTCCCAGACAAGCCCGGGACAGCCGAATACTCTGGTGCATAACCGGTCACAGCCGCAAGCCTCCCCGATGCACTTATCCCGGTCAACATACACCTCATAGGGGCGCGCTTTTTCCTTCTTTTCCCTCACCAGCTCGCACTGACGGCGCATAATTACCACCCTTGGTCCGCCATCGCTGGCAATTACCCTGAGCAGGGTGTCAGTGGCATTCTTGAGGTCGAAGGGGTCGCAGACCTCGACAGGCACTCCCAGCGAGCGGCACAGGGCGTCCATATCCACTACCCCTGCCGGCTCTCCGGTAGCGGTCATGCCCGTCCCGGGGTGAGGCTGAAAGCCGGTCATCGCCGTAGCGTTATTGTCCAGTATAACGAGGGTGAAAGCGGAGCGGTTATAGACACCGTTTATCAACGCCGGGATGGTGGCATGGAAAAAGGTGGAATCCCCGCACACCGCCACCACCGGCTGGTCCAAGCCAAACCGTCCTAACGCTGCCAGCCCGGTAGCTACTCCTACTGCCGCCCCCATACAATACATCGTCCGCACCTGAAAGAAGCCCGCGGGACCCATAGCCATAGAGTAGCAGCCAATGTCGCCGGTAACAAAGCCGCCCCTCCCATCCAGCCTGAGGGCGTTTTTAATCACCCAGAAAGCCGCCCGATGAGGACAGCCGGGGCAGAAAGTGGGGATTCGCATCGGGGTAAAGACAGGAACCTGCTCTGCTTTCTGGCTATAGGCAGGGTCGCGAGGCTGGTAAGCCAGCCCCATTATGCCCGCTACGGCGTTGATAACTATATCGGGGGTCAGCTCTCCGCAGGCGTCGATATGTCCCGAGCGCTTACCGTAGAATACCGGGCGGGGACTGTCCGGCGGCAGGTCAGCCACCAGCTCCTTCACGCTGCCCTCCAGGAAGGGGTCAGTCTCCTCCACCACCAGGACTTTGGGGGAGCGGCTTAGATGGTCAGCGATGAGCTTCTGGGGCAGGGGCCAGAGGGTGCCCAGCTTCAGGATGCCCGCTTTGTCCTCCAGTCCCAGCGCCTTCACCGCTTCCAGGGAGTAAAGCCAGCAACTGCCGCAGGTTATAATTAACAGCTCCGCCTTATCCGGTCCCTGATACACGTTGAAGGGAGAGGACTCAAAGATTTCCCGCGCCCGCTCCAGCTTTAGATGCAACTGGCGGTGCTTCCAGGGACTCAGGTAGGGTATAAACTTGGTCAGGGTCGGGGTAACGGGGCAAACATCACCGAAATGCGCCTTTTGCTCCTTTCGGGGCAGCTCGCCCAGGGTTACATTCCCCCGGGCGTGAGCAATGCGGGTTACGCTCCGGAGCATACATACGGTATCCAGCTCTTCAGCGAGGTCAAAAGCCCATTTGGTCATATCCTTGGCTTCCTGAAAGGTCGACGGCTCCAGGAGGGGGATGTCCAGCCACTTAGCGACGGGTCGGGTATCCTGCTCGTTAGAGCTGGATATAGCCGAGGGGTCGTCGCAGGATACCAGGACCAGCCCCGCGCCTATGCCGCTCATAACGAGATTGGAGAGGAAGTCGGAAGCAACGTTTATCCCGTTCTGCTTCATAGAGGCGATTGCCCGGATGCCGGCGAAGGAGGCGCCGGCAGCGGCTTCCAGGGCTACCTTCTCATTTACCGACCATTCGGCGTAAAAATTCCGCTTCTTAGCCACCGCTGCCAGGCTCTCCATAATCTCCGACGAGGGCGTCCCGGGATAGGCGGCGGCGAACCCTATTCCCGCCTCCAGCGCCCCGCGGGCGATGGCTTCATTGCCGATAAAGAGCCGGGTGGCGCCGGGAGCATCCATCTCAATGCCAGCCATATTGCTTACCTCCTGTAGTTACCTAGTCGGTTTATTTTTCAAAAGCCCCAATTTTAGCCTCAGATTCTGGGCTTTTCAGCCCAATCACTAACACCCTCACCCCCTAGATTTTTGGTAAGAGAGGCGGAGCCTCTCTTTAACTCTCCCGGAGTAAAATAGCTGGGCGTTTAAGAGGGGCGCTAGCCCCACTTTCAAATCTCAGGGGATAGGGTTAATGAACTGTTGTTAAGGTGCTATAATTTTGTTAACCAGAATTTGAGAAGTGTAATCCAAAAGCCACTTCCCTGTTAGTTTGCGCTTACCCAAAGGAATTTCAACCTCCATTTTTTAAACGGGCTCATTATCATCTGCCCTCTACTCCAGGAGCCGGTTTACTACCTCTTCCCGCAGACCGAGATAGAGCAGGTTTTTCCTGTCGCCGCTCCTGGCAGTGATTTTCTCCAGCGCCCTCCTCTTCTTAAGCTGCGCCGCTTCCTTGAGGTGCGCCTGGTTCGGGGAAGGCAGGACATCGACCTCAAGTTTCCTCTTCGCCTTAGCCAGCTCCATAAGCCCGGCGCCGGCATCGGTGCGGACAATCACGGTGTTCCAGCCCTCAACTCCCTCTACCGAGCCCACCGAAATATCGGCAAACTCCGCGGTCATATCCAGGCAATAGGCGCAGGCAGGCATAATAAACTTTCTCACTTCGTCCAGGGGGAAGGAGACTTTACCCGAGGGAGTATAGGCATCAAATATATTTGCCGGAGGTGGTGGAATATCAAACCGGGTAACCCGTGGTAAGTCAAGGTTCTTCATCAAGAAGCGGTGAAACTCTCGAGGAGACAAAGCCCAGGTGCAGAATAGTCCGACCACCAGCCGGACATTGCCGATGTCCACCCGGTTCTGCGGCGGCTCCGTCTTCATCTTGCCCAGAGCCAGGGCTTGACAGGGCAGGGCAACTGCCCCCAGAGGCTCAGTGCTCTCCCTGGGGATGCGGTTAAGAGCCTCCAGCACCGGGCAAGCCATATAGCTGGAGCCGGCGCATTGAAGCAGCTCCTTCCCGCTTCGGGCTAAAAAAGCGCCCCGAGTCCGGTCAGGGGACATCCTCGCCAGGACTGCGCCCTGGATAAGTCCTTCCGCCAGCGCCAGGGACAGCAGCGTGGTTACCGTCCCTCCATACTGCGCCCTCTCCCTGATGCGGCTGTCGGTTGACCTCGCCATCAGCACCTCCCTGGTGATGCCAAGCCCGTCCCCGCTATAGGGCACTCCGAAAATCTTCTGGCTGATAGCATCCATATCGGTGTAGGTACGGGGGCAGTATTGATAACACTGCCCCTCGAGCAAGGTGCACTCGTCCCGGAGCACCACCCTGCCTTTATAGGGAGTCAGGTAGGGACAGCCACCGCTACAGGCACCGCAGAGGGCGCATAAACCCGGGTCAATGACTTCCTGGAACAGCTCCCGTGAGCCTTTATCCTTCATAGACCACCTCTTTCCACCCCGTATTATACCTTTGTTTATCAAAATGTAGTATGCTATCAACACAAAAAATAGCTTTTGGTTGGGTGCTTGAAGGAGGCATCTTCATAAAAATTAACCGAGGAGGTGAAAATGCGTATTGAGGGACGGGTTGAAGGCTAGACCGCCGGCGAAAAATAAGGAAAAGGAGATGAGGAAATGCAAAATATGAAGTTAGAGGACCTGTTAATTTCATCTACCAAGGGGATACAGATAGGCGCCACGGGAGCCGTCTGCGCTGCCTTTATCCTGATTGCTCAGGCAATAACCATACTGGGAGGAGTAGAGGGAGCAGTGCTCGGAGGAGGGATAATAAAAGGAGGGACTCTGGGGCTGCTGGTTCTTTCCATCGGGTTGCTGGTGATTCAGCAGTTTCAAATGCGGTTTGCCGTGGCACAAAATGCCCGGGCAACACTGATAATCGGGATAACCGTGCTGGCGTTGGGCATCGCTTTACAGGTCTGCGTGGTGGGGGGAGTGCCCGGCTTCGTTTCAACTGCTCCGGCACTCAGCCTGCTGGTCCACCATCTCAGCTTGATAGCCGGAATTTGCCTGATAACCGGGGGGATTTCAGGAATTATATGCTCCCACCAGATAAAGGGATTGCTGGAATTCCTGAAGCAAATGCTTGGCGGGGGCTCCTAGGAAGGACTTGCCGGCTTGAGCGCTGGCAACAGCAGGAAGGGCTATCTACCCTTACCCGATGACGGCGTAAGGGAGACTCCCGGGCGGGAAAGCCTGCTCTTCCAGCCTGAGGCAAATGAAGGGATTTAATGCCCTGATTATAACTCCCGAGGATAATGTCGCCGTGGCGGTTAAAGATATTCCCCGGGGGGAGAAAGTTATCGCTTCTGGTCGGGAGCCGCTTCTGGCTGTAGATAATATCCCTTACAGCCATAAGGTCGCCTTAATTCGCATTCCCCGGGGAGAAAAAATAATAAAATATGGTGAAATAATCGCTACGGCAGGAAGGGATATACAGGCAGGAGAATGGGTTCATATTCATAACGTAGAGGCGGAGCAAAGGAATGAGCACTTTTCCCGGTTATGAGCGGGCTGACGGTTCTGTGGGGATAAGAAACTACCTGGCTATTATTCCCTGCGTAGCTTGTGCCAATGGGGTGGTTAATCAAATTGCCGCCGAGGTAAAAGAGGCGGTCCCCATCACTCACGGTTATGGTTGTGGAACGGGGCTAAAGGACTTAGAACTCACCTTCCGCACGCTGAGCGGTATGGGGAGAAATCCCAATGTAGGTGCGGCGCTCATAATCGGGCTGGGATGTGAGGTGGTGAACGCAGATAACCTGGCTACGACGATAGCTGAGAGGGGAAAAGCCGTTGAACGCCTCTTAATTCAAGAATCTGGCGGCTCACAGAAGACGGCGGAGAAAGGAATAGAGATTGCCCGAAGGATGTTGGCAGGGCTCGGTAACCAGCCGAGGACAGAGGTTCCCCTGGATAAACTGGTGATAGGTCTTGAATGCGGCGGCTCTGATGCCTTTTCAGGGGTGACCGCCAATCCCTGTGTCGGCGCGGTATCAGACTGGCTTGTGGAGAGGAGATGCACCGTCATCCTTTCCGAGACCACGGAAATGATTGGAGCAGCACATATCCTTGAGCGACGCGCTGTGAATGAGGAAGTAAGACAAAAGATTGCTGACATTGTGAGCAGAATGGAAAAGGCGACCAAGGACGCCCTGGGACCCCTGGCGGGAATGGTGATTGCCCCGGGAAATATGGATGGGGGGATAAGCACAATAGCGGAAAAATCGCTTGGCTGCATTAGAAAGGGAGGGACTTCCTCCATTGTGGAGGTCGTGGAATATGCCCAAGCCCCGACCAGGAAAGGGCTGGTAATCATGGATACGCCGGGATATGATGTGGAATCAATAACTGCTCTATCAGCAGGAGGGGCTCAACTCATCCTGTTTACCACCGGTCGGGGAACGCCGGCAGGCTCGCCTATTTCCCCCACAATAAAGGTTGCCAGCAACAGCCAGACTTACCGGGAGATGGAGGATGATATAGACATTGATGCCGGGGTAATCATAGAGGGAAATAAGAGTATTGCCGGGGTGAGAGACGAAATTGTCCAGTTTATTCAGCGGGTTGTTAAGGGAGAGAAAACCAAGGCGGAATTAAACCAACAGGCTGTTCTGGGCATACTAAAAACAGCTACCTCTTTCTAGTTTTCAGATTTGAAAAACGCCCCGGTTAAAAATTATGAGCCAATCAAAGAGGGAAACACGCCGGAAGGAAGTATTCTATAGACAGGAAATTTATCGTAATATTTCTACAAATGGGAGAGAGGTGAGAGCCATATGAAATATAACAGGGTTAGCGGCGAGGTTATCAGGAGGCTTGAGGGCATAGTCGGAGAGGAAAATGTCCTCTCCGAGCACCTCAAGGACTACGGGCACGACGAGTCATATCTAGTGGAGTGGACGCCTCCCGAGGTCGTGGTGAAGCCCAAAAGCAGGGCGGAGGTAGCCGAAGTATTAAAACTTGCTGACCGGGAGCTCATTCCCGTTACTCCCAGAGGCGGTGGGACAGGGCTGTCCGGCGGCGCAGTCCCCATTTACGGCGGGATTCTCCTCTCCCTGGAGCGGATGGACAAGATTCTGGAAATAGACGAGGAGAACTTCGTGGCTGTGGTCGAGGCGGGGGTCGTCCTGGGCGAGCTATACAAAGCGGTGGAGGAGAAGGGGCTTTATTACCCTGTTTACCCTGAGGAGGAGGGGGCAACCATCGGGGGAAATGTGGCCACGAATGCCGGCGGTATGAAGGCAGTGAAATACGGCGTCACCAGGAACTACATCATGGGGCTGGAAGCGGTGCTCCCCGACGGCACAGCGATAGAAACAGGGGGGAAATACGTGAAGTGCTCCACGGGCTATGACCTGACCCAGCTACTGGTGGGCTCGGAGGGGACACTGGCGGTGGTAACCAGGATTATACTGAAGCTAATCAAGGAACCGAAAAATAGATGCTACCTGATTCCCACCTTCCACAACCTTGACCAGGCAATCGCCACCGTGCCGAAGCTCCTCCAGGCAGGCATAGTCCCTGCCGCCATTGAATTTATGCTGGATGTTACCATGAAGCTGTGCCAGGCTTATACCGGCATAGAGCTTCCTATTCCCGAGGCGGGAAGCTATCTCATCATAATCGTGGAATCGGACAGCGAAGCTGAGCTAAAGAACATCACCGAGCGAGCTAACGCCATCTGCGTGGATAACGGCGCCTTTGATGTTTTCATTGTGGACACAGAGAAAGATATGAAGAAAGTGGCCCAGGTCAGGTCAAAGCTGCATTTTGCCGTGAAGGGACTGGGTCAGGTGGATATAGCGGACGCCGTGGTGCCGAGGAGCAAAATCCCTGAGCTGGTGAAGAAGCTGGGGGAAATATCACTGAAGCACGGCGTGATAGTGAGCGGCAGCGGGCACGCCGGCGACGGAAATGTCCACATCGGCGTGGTCGGGGGCAGCATGCCCGAGGAGGAATTTAAGAAGCTCCTCCCCGGGGTCTTCAAGGACATATTCACCGAAAGCGTATCGCGGGGAGGCACCATCTCCGGCGAACACGGAATCGGCATTGCCAAGAAGAAATATGTGCCTCTGGCGATAAAAGAAGAGCAGCTGGAGCTAATGAGGAAAATAAAGAAGGTGTTTGACCCCAACGGCATCCTGAACCCGGGGAAGATTTTTGATTTCTAGGGCGGAAAGGGAGCGGCGGTGAAGTCCTCCCCAAGATATAAAGTGCTTACCGGCTATAAAGCGGAGATTTTAGCGGCGGCTGTCCCCGATGTGCTGGGGAGAGCCGGGAGACGGATTTTTGACAAAGAATTGAGGAGGGATGTAGCATTTTAGCGCAGATGATTCAAAGCTTGAAACCCTTTAAAATACAACGTACCTGTGTTTATGACGGACCGGGGATTCGGACCACAATTTTTTTCCAGGGGTGCGGTTTGAGATGTGTGTGGTGTCAGAATCCTGAAATGCAGTCATTTCAGGGTGACGTAGCGCCGGACTGCAGCTATTCAATAGACGACATAGTGGAAGTTGTTTTGAGAGATAAAGAATATTACTTCTCAAGCAACGGTGGGGTGACGCTGAGCGGCGGTGAGCCTCTCCTGCAGGACCCCGATAGTCTGATTGATTTGTTGAAACTATTAAAAAGAGAGAATATAGAGGTTGCCGCTGAAACATCGCTTCATGTGCCCTGGCAAAATATCGTCAGAATCGCACCGTACATAGACCTCTTTCTCGTTGACCTCAAGATTGTCGGGGATGATGACCTCCATAAAAAATACACCAAACAAGACAGCACCTTAATCCACAGTAATCTAAAGAAACTGCTTGAGCTAAATGCCAGTATTGAATTCCGCATGGTGATGGTACCGGGATTCAACGATAGTGAGAGACATATACAGGCTGCTTCGGATTTTTTGAGGTCAATCAAATATGACTCCATTGAATTGCTGAAATACAACAATATGTACGAAGATAAAGCCAGGCGCCTTGGTCTGGATGTGGTGCCATTGAATATCACTCCTGAAGAAAGCCTTGAATCAGTAGAAAATGGGGTAAGGTTATTCAGACATTATGGCATCAAGGCTGAATACGCTGAGATGAATTCTTCCCGGCATAGAGCCGTCTTTACGCCGCGCGTTCTAGAAATACAGAGAGCTATCAGGGAAAGTAAGCGGGCGATTTGCCTGGAAGCCTGCACACTAAAGACAAAGTATTACAAGAAGCATGGCTTTAAGAAGAAACCGACCCCCATCCACAGGGCGGAATGCCTTTCGTATGTATTGCAGAATAAGAAAATTATAGTTTATCCCCGGGAGCTGCTTGTGGGCAATTTTACCTCCAAAAGAGTCGCCGGCCATTATTGGGCAGAATATATGGGCGCCATCGGTATTAAAATGCTCCATAAAATAAAACGCCTAAAACCGGTCCCATTCGACATTTCTCGTCGTAAGGATACTTTACCTTTCTTAAGGGCGATTTCCTTCTGGGCGAAACGCAGCGTTTTAGGGAGGGTGGCTCCAAAATTATCGGA
Source organism: uncultured Dehalococcoidales bacterium (assembly GCA_964354775.1). Classification (GTDB taxonomy): domain Bacteria; phylum Chloroflexota; class Dehalococcoidia; order GIF9; family AB-539-J10; genus CAYHBC01. The sequence goes on from CAYHBC010000015.1 coordinate 11,332, forward strand.
TATTATCTTACTGTTTGCGCGCAATTCAGAAATGAATGCCGGATTTAACAATAATTTCGCAGCGATATGTCATTTCATTGTAAACTTTGAACGCCTTCTTAAACTGGGGACTTCCGGCCTTATAGAAGAAATCAAGACATTGCAGAAAGAAAAGCCTGAGAATAATCAAGACTTCTATAAGGGCGCCATCCTTGCTCTTGAAGGATTGGAAGCCTTTGCGCAGAGATATGCCGACCACCTATCTAACTTGAGCAAGAACGAAAAAGAGACAGAGCGCCGCAAGGAACTGGAAGAAATGGCAGAGGTCTGCCATCGTGTCCCGAAATATCCCGCCCGCACTTTTCATGAAGCTCTACAAAGCATGCTATTTTTGCATATAGCGCTTTGCCTGGAGCAATTTGAAAATGCGATATCTTTTGGACGGCTTGACCAGGTCTTGTATCCTTATTATAAAAGGGATAAAGAAGCGGGGATAATTACTTACGAAAAAGCCAAGGAGCTTCTTTGTTTATTTATCCTCAAAATGGACGAAGCCATTTATGTAAATGACGGCGAAACCTTCCTGGAACTCTTCAGACTTTTTGAAACTCTCTCTACAGACCAGGCCTGGACCTTTGGCGGTGTTGACAGAGACGGCAGGGACGCCACTAATGACATTACCTATATGCTATTAGATATTTGTGAGCTGCAGCCGCTCGCAGCAGACCCGTCAGCACGCATTCATAAGGACAGCCCCGATAAATATCTGGAAAGACTTGCCGAGATATATATAAATGGAACTCCTCTACCGCAATTATTCAGCGATGAAATTTACATCGAAGCCCTCCTGAGGCATTACCCTACTACTCTGGAGAATGCTAGAAATTACTCCATAGTGGGATGCGTTGAACCGGTTGCTTCAGATGACCATTTTGGCAATACCGATTGCGCTAATGTGAATCTTGCTCTGCCCCTTTTGCAGGCAATTAAAGGGCAGGAGCATGATTTATGGAACTATGATGGAACACGGGAGCGATTGCTGATATTAACCACTAATTTTCTTAAATATACCTTCAGGGGGAAAAGTAAATTTTCCAGGGGCATTACCCGGATTTGCAACAGGTTAATTGAAAAACATAACGTTAAAAAAGGGCTCTATATTTATAACCCGCCGTCCAGTATGGATGAACTCCTTGAGCGCTACCAGACACGATTGAACGCTCTAACAAAGTCGATTTTGACCGACCACCAGAAGATTGAAAGGGAACTTCGTAAAAACTTTACCACCCCTCTTGCTTCCTCACTCTTTAAGGGGTGTCTTGAAAGGGGAAAAGATGTATATGAAGGCGGCACGACGTTTAACAGCAGCGGCATTCAGGCAGTAGGGGTCACAGATGTTGCCGATTCGCTACATGCCCTCAATGAAGTGGTCTACAAGAAAAGACTCTATTCCATCAATGACATCATCAACGCCATGGAAAACAATTTCCAGGGGGACTACAACCAGCAGGTCAGGTCGGCATTGCTGGCGGTGCCAAAGTTCGGCGATGATTCATCACCTGAAGCTACAGAATGGGTGAACAAGGTACTGCAGATTTATAACAACGCCCTTGGCTCGGTGGAGAATTGTCCGCGTAACGGCAGATATTCTGCGGGTTATTATGCCTTGAATGTCGGCAATGTATATGGAAAAAATACCCCGGCACTGCCTTCGGGAAGATTACACGGGGTTCCTCTGGCCAACAGTATTATTCCGCATTATGGAATGGAGCAAACAGACCTATTATCAGCACTGAATTCTATCGCCGGGGCTAATTTTGCCGAGCATGCTGAGAATGGCACAACGGCTACACTCACTATTGATTCCGCATTGTTTCAGGGACCAGATGGCGTAAAAAAGCTGGCAAGTATATTCAAGACCTTTCTTACAAAAGGGGGAATGGAGCTTCAACCCAATGTCATCAACCGTGAAATATTACTGGATGCCTATAAACACCCTGAAAAGCACCCTTACCTTATAGTCCGTATTGCCGGTTACTGCTCCTACTTCAACGAGCTTTCTGATGAGATGAAACGAACCATTATCAACAGGACTTGCTATTCCTGAGAGGGCGCTGAAGAAGCGACATCACCAAATTATCTCACGGGAAAGGCTTTATCGGTGAAGCGGAGGAGGCTCAGGGCGAGCCCCCTCGTCCTGCCTCTCCACAGGCGCGGCAGGAGAGGTTTCCGGTCTCTTTTCTGTAGCGCTTCTCCGAATTCCAGCTTAACATAGCTGGAACGGCAGGGATTCCCCTTGCAGAACCAGATAGTCCTCTTTCTGGGCTGAAGGATAAAGGAACAAACGGTCTCCCCCATCGCCACGGCGTCCATCGCCTTCCTCAACCGAAAGCGCCGCAAATACCAGCCGACATTCCAGTAGTGGCAGCAGATGGTGGAATCATCCAGGATTCCCGTTGGAGGGACTTTTACGCCGGGAAGCAGACTGTAGTTGGCGCCGTGGTCGGAGGCAAACCGCATCACCATCTCCAGGTCAAACTTACCGCGGTATTCCCGGGCAAGCTCCCAGGCACGCCCCAGCCGGGCATAGCTCCCCGCTATCGCCTTTTGCCGGCTCGGCTCGGAACCCCCCGAGAGCTTCCGGTCCAGGTACTGGTGGTGGTTCGCCTCCACCATAACGCCTTCATCAGGACCTTTAACGGCGATATGGTTCTTGCTGTATTCTATGGTAACGGCGTTGCCCTGCTCGTCAGCCCACATGGAATTGAAATTGGCGAATATTATGGCGCTGTAGCCCGGAGGAGCAAGACGGTTGCTCTCGGTGTAAAGCCGGGCTACCTCGTCCACGGTGGAGCAGGTGGACAGCGCCTTCTCAATTATCTCCCAGACAGTTATCCCTTCCCGGCTCCCGTCGCCCACGCCCACGGAATTTCCCACGAAGCATAAGCCCTTTTCATTCATCATCCCGATATGCAGCCAGCCGGGGCGACCAAAGGTAACATAGTTATAGCCACCGGAGCTGGCGACGAAAAAGCGGAACCTCCTGAAGATGGGCTTGACGGGACGCAATATATCCAGGTTCCACAAAAGGTATACCTCCCCGTCCCTGGTCCCCGGGGGAACAACTACAAGGTTGGTGCAGCCCATAGCCAGCAATTACCATACCCTAAATCCCACCCCCCAGGCAATACCCCACCCACTTTAGCGGGGATGGCAGAATAGAACCGCAAAAGGTATAATCTGGCTTACCGGAGAAATTTCAACCACCGATGGCGCTGATAGAGTATGAGCGGGATGAAAATGTTGCTGTCGTTACCATGAACAGTGGGGAAAACAGGTTTAACCTGCCGTTTCTGGACGAGTTTCTTTCCCTTTTAGACACAATCGAGAATGATACCGACGCCAACGTGCTCGTGGTGAAGTCAGCCCACGAAAAGATTTTCTCCAACGGCATTGACCTCGACTGGCTTACCCCGTTTATCCAGAATGACCCCGAGACGGCAAAGAAGTTCATCTATACCCTGAACAAACTCTTACGGAGGCTGCTCATTTACCCCATGCCCACCATCGCCGCCATAACCGGTCATGCCTTTGCCAGTGGGGCTATTATGTGCTGCGCCTTCGACTTCCGGTTTATGCGCTCCGACAGAGGGTTCTTCTGCTTCCCCGAGGTAGACCTGGGAATTCCTTTCCTCCCCGGTATGATAGCAATCGCCAAAAAGGCAATCCCGATGTATAAGTTTGAGGAAATGAAATACACCGCTAAGCGCCTTACCGCCTATGAATGCGCAGAGCATCACATCGTTATGAAGGCGTGTCATATCAACGACCTGATGGGAGAGGTGCTTTCCTTTGCCAAAAGCTTGAACAAGCGGAGGGAGGTAATCGGGGAGATGAAGAAGGGGATGTATAAGGATATACTCCATGTGCTGGATACCGAAGACCCCCGGGTTATTGAGACAGGCACATTCAACATATAGCCGCCCACTTTAGCGGTGATGGGGGTTTCTGCTACAATAGCAGAATATGGCGGAAAAGGAGGAACTGGTCGTTATCGGCAGCGCCAACCAGCTTGAGGCGCACATAATCAAGGGGCGGCTGGAAAGCGAAGGCATCCCCGCCCTCCTGAGCTATAATAGCTCCAGCCTGGTCTTCGGACTCGTTGTCGACGGACTGGGAGAGGTGAAGATAATGGTCCCCCGGAGTTTCGCCGAAGAAGCGAGGGAGATTTTAAAGGTTAAATATAATGAGCACGAGATTGGAGAGGCTCACCCAGCAGAGGCTGGAGAGCCTGAGCAGGATTAGGGAACGGGGGATAGACCCTTATCCCCACTGCTATCATCCCAGCCACGATATAAAGGAGGCGGCGGCGGCATTTGGGCGCGGGGAAAAGATGGAGAAGGTCTCCCTTGCGGGTCGGGTCACCGCCCGGCGCAAGATGGGCAAGATGGTTTTCGCCGACATCCACGATGGCTCGGGAAAGCTCCAGCTCTGCTTCCGCTACGACCTTCTCGGCGAGAAGGAGTTTGAATTCCTCTCCGAGATTGACATCGGCGACATCATCGGCGCCGAAGGCAGGCTCTTCAGGACGAAGGCAGGGGAAATCACCCTGGAGGCATCCCGGTTCACCCTGCTGTGCAAGTCCCTCCGCCCGCTACCCGAGAAATGGCACGGGCTGGTTGATGTGGAGAAGCGCTACCGTCAGCGCCATCTTGACCTCATCTCCAATGAAGAAACAAGGGAGATATTCCTGCAGCGGAGCAAAATCATCGCCGGGATAAGGAATTTTCTAAATAGCCGCGGCTTCGTTGAGGTGGAAACGCCGGTGCTCCAGCCCGAGGCGGGAGGGGCGGCGGCAGCGCCATTCACCACCCACTACCAGGCGCTTGACCGCGATTTTTACCTCCGCATCGCCCTGGAGCTGCACCTCAAGAGGTTAATCGTGGGGGGATTTACCCGCGTTTACGAGATGGGACGCGCCTTCCGCAACGAAGGCATCTCCACAAAGCACAACCCCGAGTTTACCCTCCTGGAGTGCTACCAGGCTTACAGCGACTACAACGATATGATGACCCTGGTGGAGGAGATGGTCGGCTACCTCGCCCGAGAGGTCCTCGGCAAGGCAGAAATCACCGCTAAGGGGAAAATAATCAACCTGGCGCCGCCGTGGCGGAAAATTTACCTCCGCGACGCCATCAAGGACTGCTGCGGCATAGACTTTGAGGACTATCCCGATGCCCCCTCGCTGCGGGCAAAGATGGAGAAAAAGGGGCTGGAGGTTGACCCTGCCAAGGGCCGGGGAAAGCTCATTGACGAGCTAATCTCTACCTTTGTTGAGCCGGAGCTTATTCAACCGACCTTCCTCGTTGACTATCCCGTGGAGATGTCTCCGCTGGCGAAGAGGAAGCGGGGAAACGAGCGCCTGGTGGAGCGGTTTGAGGGATTTATAGGCGGGATGGAGATTGCCAACGCCTTCAGCGAGCTGAACGACCCCCTGGACCAGCGAGAGAGGTTCAGAGAGCAGATGAGGGAAAAGGTCGGCGATGAGCCAGTTGAGGTGGCTGACGAGGACTTCCTGGAGGCGCTGGAGTATGGAATGCCCCCCACCGGGGGAATGGGAATGGGAATTGACCGCCTGGTGATGCTGCTGGTGGGGCAGGACTCCATCAGGGAGGTCATCCTCTTCCCCCAGCTGAAGACGAAGTAGAATGATAACCAGCAATAAAATATCACCGCCCCACTCATGTCACTGCAAGCCCTTTTTGGTCATTGCGAGCCCTTTTTGGTCATTGCGAGCGAAGCGTGGCAATCCATTAGCCAGTGGGATTGCTTCGTCGTCCTTCATTTCGTTCAGAACTCCTCGCAATGACACGGGGAGCATCGCGGTAAATGGAGGCAGAAACAGGAATGCTTGACCTAAAGCTTATCCGGGAGAGTCCTGAGCTTGTCCGCCAGTCCCTCAAGCAGCGGGGGATTGCCTTTGACCTTGACTCCCTGTTGGAACTGGACCAGCGCCACCGCAACCGGCTTAGCGAGCTGGAGGAGCTCAGGGCAAAGCACAACCAGATGAGCAAGCAGGTAGGCAAGGGAGGTGAAGACAGGGAGGAGCTCATCGCCCGAATGCGCCAGATGGGCGAGGAAATCTCCTCGCTTCAGCAGGAGGTCAACCAGAGCAAGAACAGGCTGGAATCGCTGCTGCTGGAGCTTCCCAACATACCCCGTCCCGGCGTGCCTGTGGGGAAGGACGAGAGCGAAGACATCGTGGTGCGAAGCTGGGGAGAGCCGAAGAGCTTTCCCTTCACCCCCCGCCCCCACTGGGAGCTGGGGGAGAAGCTGGGAATACTGGACATCCCCCGGGGGGTCAAGCTGTCGGGGACAAGGTTCTACGTCCTCAAGGGACCGGGGGCGAAGCTAGAGCGGGCGCTCATCACCTTTATGCTGGAGCTACATATAAACAAACATAACTATAAAGAGATATATCCGCCATTTATGGTCCGGAGGGAGTGCCTGGTGGGGTCGGGAAACCTGCCCAAATTTGCCGATAACCTCTACCACGACGAGGAGGACGACCTCTGGTTCATACCCACTGCCGAGGTGCCCCTGACCAACCTGCACCGCGACGAAATAGTAGATGCCGCCACGCTCCCCTCGTATTATGTCGCCTGCACCGCCTGCTTCCGCAGGGAGAAGATGTCCGCAGGCAAGGATACCCGGGGAATTAAGAGGGGACACCAGTTTGATAAGGTGGAACTTTACAAGCTGACCGAGCCGGAGAGCTCCGACGCCGAGTTGGAGAAGCTGGTGGCTGATGCTGAAGATGTCTGCCGGGAGCTGGAGCTGCCTTACCGGGTGAGAGAGCTCTGCACCGGCGACCTCGGCTTCGCCGCCGCCAGAACCTACGATATTGAGATGTGGGCTCCGGGATGTGAGGAGTGGCTTGAGGTAAGCTCGTGCAGCAACTGCTCCGATTTTCAGGCAAGGAGGGCGAACATCCGCTACCGCCCTCAGGGCGGTGGAAAGCCCCGCTTCGTCCATACCCTGAACGGCTCGGGACTGGCTCTGCCCCGCCTCTTCATCGCCGTGCTGGAAAACTACCAGCAAGCCGACGGCACCGTCCTGGTGCCCCCGGCGCTGAAGCCGTATATGAAGGTGGAGGCGATTTCCCCCTAAAAGTTGGCAGCGGTTGTTCAATAGAGATTAGCCTTCAGTGAGCAAAGGAAAATTTATACCAATTAAACAGCAAAACGCTGGATTTCAAGCTAAGAATCTTAACAAAATAATCTGACGATATACGATTCCTATGGTTTACTTTTTCCCGTGGTTTATACCATAATTGTTCATTGTTAGAAGTCCCTTAATTTTTAAGGCATGCCGATGAAAGAAAACAGGCTTCTGCGGACAATGCTGGTTGTTTCCCTTACGGCAGTCTTGCTTTTACCCGGCTGTGTTGGGGAGGAGCCAGCTAAAGAAATAGTGATACCTTCCTCCCTGGAGGAGCCCTGGGAGGTCATTGGGCCAGTGCTTAACACCTCCCCACGTGCCGTGTCTGTTCTTCCACCATTCCTGTGTGGAGGATGGTCACCAAAGAATATGGACCCCTATGCTATGCCAGAGGGGGCGTCTATAGAAGGGTTCCTCAAAGGGTTTGTCTGTGGTTTTCCCGATTTGTTCTATACCAAGAGAAATAGAAGGGTAGCCGGTATAGGTGGTTTAATAGTGTTGGATTTCAGTGTATTGAAATATGAGGATGCCGAATTTGCTGAAAGCAGCTACGCTAACATCAGCGCAACGCTGGAACTTCAAGACTTAACTTACCGGGGTGTAACCTTGAAGAGCGGCATCTACCCTATGCCCTGGGCAGAGGAAACGTGGGGAGCAACCAACGCAACATGTTATTTCATTCATTATGATAGCTTCGTTATCAGTATCATTGGCCGAGACGACGTTGCCCAGGACGCTCTGGACAGGCTCATCGAGGCGTTCGGGGTGGAGTCAAGCTCCAACCAAACGCAGGCAGGAAATACAACTTGAAGAAGAGGATGAGTGGACAAAGACAAACCTGATTTAGCCATCGACAGCTACAAGCTTGCCTGGATGTATGCCCAGACAGCGATTAAGCTAGTGGGGTAGGCTGATGACAAAAAAGCAAAAGGCACTTCGGAGTATACTTTATCCTGTTGGCATAGCGACCCCTATATACATTGTTACGTTCTTTTCTTTCGATTGGTTTGGCCGCCTGGGAGGCATGTTATCAATTCTAGGCTGGGGAAGCCTCTTCACCACAGGATGTATCGGGGTTGCCCTCGTACGCTTCATCCTCAAGGACGATATTACACAATACCTCCCTTTTTTGAAACGGAAGCCACCCCGCATCACACTCTATACCCTCAGCGTGATAAGCAGTATATGCTTCTTGCATCGCGGTGCGATGCGCATGACACCTCCAAACTTCCCCTACCCCTTCTTTAGCAATGGTGACTTGGCGAACATTGCTTTAGGATTAACAGCAACATTTACCGCAGGCTGTATCGGCTTTGCCCTTATCAGCCTCATCCTCAAAGACTATGATAAGCAGCCACTCCCTTCCCTA
>CAYHBC010000016.1:0-19069 GCA_964354775.1 uncultured Dehalococcoidales bacterium
CCACTCAGGGTAAACTCCAGCGCGGCAATCTCACACTAAAGTTCTAAATCCATTAGCTGAGGGATAAGGCCGCACAGGTTATTGAGCATGTTAACCGGGGGATAGTATACTGTTATTCCAATGAAATTATCCTGTCTCCAGGAAAATCTGAGCAGAGGGCTGAGCACGGTAGGTAGAGCTGTGGCGGTGCGGTCCACCCTGCCTATTACTCAAAATATCCTGCTTTCGGCTGAGCCGTCCCGCCTCAAGCTAGCCGCTACCAACCTGGAAATGGCTACCACCTGCTGGATTGGCGCCAAGGTGGAGAAAGAGGGAAGTATAACCGTTCCCGCCCGGCTGCTCATTGACTTTATCAACTCCCTGCCCAGCGATTTAATTGAAATCAACCTGCCGGCTAAAAGCAAGACCCTCCACCTCAAAAGCGGGCGCTTTGAAGCCCACATCAACGGCATTGACGCCGCCGATTTTCCCCCTATCCCCGAGGTAAGCGGGGATACCGCCACCACTGTTGAAGCGGAGGCGCTCAAAGAAGGAATTGAGCAGGTCACCTTCGCCGCCGCGGTGGAGGAATCGCGCCCGGTGCTGACCGGTGTCTACAGCGAATTTGAAGGAGACCAGCTTAATTTAGTCGCCGCCGATGGCTTCAGGCTGGCAGTCCACAAAACAAACCTGCTAACGCCGGTGAAGCAGAAAACCTCGGTAATCATCCCGGCACGGACCCTCAACGAGCTAAACCGACTCCTCGCCGAGCAGGAAGAGCCGGTGGAAATCACCATAAACCAGCAGAAAAGCCAGATTTGCTTCCATCTCAAAGACGCTCAGCTCGTCTCCCAGCTCATCCAGGGCTCCTTCCCCAACTACTCCCAGGTCATTCCTCAAAGCTATACCACCAGGGCGGTAGTGGACATCAGCAATTTTCTGAGGGTGGTCAAGACATCCTCGGTGTTTGCCCGCGATGCCAGCGGCATCGTCCGGCTGGTTATCACCCCCGGGGACGAGCTGGCGCAGGGAAAGCTCACCGCCTCAGCCCAGGCGGAGGAGATAGGGGGCAACGTCAGCGAAGTTGATGCCCTCGTCGACGGAGAGGAAGCCAAAATCGCCTTCAATGTCAGGTATCTCACCGATGTGCTGAATGTGCTCCACCAGTCCCAGGTCGCCCTGGAGGTTACCACCTCGTCAAGCCCCGGCGTTATCCGCCCCATCGGGGTGGACAACTACACCCACGTAATCATGCCGATGTTCGTCCAGTGGTAGGGAAACGGATACCCTGCCAGACCGTAAATCAAAGTCCTTGACAAAAAACCTCTGGCTGTGGTCTGCTTTCACAAGGCTGAGACGACATAGCTGGTGGCTTATGACCGAGATTATTCTAGTGCGGCACGGGGAGACCGGGTGGAATGTGAGCCAAACATACCGGGGGAGGGCGGATGTCGCTCTGGACGAGGTGGGGATTAAGCAGGCGGAGCTATTGGGCAGCTACCCGGGCGATTGGAAGCTGGAGGCTATCTACTCCAGCCCCCTGAGACGGGCGCGGGATACCGCCAACGCCATAGCCCGTCACCACAATATCAGGGGGCAGGTCGCCAGCGGTCTTATCGACCTTGACTACGGGAGCTGGCAGGGGCTGCCCGAGGCGGAGGCTCATGTTGCCCTTTCAGAGTTATGGTGACGTTACGGACTTTCGTTACAGCGCCAGGCTATTGGATATATAAGTTAGCCTGCAAAACCACCACATTATATTTGACTCAGTCAATGTGTAGAGCAGGAGACGCAGGGGTCATAGGCTCGGACTAACATCTCCATGGTGAGCCTGACCTTATCCTCGGGCTGATTCAGCAGGCCGGGCACCAGAGCTTCCAGGTCCTTCTGGATATTGTTGTGGTTCTGATTGGTGGGAATAATGCAGTTTGCTTTGGTTAATATTCCGTTGGCGTCGTAGGTATAATCGTGGAACAGGATACCCCGGGGAGCTTCCACTGCCCCTATGCCTCTCCCCGCCCTGACCTTTACGGCATTATTTTCCTCTTTCAACCCTCGGGCCAGTATCTTATCAATCAAACTAATACTATCCTCCAGGGCATGGATGGTCTCCACAACCTGGGCTACGGTTATCATAAAGGGGTTATGGCAGGGGGCACTCAGTCCAAGCTCCTTAGCCGCTTTCTGGGCGCGAGGCAGGAGCTGGTCATGATTATTATTGAAGCGGGCTAGCGCCCCAACCATGTAGGAATCCCGCTTGTTCCTGGTGTACTTGGCGGTGGAGTGGGGGACACAGAACTCGTTGGTTACCTCCAGGTATTTGTCCAGCGGCGCACTGCCGGCATCCGTTGAGGCTATCTGACCGCTGATAAAGGCATACTCTTTGGAGTCTTTAAGGGCAATATACTCCGTCTCCCGGGTAAAATCGGGAAGGCGCAAGGTCTTGAACAGTTTTACCGTGGTATCAAGGTCAACCAGCGCATCTTCAAGCTTCTCCCTGAAGGCTCTGAGGTCAGCAGGGTCGGGCAGCCGGGCAAATCCCCCCACCACGCAGGAGAGGGGGTGAGTTTTCCTGCCTGCCAGCGCCTCGGCGAGGTTGTAAGCCAGCTTCTTCAGCCGCAACGCCATCACCACCACATCCTTATGTGTTTCCACTAGCGGGAAAACACTACCTACTCCCAGGAAGTCCGGGGCGACAAGGAAAAGGGCGTGCAGCACATGGCTCTCCAGGAGTTCAGCATTGTAGAGCAGTTTTCGCAACAGCAGCGTCTGTTCCGAGGGCTGAATACCGAAAGCAGCCTCAGTAGCCTGTATGGAACAGGTAGTATGGGCAATAGAGCAAATGCCGCAGATTCGTGAGGCGATGTGATGGACATCATCGTAGTGCCTGCCGCGAAGCATAGCCTCAAAAAGGCGCGGGGACTCGACGACTTCCCAGAGGAGTTTCTCAATCTTGCCATCACCGGTATGCAATATAATATGACCGTGCCCTTCAACCCGGGTCAAGTCAATATGAACATTGAGATTAACTTGGTTCACTTGGTCACCTCCGCATACGTATTGTATATCCTGAACTTCTCCACCACCTGTTCTACCGTCAGACCATACTTCTTCAGTATGTCCTTCTCCGAGTCAAGATTGGGGTCATCGACAAGACCCCGGCAGCCCCAGCAGCGCCGACCGCTGGTAACACATATGGCATTACAGCCAGCCCTGATTACGGGACCAAGGCAGGTCATACCTCTTTCAAAAACACAGACATTGCCGGCCATCTTGCACTCAACACAAACAGGGTGGTTAGGTATATCGGGTTTCTTGCCCAGCAGCAGTGCCTTAATTACCTTGACAAGCTCGGCGGTGACCGGAGGGCAGCCTCTTACATAGTAATCTACCGGGACCACGGCGTTTACCGGTCGGGCAGGAATGGTATCGTAATAGCGAGCATCTTTCCCATAGACTATCTGTAGCGCCTCTTCCATAGGCAGGTGGTTCTTCAGGCAGTTGATTCCGCCAATACAGGCGCAGGCACCCAGAGCGACAACAATCTTGGCCTGGTCGCGTATTTTTTTCAGTCGGGGTATTTCCGACTCCCTGGATATGCTCCCTTCAATAAAGGCAATGTCGTAATCATCCGTCCTCTCGGTCTTGACCTCCCTGAAGTTGACAATATCCACCGCGTTGAGCAGGTCTATAACTTCCCCCCCGTCAAGATTAAGAGCGTCTAGCTGACATCCTTCGCAACCGGTAAAATCAAAAAATGCTACTTTAGGTTTCATTACACTGCCTCCCTTAGATTTCTCAGTTGGGCAAGGGTAAATACTGGTCCCTCCTGGCATACATAGACGCCGTTGATTTGACAGTGCCCGCACTTGCCCACGCCGCACTTCATCCTTCGCTCCAGCGACATAATTATGTTCTCGTCGGCAAGTCCTCTCTTCCTGAGCTCAGTGATGACAAAGCGGTACATTATCGGCGGGCCTACTACCACTGCCAGGGTCTTTTTGGGGTCAATAACAACCTTGGGGATAAGGGTGGTAATAACTCCCACATTCCCCTTCCAGTTTTCGTCCCCCACATCCACGGTCTCATGAAACTCAATCTGGGGATTCTTACTCCAGGCAGCGAGCTCGTCCAGGAACAGCCGCTCCGCTGGTGACCTGGCTCCAAAGAGCAGGATGACTTTGCCATAAGAACTCCTGCGGTCAAGGACATACTGAATTAGCGAACGCAGCGGGAAAAGCCCAATACCTCCAGCTACGAAGAGGATATCCTTACCTTCAAGAGTCTCCAGGGGGAAGCCGTTTCCGAAGGGACCACGAATGCCCACGGTGGCTCCCTTTTTCAGATTATGCAGGGCGCCGGTCACATCACCGACCTTTCTTATCGCCAGCTGGAAAGTCCCACCCCTGGTCGGCGATGATGAGATGGAGATGGGCGCCTCTCCGATGCCCATGACTGAGACCTCAACGAATTGCCCTGGCCGCTGCCCTAAGGCTTGACCATCCTTGAGCCTGAAGGCAAAGACCTTCTCCCGCGGCGTCAGCTCAGTGACCTCCACCAGCTCAGCAAGGCGGGGTATATACAGCTCAGTCTCAGGTCTCGCTTCTCTGGCCCGGCGCATGGCGGCCTCTTTAGCCTCTGCCAGTTCGGCTATGGCGTTAAAAGCCTCCACCGGGCTGGCAATCTCCGCCAGGCAGGCGATAGCACACCGACCACAGCCTACACAGCCGACCCGGCCATATCTCTCCAGAACATATTTCCCCTTGCGGAATATCCGGTGGCGGAACCGGCTCGCTTTGGTATGCCTGAAATTTTCACCGGTGGCTACCCTGGCAAAATCAACCAGAAGACAGCCGTCCCACTGGCGTGAGCGTTCCCCCTCCTTCAGGTTCAGCGCTACTTCGTCTTTGACATCAAAGCAAAAACAGGTGGGACATACCATAACACAGGAGCCGCAGCTAAGGCAGGTCGCGCTCCTTGATTCCCAGTAAGGGTCTTCATAGCTTTCTTCCAGTAGCTTGGGCAGTCTCTCCCGGGGCACATTGAGGGAGAGCTTATATTTAGCTGACGCCTCGTCCCTTACTGCTTTATGTTTAGATATCTCACTACCACGGGGCTCCCTGACCTGGGCATGCCGGGCTAAAAGCCCAGCGCCCTTCTCTGACCCTACAGTTACCATATAGCCAGTGCCGATATCCGTCAGCAGCAGGTCAAAACCGGTTTCAGTCAGGTTGGTGCCCATGCTGGAGGCGAAGGATTTGGGGGATGGATTGAGACAGTCGACGCCGATGATGATGGTGTTTCGGCGCCGGGCGATGTAGTTAGGGTCGGGGTTAACCGAAATAAATGCCGCATCCAGCAATTCAATTGCCTTAATATCGTAGGGGTGTACGCCAATAATAGCCCGGGGTATAGCCTCGATTACCGGCTCAGCCTTGGAGTCACCTCCTACCTTAAACTTAAGCAGGGTTTCCTTTGCTGGCAGTAGATATTTTGTGGGTGGGGTAACCGTAACATCATAGTCAAGGCGGAGTTCTTTAAAGCTAGCTATCTTATCGTAGACATATTTGCCATGTTTGGACTTTACTCCGACTACCTCCATATCTTTAATCAGGCTCTCCACCATAGACTTCAGGTTCCCCTTAGTTATGACGAAGGTTTTGTTAACTTCAGGTAAGACCTTCTGTTTCCTTGCCGTCATTGTCACCTCCTTCTTCTTGATGCCCTGGCGAGTAGAAAAAGTACAGGTGTAACCCTTCTCTACACACCAAATCTGCCTATTTTACCACGATTTTGCTGAAAATTCCATAGGACACCGGGTTATTGGTGATATATTTCTCAAAATCGTTTAAGGCTTCGGTATGCCTTACCTCTACTCAAGCAGGCAAATTGGCGCGGTTCACATATGGTGGAGCTAAATCGAAGACCGCTCGCCTCCTTTGTGGTCAACAGGCCTGCCTGTGACCTTGGTTTTAGATTCGCCTCGGCACAAAACAAGCGTTGAGGCTATTTATGGTCAAAACTGCCTTCATTTTTCGCCAATACTCAAAGGTAACCAGGCTGGCTACCGGGTTATATTGCTTATGCCCGTTGTTCATCACCTCCGGTTAAGTTTTCAGGTAATCCGGGATGGGCAGTCACGGAGCGGTCATGTTGCGAACTCAGTAATTTTCTGCTATGCTGAGACGGCTTAATTAAGGATGTAGAACTGCGGCGGTCCGGTAAGCTATACGCCCAAAACAACGGACATGCCGATATTCGTCCAGTGGTAGGGAAACGGATACCCTGCCAGACCATAAAACCATCTCTTGACAAATGACCGAGATTATTCTAGTCCGGCACGGGGAGACCGGGTGGAATGTGAGCCAAACATACCGGGGGAGGGCGGATGTAGCCCTGGACGAGGTGGGCGTCAAGCAGGCGGAGCTGCTGGGCAAGTATCTCGGCGATTGGAAGCTGGAGGCTATCTATTCCAGCCCGCTGAGACGGGCGCGGGATACCGCAAATGCCATAGCCCGTCACCAGAATGTCAAGGTGCAGGTCGCTAGTGGTCTTATTGACTTTGACTACGGGAGCTGGCAGGGGCTGTCCGAGGCGGAGGTGAGAAAACTCTATCCCGACCTTCACCAGGAATGGCGGACCAATCCCCACCGGGTAACGATGCCCGGCGGGGAGAGCCTCGGCGAGGTGGCGGAGAGAGCTAGAGGCGTAATTAAGGAGGCGGTCTCCCGGTACCAGGGAAGCGTAGCGCTGGTCTCGCACCGGGTGGTGAATAAAGTCCTGCTATGCTCGCTGCTGGGGCTGGACAACTCCCGGTTCTGGGACATCAGGCAGGATGTGGGGGGAATCACCGTTTTTGACTATGCTGACGGTCGCTTCATCCTGACCAGGCATAATGACACCTCGTATTTGAAGGGAATGAGAAAGGCGCTGAGCGACTTTTGAAGGGGGGTGCTAGAATTAAGCGGGGTAAACACCGATGAAGATAGCTATCTCGGGAAAGGGCGGCGTGGGAAAGACGACCCTGGCGGCGCTGCTGGCTATGGCTTACGCCGAAAGCGGCTACCGGGTCATCGCCGCCGACGCCGACCCCGACGGAAACCTCGCCTCGGCTTTAGGCGTCCCACCGGAGCTAGCCAGCCGGATAACTCCCATCGCCGAGATGGGAGAGCTAATCCAGGAGCGCACCGGAGCAAAGCCAGGCACCGTCGGCAGCTTCTTCCAGCTAAATCCCCGGGTTGACGACCTTCCCGACCGCTTCTCCCTGGAGTGGGAGGGGGTCAGGCTTCTGGTTATGGGGACAATCAAGGGTCCGCTGGCGGGCTGCGTCTGCCCCGAGAGCGCCATGCTGAAAGCCCTGCTCAGCCATCTCATACTGGGGCGGGACGAGCTATTGATTCTGGACATGGATGCCGGGGTGGAACACCTGGGGCGGGGAACAGCCCAGGGGGTGGACGCCTTCATAATCGTGGTTGAGCCGGGGCAGCGCAGCTTCCAGACTGCCCGGACGGTGGGGAAATTTGCTTCGGGTCTGGGCATAAGCCGCTGCTTCGTCGTTGGCTTTAAGACGAATAATGAGTCAGCCCGCCAGTTTATCCGGGAGAACCTGCCCGATTACGAGATTCTGGGTTTCGTGGACTTCGACGCCGACCTGCTCTACGCCGATGTCCACGGCTTCAATGTCTACCACGCGGCGCCAAACAGCGCCGAGGTCGCCCGGGGGATAAAAGATAAGCTGGAAGAACTCCTCGGGGGCAAGAAGGGGGAGACGGAAGCTTCCCCCTAGACCGCGGCATTATCCCCGGGGACAAGCCCGGACCAGCTTCCTGACGATGGTGGCGCAAATGTCCCTTATATCCTCAGCGGGCAGGTAATCGGAGATGGTGCTATCAAAAATTATGCTCCCCCGCGGGGGGAACTCAGCGTCACCCCGCCAGAGGACAAAGGTTATGGGCACACGGGGGAAAGCATCTATGGTTATGGATACATCGCCATAGGCGGCTTCATGCCCCCCCAGCTTTGCCGCAGCCTGGAGCAGCCGCTGGGGCTCCTTGCCGAAGCACTCTAGAAACGGCTTTACCGAGATTTGGTGAAAGACTGAAAAATAGCTGGCGCATCCCGGCAGCTGCTTGAAGGTGATTAGCTTATTGCTGGGCGGAGTGCCTCTGGCTGAAGCCAGATAGTGGAGGATTAAGACCTTGTCCTTCAGCGGTATTTCCTCATCGCCGTCCATTAAGGAAACTTCGCCATCAGGGAGAGCAACGAGGTGCCGGCGGTTCAAATACTCCACGCTGAGCCTGCGGGGAGCCAGAGGCTGCGCCCCGGTCTTACGGCATAGCTCCGCCACATCCATAGCGGCGAGCTGTTCACGGGCAAGCCGGTAGGCGAGCTCGTAAGCCTGCTGTTGAATGTTGGGCAGTGATGAACGCCGAGCTTCCATTTATCCCCTAACAGTGCGGGAATGACTTTTTGCTTTTATTTTACAGCGCTGGTCGGGGGAGAAGCTTAGCTCCTTCTACAATACCAGGAACGACCTCTTCCCAGGCGACAGCCATAATATGAATGCCGTGAACCCCTTTAATTTCTTTCAGTTGCTCCACTGTCTCCAGACATATTTTAGCCCCTTCCTCTTTGGCGCTCTTGGCGCCTCCAAGGCGGGTGATGAACTCATCGGGAATATAGACACCCGCGACATTATCCTTCATATAACGAGCCATTCCCACCGACTTGACCGGAATAACCCCGGCGAGGATGTGAACCTGCTTGTCCAGCCCCCGCTCCCTGACCGACTCCATCCACCGGACAAATTTAGCCACGTCGAAAATAGCCTGAGTCTGGATAAAGTCCGCCCCGGCTTTTACTTTTTTGGCTAGCCGCAGGAGCCGATATTCATATGGAGAGGCAAAGGGATTAGCGGCAGCGCCGATGAAGATGGGCATCTCGCCGGCTATCTCTTCACCGCACTGGAACTTTCGTTCATCCCGCATAGTTTTTAACATTTGAATCAACTGGATGGAATCAATATCATAGACTCCTTTAGCCTGGGGATGATTGCCAATGGATTGATGGTCTCCCGACAGGCACAAGATGTTCTGGATTCCCAGAGCCACAGCTCCCAGAACATCGCTCTGGATTGCCAGCCGGTTCCTGTCCCGGACAACAATTTGCATTACCGGGTCAACCCCGAGTCGCTTCAATAGAACGCAACTGCTCCAGCTCGACATCCTCACCACCGCCGATTGATTATCGGTGACATTTATGGCATCGCAATAAGACTTGAGCATTTCGCCTTTCTTTTCAATAACGCTGGCAACGGGACCTTTAGCCGGACCTACTTCAGTGGTAACGGCAAAGGCGCCGCTTTCCAAAATTTTCTCTAACTTAGTCCCCGCTTTCATTGTTTTCTACGCTCCTCCCTTAAACTTGAGGCTGGTTCATTCCCCTCTAGCTCCGTTTAACCGGGCGCCCGGCAATAAGACTCACGCTCCAATTCTTCGGGGGGGTAATCCTCTCCAACCTGTCAAGCTGTCCTAACTCGGTCAGCCGTTCGACAATCAACTGCCAGGCACAGGGAATATCGGCACTGACCTCGCACCTGCCATCCTGCGAGCCGCCACAAGGACCATTGAGCAGGTGCTTGGAGCATCGGGCAATAGGACAGATGCCGCCGGTGAACTCCAGCAGGCAATCGCCACATTCAAGACAGCGCTCGGCTT
The DNA here is from genome assembly GCA_964354775.1 of uncultured Dehalococcoidales bacterium. Lineage (GTDB taxonomy): Bacteria > Chloroflexota > Dehalococcoidia > GIF9 > AB-539-J10 > CAYHBC01. Next base: position 9,696 of record CAYHBC010000016.1, read on the forward strand.
CCTTCCACTCAGCATGAGCCCCGCCCATGGAAATGGTATTGCAGCCGGGGTGCACGAGCCTGTCAGCAAGCTCGGCTATAGTCTGAATTCCCGCTCCACAGGTCATAACAAGAATAGAATCGGCGGCGTCAACAGCCTTCTTGTGAGCGGCAAGCTTCAGCCGCGAGAGGTGATGGTTACAGACCATGTCAATAACGGTGAAGCCGGTAATCTTCTTGCCCTCTTTCTCCAGCTTTTCCTTTATCTCTTTAACCTGAGGCTCACCGCCGCTCTCGCATCCCTCGGCGCAGCCTTTGCAGCCAACGATGAATATGGAATTTTCTCCCTTAAGATAGCCCAGGAGCTCCTCAAACGGCTTCTGTTCTGAGTAAAGCATTTCTCTCCTCCAATACAAGGTCTAAAATCCGGGGAAACTTTTCTCTAAGGACTGGCGAAAGCTCAAGCCCCCAGCCTATTTCAGCCGGCTCAACACCGATAATCGTTACCTCGCCCGGACCTCCCAGAGTCTGAGCGAGCTTAAGGTTTTCAATAAGCCCCACATCGTGAAGGGAGAACACCGCTTCAGGCTCAAGGTCAAGCTCAGAGAGAGGAAAGCGGTAGACCGCCCCCGGCTGTCCCCCCAACTGGACGGCATCAACGACCAGAAGCTTCCTCAGCCCTTGAACGAGGAAGGGGAAATCGGGAGAAGTCCCGGCATCAATAAGCTTCACGCCTTCAATCCCCAGCTTTTCCAGGGCTTGGACTACATGAACCCCTATTCCCTCGTCTTTGAGGAGCAGGTTCCCCACGCCAATAATTCCGACATCAGCCATCTTAGCCAATCTCAACTCGGCCAATCTCCGTTCCTTTTGGTGAAAGGAGATGCACGGCACAAGCAATGCAGGGGTCGAAGGAGCGCACAATCCGTCCTATCTCCACGGGGCTACTCTCGTCCTTTATCCTGACGCCGGTTAAAGCCTGCTCAATAGGTCCGGGCTGTCCCCGGTCATCGCGCGGCGAGGCATTCCAGGTAGTGGGAACAACGCACTGGTAGAGGGCTATTTTCCCCTCCTTTATCCTTATCCAGTGCCCCAGGGCGCCCCGCGCCGCATCAATAATGCCCATTCCCTCCGACTCCTCAGGGACTTTGGATTCAATATATGCCGGCTCACCGGGCTTAAGCTCCAAAAGCCAGGCGGGCATAGAGTCAGCGATAAACTTTGCCCCCAGGGCTCGGGCAAGATGCCGCCCCAGGGTGGAGAAAAGCGCTTTTGTGGAGACGCCAGCTTCCTTCAAAGCTCCGTCAACAAGCTCCCGCATTCGCGGGTCGCCTCCGGCATATGTAGCCAGAACTCGAGCCAGGGGTCCGACCTCGCAAACCCTGCCATCACTGCGAGGCGATTTTATCCAGGAGTAGCCGCCTTCCTTACGAGGGGCAGGGATAGTCTTTCCTGCAGCGGGCTTTCCCTTACATTCCCCAGCATACCAGGAATTTTTCACCTCCTCGCTAATCCTGGCGATGTCTAAAGGCTCCCGCTTTAAGTCCTCAGAAACGAGCCCGTTCTGGAAAAGCCTTTTCCTCTTTGTCAGGTCAGCCTCGGCAGTCTCCAGCTCATAAACCCCGTAGCTGAGAGTCCGCTTATATCCGGCGCCGATTTCAAAATAGTCGGGATAGGCTTTTGCCACCTCAATTACATCGGGAAGGTAAACATTATCGATAAAATCCCGAAGCTCGTTCAGCCTCCAGAGGAAAGAGGCGATTTTGTCTACCGTGGGAACAGCGGTCACCCCTCCGGGAACAATACCCATATCGTGAGGAAGCTTTCCGCTGAAGATTGCCGCCGCTTCCTGTCCTTTACGGCGCATCTCAAAAGCCTTCAGGTAATGCGCGGCGAGAGTTTCATTGGCTTTTTTGGAAAGGCGAAAATCGCTCCTGCCCCGGGAAACAAAGGGGGCGGGCTCTCCCCGGGCGATGAAATTCCTGACCGAATTTAGAGCGGGGTCATTTCCCTCGTATTTTGCCAGGGCGGCGACATCCACATAGTCCAGAGCAGCGAGATGATAAAACTGCAGGATATGGTCGGCGATATGGGCTGCGCCGAGAATAAGGTTGCGGAGGATTCGCCCGTTGTCGGGGATTTTAGCGGCGATTCCAAAGGCGCTATCAAGGTTTAAGGCTGCGGCGGTGGAGTGGCTTACGGGACAAACTCCGCAGATTCTCTGGGTTATTCGCTGGGCATCGCGGGGGTCCCGTCCCTGAAGGATGATTTCAAAACCGCGGAACAAAGTCCCCGTGGACCTTGCCTCTTTGACCACCCCGCCCTCCACAGCGACCTCAATTTTGAGGTGACCTTCAATCCGGGTAACCGGGTCTATAATTATACGTCCCATTCTGCTTTCTCCTCTATTTTCCCTTCGCTTGAGGAAGATTTTCCCCCATCCTGGCATAGAAAGGGGAGACAACATCGGGGAAGCCAGGCTCGCAGCAGCCGATACAGGGGGAATTGTTGCCGATGCACCAGTTCACCCCTCCGTTCCAGAGGCGAAGTGGACAATCAGCATAAGTGACCGGACCTTTGCATCCGACTTCATAAAGACAGCCCGGTTCTCCGAGCTTTTTAGCAAATTTCTTCTCATCGTAGTAGGCGCGGCGGGGGCAATTCTCATGAATCAAGGAGCCGAAGAAAAGCTTTGGTCTCCGGAATTCATCAAGCTCCTCAGGCTTGGGAAGCCCGCCAAGGAGAATGCCGGCTACCGTGCCCACGAACCAGTCGGGGTGGGAAGGACAGCCGGGAATGTTTACCACCGGGGTGGAGATATTATGAGCTTCAAATATATCCATAACTCCCCTACATCCCGTGGGGTTAGGAGCGCCGGCAGGAATCCCCCCGAAGGAAGCACAGGTCCCCAGGGCAATAACCGCCAGGGCATTAGAGCCTAAAGAGAGAACCCGGGAAAGAAGGGTTACCGGCTTTCCGTCCTCCTCCCCCACAAAGGCATAAATTCCGTCCTCAGCCGCAGGAATGGCGCCTTCAACAACAAGGAGATACTCTCCCTTTCTGGTCTTCTGTTTATCCCGGAGAATCTCTATTGCCGGCTCGCCAGCCCCGGCCATTACCGTGGGATGAAACACCAGGTTCACATGCTTCCCGGGAATAACTTCGTCAACAAGGATATTTTTGATTGTCGGGCTGACGGAGTTTAAAACCGAGACGGAACAGCCGGTGCATCCCGCACCCTGGAGCCAGATTACGGGGTATTCAGTAACTTTTTTGCCCATTTAACTCCTTTCGCACCTGGTCTTAAGCGATTACCCTGCTGGCGAGCTCCTTTACCTTCAGCCGAAGAGGGGAATCCTGAGGAAGCGCAGTAACCGGCGCTCCCTTCACCTCCAGCTCAGCCATATAGGGGTCTTCGGGGATGGTGGCAACAAGCTCAAGCCCCGAGACAGCAATCGCCTGCTCTATAACCGGGGGAAGCTTGCTGTTCACCCGGTTAACGACAAGAGCTATCCTTCCTATCGCCGCTCTCATCTCCCCGATAAGCTCTTTTATCCTCGCAGCTACAGTTATGCTTTTCATCGTGGGGTTAGCGATGAGAAACAAAATATCAATATCCCGGGTCGTCTGGCGACTTATGTGCTCCATACCCGCCTCGCAGTCCATAACGATATAGCTATACTTGTAATCCTTCACCAGCTGGTCGAGGGATGCCCTGAGGAACTCGTTGGAGGCACAATAACATCCCGGACCTTCGGGGCGCCCCATAGCCAAAAGGTCAAAACCCCTTGATTCTACCAGAGATTCCCTTATTTTGCCAAATAAATAGTCCTGCTTGGCGATGGAAGGGCTGAGCTGCCCCTCAGCTATATCCCGGGTCAGCTTCTCCCGCACATGCCCGATGGTCTCATTGTCCGTTAAGGGCAGACCGAGAGCCAGGTTAAGATTGGTGCTGGGGTCGGCATCCACAGCCAGCACCAGCCCTCTTTCAGAAAGAAGCTTTATAAGCAAAGCGGCAATAACGGTCTTTCCCGTGCCGCCTTTTCCGGCAATAGCTATCGTTCGGGTCATTTCACCTCGTTTTTCTCTTCAGGTAACGGAGACGGAGGAAGCAAGCTGACCGGCGACACTTTTATCACCGCATTATACTCCGGAGGACAGACCTCCAGGCAGGTGCCGCACTTAACACACTTCTCCTGGTCAATGACCTTTACCGCTCCCTTCTCGCCTTTGATTGCCTCAGCGGGGCAGGTCAGCACGCAGTGCTCACAGCTTCTGTCGCACTTATCGGGAAGAATGTAGTAGGCGATTAGCTCAGGACAGAACAACGCGGGGCATTTCTTCTCCAGTATATGAGCCTCATATTCCTCCCGGAAGTAACGGAGGGTGGTAAGGACGGGATTGGGCGCCGTTCCCCCCAGGTTACAAAGCGAGGCTGCCCTGACATCACAAGCCAGCTTGAGGAGGAAGTCGAGGTCCTCCATTTTGCCTCTGCCGGCGGTAATATCCTCCAGGATGTGAAGCATTTGCACCGTTCCCAGGCGGCAGGGGGTGCACTTGCCGCAGGACTCCTTGGCAGTGAAGTCAAGGAAGAAGCGTGCGGCATCAACCATGCAGTTGTCCCCATCCATGACAATCATTCCCCCCGAACCCATCATCGCCCCCGCTGCGGTAAGAGAATCAAAGTCAATAGGCGTGTCAAGCAGGCTCTGGGGGAGGCAGCCGCCCGAGGGACCACCTATCTGAACCCCTTTGAGCGGCTTATCTTTAGCCATTCCACCGCCGATGTCGTAAATAAGCTCCCGCAGGGTCGTGCCCATAGGGACTTCAGCCAGACCGGCATTGGCTACCTTGCCCGCCAGGGTAAATATTGCCGTGCCCTTGCTTCCTTTCGTGCCAATATCGGCGAACCAGCCTGCTCCTCGCTCCACTATTAAGGGGACATAGGAAAAGGTCTTCACATTGTTTATCACGGTAGGTTTGTTCCATAGTCCCGACTCGGCAGGATAAGGCGGTCTAGGTCGGGGCGTGCTCATCTTTCCCTCAATAGCCGCCATCAGCGCCATCTCCTCGCCGGAGACAAAAGCGCCCGCCCCCCTGGCTATCTCAATATGGAAACTAAAGCCGCTATCAAGGATGTTGTCTCCCAGGAGACCCAGCTCCTCCGCCTGTTCTAAGGCAAGCTGCACGCTCTCAATGGCTAAAGGATATTCATCACGGACATAGATATAGCCCTGCCCGGCGCCTATGGCGTAACCACCGATGAGCATCCCCTCAACGACCTGATGCGGGTCGCTCTCCAGGACAGCCCGGTCCATAAAAGCACCGGGGTCTCCCTCATCGCCATTACATATTACATACTTTGGCTCGTCCTGGTAGCTACGGCATAGCTCCCATTTTCGCCCGGTGAGGAAGCCGGCGCCGCCCCGCCCCCGGAGCCCCGACCTCTTCACTGCCCCAATCAGCTCTTCGGGGGAGAGCGTCAGCGCTTTCTCCAGGGCGGCATAGCCGCCAGTGGCGATATAGTGATTTACATTCCCGGGGTCAATATAGCCACAGCGGCGCAAGAGCAGGCGGCGCTCGTGCTCAAAGCGGGGAAGCTCGGGGATGTAAGGCGCTTCCTCTCCGCCATCCTCAAAAATGCCCAGGGCGAGCTCAAGACAGGGGTCATCGCCCACGATATAGCCTTCCACGAGGCGGGGGACGAGCTCCGGGGTCACATTGTGATAGACAACTCGCAGGGAACCGGGGCGGGATATGGTGACCAGCGGCTCGGCATAGCATAACCCCAGGCATCCGACCCTGATGATTGCCGCCGCAACACCCCGCCGCTCCAGCTCTCTCTCCAAGGCTTCAATAGTTTCTCTGGCGCCGCTTGCCCGACCACAGGTGGCGGCGCCAACAAGGATATAGGTGCTGTTTTGCAGAGCTTCCCACTCGGACTTCGCCCTGCTCTTAATCTCCTTGAAGGTCATCGTCATAATTATTACGTGGGGAGGGAGTTATGACGCTGCTTCGCCTTCCCCCTGGACTTCCTGCTTATAAGGCACTAAAGCCTCCTCCACCTTAAACGGCGTCATCCGGGGATAAATTTTGTCTCCTATTACCATTACCGGAGCCAGCATACAGCAGCCAATACAGGCGACCCGCTCCAGGCTGAAATTGCCATCTTTGGTAGTTTCCCCTACCTTGAGGTCCAATTCCCTCTCTAATGCTTCCATTATCAGCCTGCCTCCCCGCAGATGGCAGGCAGTCCCCAGGCAGGCCCGGGCATGGTATTTACCTAAAGGGACGAAACGAAACTGGTTGTAGAAGGTAGCCACCCCCCAGACCTCAACCGCCGGTATACCGAGAAAGCCGGCAATCTCCTCCATCGCTTCCCGGGGAAGGTAGCCCAGCTTTTGTTGAACTTTCTGGAGGGCAGGAATTAAATTTCGGCTTTCTTTCCTGTATTGAGCCAGTATCCCCGCTAACTGCCGTTTAACTTTCATCCTTGCTTCAGGTCTTCTTTCAGCTTCTTAGCATAAGCAGGAAGGAAAGCTCCTATTCCTATCGCTTCCTTGGGACCGACCACTACCTCCCACTTCCAGTCCAGGGCTTCCATAGTCTCCCCGGAGATTCGCGCTATCTTTCCGGGAATAACCAGCTTGCGGTGTTTCACCCGCTGCTCAATCCCGCATTTCCTAATCAGCTTAGCCACAGTAGAGCCGCTGATTTTACCCGCGGCCCAGCCGGTGAGCACGCCAAGCCCCTCGGAATCCTGCACCAGGAGGAAGGAGGGGACTTTAGTAGTCTCAATCGCCGATGAGACCACAAAATAGGTCAAAGCCCAGTTGGAGGTGAGCAGGACGGGAGATTCCTCACCGGGCTCCCCTATTTCATAATATTTCTCCTCCACCGCCATAGGAAAGCGAGGGTCGGTATAAATATTAAGCCTCTGGACCAGGAGCGGAAGCATGTGGTTGGGATTGAAGTCGGAAAGGACGATAATACCAGCATACTTATTTACAAACAGGGAAGCCGCCAGCATTTCCTTCAGCCCGTCTTTAGCAATGAAACAGGGGAAGGCAATAGTAGGATAACCCAGGGGCTTGAAGCCCTGCTTCAAAGCCGCCCTCCGGATAAAGGTCTGGTCCTCTATTGCCGCAACGAGATTTTTAGAACCGGGGTCAAGGACTACTTCCTCAATGCCGGCATCCTTCAACCTTGAAGTTAGCGCCGCCAGCCCTGCCACGCTCTCCCCCCGGATTGCTACCGGAGTGGGCTTCTCCTTGATTTTGGGGATTGCCTTTTCAATGTTCTCCTTCGTTATGGGATAAAGCAAGGGGCTCCGGTCAGCGCATATGTCGCGGGCAGAAAAGAGGGCATCAAGATTTTCGGAGATTAGAACCAGGCCCAGGTCTGTTGAGCCCGAGACCTTTTTCACCAGAGCCAGAAATTTGTTCCTGTCCCCCGATTCGTGATACAGGGCTAAGAGGTTTGCCTTGAGGGTTATGCCCACCCAGGGGAACTTCAGCCCCTTTATCTTGTTTATCTTCTCCTCGACCTTCGCCTCGCTTTCTTTATCGGACAGGAGCAAAGCAATTCCCGGTTGATGGATAAATGACTTTTCATGCCGGTATACTACCTCTTCATTCCCGATTTCCAGCCTGCTCTCTCCTGAGCCTATGGTAACGAGCTTCATCGGTGGTGCGAGAAGCTCCTCCAATTTGGCTTTCGTCTCTGCGGGAATATAAGGGCACTTGTCTATAGTTATCTTTCCCGAAGCCAGCTTCATGGCGAAGGCGAAGCAGGTGGGCATACCACAGTCCCGGCACCCTTTCCTGTTGGGAAGCATCTTCACAACTTCAGAGCCTGATATTGGCATGACAAACCTCCTGACATATTAAATTAAACTCTAAACGGTTTTTCCACCCTCACCCTAACCCTCTCCCATCAAGGGAGAGGGGATAGCGGTTATGTGGGAAGCTTCACCTCGCCCTTTATCCAGGGATGCCCCACCTTTTCCAGGAAGGGCAGGAGTTCGTCGACGTTCTTAACATCCTCTTCCGTGGGGATTTTGTCATATACCCCATCGGCTTCAAAAGCTTCCTTATACCTTTCTTTTATCTCCTTGGGCAGCCAGACAATCCTCTTTCTCCCTCCATCCGCCTGGATGAACTTGGGAGACCTCAACTGCTCCAGACCCGTCCCCAGCCTGCCTTCCACCTGCTTTCCCCCGGAGGTCTCGCCAGCCATATGGGCAAAAGTCTCTCCGATTACGGTCTCGCCCTTAAACTCCCGGTGCACTACACCAAAGCCATCCGCCTCAGGGATGTAGAACACAATGGCTTCAAAACAGCCGCAGGAGGTGTGGGGATGCTCAAAGGCGCTGTAGAGATAAATCCGGTCGTAAGTCCCCAGGGACCTCTCCGCCTCCATCTTGTTCACTCCGGTGTATTCGCCCTTCACGGGGTCGATAAGCTCCCCTTTGGGGATGGCAAAGATTGGTCCCTCGGGGTCAATCTTGGCGGCAGCCCGACCATCAAACCAGTTGATGGCGCCGCAATTGGAAATTCTATCCGGGGTTATGATGGATACATGGGTCGGGGCGAAGCTCTGGCACAGGACACAGCCATAAAATGTATCCACCTGCTCATCACGCAGTTTCCTCACCCTCTCGTCGCGGGCTTTATAAACCTCCAGAGCCTGGGGGAGCAGCTTCTTTATCTTTTCCACATCGGTAATGATGGTCGTCTGGATTTTTTCAATTATTTCCATCTCTGAGGTGAACAGGAAGTTATAAATTTCCCCCAGCTCCTTCAGGGACTTGAAGCCTTTCTTGGCACAGGCTTTGTTCATCCTTAACCAGATATCCTGTCTCTGGTTCATGTGATACCAGCCTTCGGTAAAATTGGTGAACATGTGAATCCTTCTCTCAATAACCGGCTCGGCGTCCTTGTCCAGCTTTTCCCCGGCAACATCAACCATAATGGCTATGGGATAGCTTCCACCCCCCTTTACCTCATCGTAAGGCGCCAAATCAGTTATATCGGGACCGATAAGCTCCACCTTCTCATGCTCAATTTCATCGGGGCTTTTCAGGGTTACCCGCTCGAACTTATGAGCCACCTTGGGACCGCCAAACTCCATATAGAGGTCTTCTTTCCTTATTACCTCTCCTTCGTATTGAGGCCCGATGTCTACATGAAACTCCATTTTTTATCCTCCTTTCTTTAAGTTATCAATTAGACTCACCAGGAACGCCTTCCACTGCTCATCCTTCTTGAAATTGGGAAGGGAATAATTGGCGTTGGGGAAGTAATATTTACACAGCGTCATGGTCTTCAAGTGAGGAGCAAAATGCTTTAGAACGGAGAGGCCTTGCTCTGCGAGGTCGCTCCTTATGCCGAAGAA
>CAYHBC010000017.1:0-16903 GCA_964354775.1 uncultured Dehalococcoidales bacterium
TCACGCCTGCTGGATATCCTCAACGAGGTAGCTGAAGGTGCCGGCGGGAGCGGTAATGGTAACTGTTTGCCCCTTCTGCTTGTCCAGCAGGGCTTTACCCAGGGGCGAGGCGGTGGAAATCATCCCCCGGGCGGGGTCTGCCTCCTTGGGGTCAGCCAGTATGTAGCGAAGCTCCTTGCCCGAGGATAAATCGCGGAGCTTCACCGCATTGCCGATTTTTACCTGTGCGGTGCTTTCAGTTTCGCCGATGAGCCGTGCCGATTTCAGGATTAGCTCCAGCTCCTGGATTCTCCCCTCCAGGTGCGATTTATATTCCCTGGCTGCCTGGAAGGGCACATTTTCGCTGAAGTCCTTGTCCTCCGCCGCCCGGTGTATTTCTTGGGTGACCTCGCTGCGCTGGCTCTTAAGGGAAGCCAGCTCGGCTTCCAATCGGGCGTAGCCTTTGGCGCTCAGAGTGGACTGGGTTTTCGGCAGTTGCTGAGGTAGAGCGGCTGTTTTTGAAGACGGTTTCTTCACCCGGAGGTGGCTGGCTAGATTTACCCTGGTGAAGCCCTTTTTGTGGATATAGCTGAGGAAGGACTTGACTGGCTTAACCGCCGAAGGGGTAATCAGTTCGGCGTATTCCTCGATGTCCAGGGGATTGAGTCCGCTTGCCTTCCGGCTTAGCCCCAGCCAGCGCACAAAGTTATAGACTTCTATTTGTGCCTTTTCCTTGTCTTCGGGGGGTAAGCTGCCCAGGAAGATATTAGCTGCTTCGCTTAGCGTAGCATCCTGCCTGGAGGCGTCTTCCATCAACGGGGTAATAATAAGGCAGGAAAGCCAGTAGTGTCAACGGGCGCTGCTTAAATCACCGCGGCAGACTGTAGCCCATAAAGCGGTAAGCCAGCTTAGCCAGCAGGAAGGCGTAAGGGTAGGAGCTTTCCCGGGGACAAAACTCCATCAGGTCAAAGCCGACTACGCGCTTGTGGGCTGCCACCGTCTTTATTATCCCCAATAGCTGCTCCCAGCCGAGACCGCCGGGCTCAGGCGTGCCCACCGCGGGCATAATTGAGGGGTCGAGGGCATCGGCATCTATGGTGACATAAACATCGCCGCCGAGCGAAGCCAGCATCTGTTTCTCAAAGTTTTTATCGTGGGTCAACTCAGGCATATAGAATACCGGCAGCTTGCTCCGGGTTATGAATTGCTTTTCCTCCCTGCTGAGGCTGCGGATGCCCACCTGGGTGATAGGGCAGAGCTCCTGGATGCGGCGCATAACGCAGGCGTGACTGTACCTGGTGCCCAGATATTCATCGCGGAGGTCGGCATGGGCGTCCAACTGGAGCACGGAAAGCCCCGGGAAGGCTTCCTTAAAAGCTCTGACTGCCCCCAGGGTGAGCGAGTGCTCCCCGCCAAGCATAACTACGAATTTCCCCTGGTTAATCAGTCCCCCGGCTATGCGGTAGACCCGGTTGACCATTTCCTCGGGGCTGCTCACCACCGGCTCTACCTCGGGCAGGGTGTGGATGCCGACCTGGTATATCTCACAGTCCAGCTCAAGGTCGTAGAGCTCAAGGTATTGAGAGGCGTCAATGATGCTTTGTGGACCGTGGCGAGCGCCACTTTGCCACTCAGTAGTGCCGTCGTAGGGAACAGGCAGAATGACCACCTTCGCCGACTTCAGGTCACAGTGAGGCGGCTCAAGCCCGGCAAAGACCCGTGGCGGCAGGAACGGCTGCCGGTTATCTTCCATGGTAGGCGAAGCCCGAGGCGACCGTAGCAGCCTCTTCCCTGCCCGACCATTCCCTATCAATCAGGCAGGTCCGTGACCTGACCAGGTGAAATCCCCGCTGGAAATCCCCTGCTGCCTTCTCGGCGTCGAAGTCCTTGCAGGAAAAGAGGTCTATGTTGACATAACCCTGGTCAACGAAGGTGTGGACGCTGATGTGGCTTTCGGCGATGAAGATAAATCCCGATATTCCCCAGTCAGCGGGATTTGGTCCGACATAGCGGACCACATATGAAGGCGAAATTGGAGTCATACCGATTCTTTCCGGATAGCTTTCCAGCCAAGCGGTGAGGAATTGCTCGTCCTGGAGGATTTCTTTGTTGTCCGAATAGCCATCAATGATTAAGTGCATTAGACCTCCTCATACAACATCCTTCGCCACTATATTTGCTATTTAGCCAGGGGGCGCCTCAGGTATTTCTCTACCAGCGCCATGGCGCAGTATTCGCCGCACATGCTGCAGGTCTGCCCTGTGGAGGGATGCCGGTTATGGATGCGTTGTGAGCGTTTGGGGTCCAGGGACAGCCTGATTTGGGTTTTCCAGTCAAAGCTTTTCCGAGCCAGGGACATCTCCTCGTCCCACTCCTTAGCTCCCTTCACGCCCTTAACGATGTCGCCGGCGTGAGCGGCGATGCGGGAGGCAATCACTCCCTCCTTTACATCTTCCACGTCGGGCAGTCCGAGATGCTCTGTGGGGGTGACATAGCACAGGAAATCGGCTCCGGCAGCGGCGGCAATAGCGCCACCGATGGCGCCCACGATGTGGTCATAGCCGGCGCCGATATCGGTAACCAGGGGACCGAGGACGTAGAACGGCGCTTGGTGGCAGAGACTTTTCTCCAGCTGGACATTGCTGGCTACCTGGTCCAGCGGCAGGTGTCCCGGACCCTCCACGAAGACCTGGACGCTGGCTTCCCTGGCGCGCTTTACCAGCTCGCCCTGGATGATTAGCTCCTCAATCTGAGCCCTGTCGGTAGCATCGGCGAGGCAGCCGGGACGCATGCTGTCGCCCAGGCTCAGGGCGACATCGTAATCATGGGCTATTTGCAGCAGGCGGTCATAATATTGATACAGGGGATTTTCCTTTTCGTTATGCAGCATCCAGCCGGTGAGGAAAGCGCCTCCCCGCGAGACTATGTCGGTCTTCCTGCCCTGACCTTTCAGCCGTGCCAGGGAGGTCTCGGTCACCCCGCAGTGAACGGTCATGAAATCAACGCCGTCCTTAGCCTGCTGTTCAATGGCGTTGAAAATCTCCTTGGTGGTCATATGCACCAGGGCGCCGTGCTTTTCAATAGCCTCAATTCCCGCCTGGTAGATGGGCACAGTCCCGATTGGCACGGTGCTGGCACTCAGGATGGCTCTCCTTATGGCGGAAATATCGCCTCCGGTGCTGAGGTCCATAACAGTGTCGCTGCCGAACTCAACGGCGACCTGTAGTTTTTTTAGCTCTAAGTCCAGGTCGCAAAAGTCCGGCGATGTGCCGATATTGGCGTTGATTTTGGTCTTCAGTCCCCTGCCGATGCCGCAGGGAGCGAGGTGGGCATGGTTGGGGTTTGCCGGTATTACGATGGTGCCGTCAACCACGCCCTGCAGGATGAAGTCTGTCTCCACCCCTTCCTGTTCAGCAACATGCTTTACCTGGGGCGAAACGGTCCCACCTTTAGCCAGTTCTACCTGTGTCATCTTGAATAGCAAAATCTAGCATAACAGGGCTGCCAATGCAAGCTCGCCGGGCGGAACAAAATAGCCGATGATGTCGCCCGCCGGAGAAAAACCTGTTGCGAAATGGGTCTCGGCTGTTATAATAAGCAGGATGTATCCGTAACCCAATCTTACGGAAGCACCGATTATGAGTGAGGCTTTAGTCATCGCGTTGCTCCTTGTTCTCGCCGCTGAATTTACTAACGGCTGGACCGATGCCCCCAATGCCATAGCTACGGTAGTCTCTACCCGGGTCCTTTCTCCCTTTCGGGCAGTAATTATGGCTTCGGTGATGAATATCCTCGGGGCATTGCTGACCGGCACCGCTGTAGCCGCTACCATTGGCAGTGGCATCGTTGAACCCGAGGTGATAGGGCTCTACACGATAAGCGCGGCGATGATAACCGTAGTCGTCTGGACTACCGCGGCTTGGTATTTCGGTATACCTACCAGCGAAACTCACGAGCTGGTCGCCGGGCTAACCGGTGCGGGATTGGCGACTGCCGGCTCATCAGCATTGCTATGGCATGGATGGCAGAAGGTGCTGATTGGTCTAGGATTATCCACTATCCTCGGTTTCGCCTTTGGTTTTTTGAGTATGCTAGCTATCTACTGGTTGTTCCGCCGTGCCAGCCCCAATTTCATCAGGACAACCTTTGGTCGACTTCAAATTCTGTCGGCAGCTTTTATGGCCTTCAGCCATGGGAGCAATGACGGACAAAAATTCATGGGGGTATTTGCCCTGGCACTGGTTCTCGGAGGAGTGCTACCCGAGTTCCGGGTGCCTCTGTGGGTCATCCTGGTTTGCGGCTTAATGATGGGATTGGGCACCAGTGTCGGCGGTTGGCGCATCATTAGGACCATGGGCTTCCGACTGACCAAGCTTGAACCAGTTAATGGCTTTGCTGCGGAAGGCTCAGCCAGCGCCGCTATTCTCCTCGCTTCCTCGTTGGGCATACCACTGAGCACTACACAAACCATTAGCACTGCTATAATGGGTGTTGGGGCTACCCGGCGTCTTTCCGCAGTAAGATGGGGAGTTACGAGGCAAATTGTCCTCACCTGGCTTCTGACTTTCCCCGCCTGCATCGGACTGGGTTTTCTATTCACACTGTTGCTTCAGCATATCCTCTAATCCTCGGTCAAAGCTGGCTCCGGCGGGACCGGTATAATGGTCGTAAATTAGGGAGGTGGAGTGATTCAAAGCTTTAACGGCAAGGCGCCCCGGATAGCCGACTCGGCTTTCGTCAGCAAGGTGGCTCATGTCATCGGCGATGTGGAGATTGGCGAAAACTGCGTGGTGATGCCCGGAGCGGTGCTCAGGGGCGACTTCGGTAAGATAACAATCGGCGCCAACACCGTGGTGGAGGACAACTGCGTGATACATTCAGGGTCGCTTACCGAGGTCAGGGATATCGTGATTGGAGAGAATGTGGTCTTCGGTCATGGCGCGGTTGACCACGCCGTGAGGGTGGGAAACAATGCCCTTATCGGGATAAACGCCGTCCTTCTCCACGACGCCGAGGTAGGCGACTTCTGCATCATCGCTGCCGGCGCGGTGGTGGAGCAGGAGGCGAAGATTCCCCCGAGGTCCTTCGTCGCCGGCGTCCCGGGAAAGGTCAAGAAGGAAGTCTCCCCCGAACAGTTAGCCTGGATGGAGTTCGGGGCGCAGGTCTATATGGAGCTGGCTAAGCAGTATAAAAAAGAAGGGCTTTGAGATTGCCTCACATTCTTTCCGGCGCGGTCATGCTCATCAGGGTAAGCACCTTGACCAGCACGATTTGAGTTGCCCGCACCAGCTTGAGCCGTGCCCCGGTCAGCGCCTCGTCCTCGGAGACGACCCGGCACTGCTTGTAGAAGCTGTGGAACACCGTAGCCAGCGCCTGGGCGTAGTAGGGCAGGTGGTGAGGCTCAAGGTTAGTGGCTGCCCGCTCTATTATCTCGGAGAGCATTATCAGGTGGCGAATCAGGGTCAGCTCGGGCTCGGTGGTAAGCAGGGAGACATCTCCCCGGCGGTAGTCTATCTTTCGTTCCTGGGCGAGCCGGAGGATGCTGGCAATCCGGGCGTGAGCATACTGGACATAGTAAACGGGGTTGTCCGCCGACTGTTTTTTAGCCAGCTCCAGGTCGAAGTCCATCTGGCTTTCGGCGGAGTAGGACAGGAAGGAGAAGCGGCAGGCATCTGCGCCCACCTCGTCTATCACCTCGCGCAGGGTGACGAGGTCGCCGCTGCGCTTGGACAGCCTGATTATTTCCTTTCCCCGCCGCAGGGTAACCATCTGGCATATAATCACCCTGAGCTGTTCAGGGTCCTGCCCCAGGGCTTTAATCACCGCCTTCATCCGGGGGACATGCCCCTGGTGGTCCGCTCCCCAGATGTCAATCACGGTATCGAACTTCCGCTCCAGGAACTTGTTGTAGTGATAGGCGACATCGGAGGCAAGATAGGTGGGTGAGCCATCGCTCCGGATTAGCACATTATCCTTGTCTTCTCCCAGAAGGCTCGATTCAAACCAGACGGCGTCCTCTTTCTTCGCCACATAGTTTCCGCTTTTCAAAAGCGCCATAGCCTTATCATACTGCCCGCCTTCGTAGAGGCTTTTTTCGCTGAACCAGAGGTCAAAGGCAACATTCAATAGCCGGAGGTCTTCCTTGATGTTATTTATTATCCTCTCCAGCCCGATTTCGGCGAGCTTTGCCATCGCCTCCTGGGGAGCCAGACTCATGAATCTGTCCCCCTCTTCTTCAGCGATTTCCTTTGCCAGGTCGAGCATATAGTTGCCGTAATAGCCGTCGGGAGGCAGCTCAGCCTCTCTGCCGAAGTGCTGCTGGTAGCGGACATAGAGGGAATGGCGGAATAGCTCTATCTGGTTGCCGATGTCGTTCAGGTAGTATTCCCGCTGCACCGAGTAGCCGGCGGCGGAGAGGACATTAGCCAGGGTGCTGCCCAGCACGGCGCCGCGCCCGTGACCTACATGGAGAGGTCCGGTGGGGTTAACGCTGACAAACTCTAGTTGAATGTTTTTGCCCTTGCCCAGCGAGAGGTTCCCGTATGATTCCGCGGCAGCCAGGATTGTCTCTACCTGGCTGGTGAGCCATCCGTTTTTCAGGGTAAAGTTGAGGAACCCCGGCGGGGCAACGGCGGCATGGTCAACCTCGAGGGGGAGCGACATTTTCTCCACTATCTTCTCCGCCACCTCCAGGGGGGACATCCCCATTGTCCGGGCGAGTCTTAACGGGAGGTTTGAGGCGAAGTCGCCATGAGCGACATTTTGAGGGCGCTCGATGGTTATCTCGGGCAGCGCTCCTGCGGCAAAGCTGCCTTCCTCCTCGGCTCGGGCTACCGCTTGCCGTAGAGAGTCGGCTATCTTTTGCCTAATCATCTGATTGATAAACCACTATTATACACTAACTCCATTCAATATGCCCCTGCCACATCCGGGCGAGCTTTTTCCCCAGTGCCGAAGCGCTGGCTTTTGTGGCGGCGGGATTATTTTGAAAGAAGGCTGTCGCCTCCCGCCGTGCTGTCTCCAGGAGCTGCAGGTTGGTTATGCTGGCTATTTTAAGCTCGGGCAAGCCGCTCTGCTGGGTGCCGAAGAACTCCCCCGGTCCCCGCAGCTTCAGGTCCTCCTCGGCGAGCTTGAAGCCGTCCTGAATCTCCTCCAGCAGCTTAAGGCGGCGTTTCCACTCGTCGTCGCTTTTCCCTGTCTCCCCCCCCTCTTCCCGCGAAAGACGGTCGGAGATGAGCAGGCAGTAGCCCTGCTCTTTGTCCCGTCCCACCCTCCCCCGGAACTGGTGAAGCTGGGACAGCCCGAAGCGGTCGGCTCCTTCTACCAGTATGACATTGGCGTTGGGGACATCAATGCCGACTTCCACCACCGATGTTGATACCAGGATGTCAAACTCTCCGCTGCGGAAGCGGCGCATCACCTGCTCTTTGTCGGCGGGGGACATCCGACCGTGCATCAGCCCCAGCTTCAGGTCGGGGAAGACCTCTTTGCTCAGCCGCTCATATTCAGTGGTCGCCGCTTTTGCTTCTATCGCCTCCGATTCCTCAATCAGGGGGTAGATGATGAAAGCCTGTTTCCCCTTATCTACCTGGCGGTGGATGAAGGAGTAGGCTTTTCCCCTCCTCCTGGGGTCAAGCCATTTTGCCGGGGCAAGCCTCCGCCCCGGGGGTAGCTCGTCAATGATGGAGAGGTCGAGGTCTCCATAGAGGGTGAGTGCCATTGTCCTCGGTATGGGCGTGGCGGTCATTGCCAGTATATGGGGATTGAACCCTTTTTGCCGCAGGGCTGACCGCTGCAGGACGCCGAAGCGGTGCTGCTCGTCTATCACCGCCAGCCCCAGCTTGTGGAACTCTACCTCTTCCTGGATGATGGCGTGGGTGCCGATGACGATGTCGACCTCGCCCTGCCTGATTTTGCTATGCCGGTCTTCCTTCTCGCTGCCGGCAATGCTGCCGGTGAGCAGGGCAACGGTGAGGGGTCGGGGAAAAATACCGCGGTATTGCCGGAGATTGCCCTGCCCCGGCGCTTCGGGCTGCCCGCTGGCCCGGGAGAGGTAGCTGGTGATGTTGTTGAAATGCTGCTCGGCTAAGACTTCGGTGGGCGCCATAAGTGCCCCCTGATAGCCGTTATCGCTGGCAATCAGCAGCGCCAGCATGGCGATTACCGTCTTGCCGCTGCCCACCTCTCCCTGGAGAAGGCGGGACATCGCTCGTGGTTGTTTAAGGTCGCCCATTATCTCGTGGAGCACTCGCTCCTGGGCTGAAGTTAAGGCAAATGGCAGGTAGCTCAGGAAGGTTTTAAGCCGCTCAGGGTTGATGGTGAAGGCGTTGCCCCGCTGGCTTTGCTGCCAGTTTTGCTTTCTTAAGAGCAGCCCCAGTTGAAGCAAAAAGAGTTCGTCAAAGGCGAGCCTTTTTCTCGCCTCCTCTGCCTTCTCGGGGCTGTCGGGATAATGAGCCTGGGCGATGGCTTGGGGAAGGTCAGGAAGGCGACATCGCCTCTTTATTTCCGGGGGCAGGAAGTCAGTAAGCTGCCACGCCCAGCCGTCTACCGCCTCCCGGGTCCATTTTCTTACCTGGCGGGGATATAGGCCCGAGGTCAGGGGATAAACCGGGACCAGCCGGGCGGTGTGGATTAGTTCCCCCGCCTGGACAAGCTCCCACTCCGGAGAGACAAAGACCCGCTGCCCTTTAAACGAGCTGACCATGCCGCTGATTGCCACCGTGGCGTTGATGCGAAAGTTCTTCGCCAGGTAGGGCTGGTTGAACCACACTGCCCGGATATTCCCGGTGTCGTCGCCGATAATTAGCTCGGTGCCTTGCCTCCTGCCCAGGGTGACGATGCGGGATTGCCATACCGTGGCGATGATGGTCTGCTCTTTACCCTGCTCCAGCCCGGCGATTGCTTTTCTCTGGCTGTAATCAATGTAGCGGCGGGGAAAGAGGTGAAGCAAATCATAGATGGTCTTCACGCCGAGCCTGGCGAACCTGTCGGCGGTGGTAGCGGCGATGCCCCTGATGGTGGTGATGGGCAGGTCCAGCCCCGGGGATGTTTTTTGGCGGCTCCTCGCTGCTGCCGCAGGGCTGCCCGCCGCTGCGGTTGTCCTCTTTCTCTCCCTCGCTTCCTCTGCCCTGGCGAGCCAGTTGAAGATAGCAGCTATCCACTCCCGGCGCCTCTTTTTATCCCAGGAGTGGTAATCGGAGGTGGCAAAGCCGAGGTTATTGAACGAAGCTAAAAGCTCCCGGTCGGTTATATCCTGTAAAATCCGTCCCCCCTGCTGGCGCAGGAATTTGTCCAGCCCCCCGATTACCGCCCTGTCGTCATATCCCTTCCGGCATTCCAGTTCCAGGACTCTCCGGAGGGAATTGATGCCTCTCTCCCTGGGGGACTGCTCCAAGCCTTATTCTCCTTCCCTAGCCATAATACAAATAAAATGCTCGTTGCACGGGTGATTATGTAGCGGACTACGGATTATAGGCTAAAATTCAGCCGTTTTGTCAAGTTTGTTATTTCGTGGTAATATGTATGGATTGTGTAGAAATTTTGGGAGCAGACTATGAAATGTGATGTTTGCGGCAAGAGTGCTCAATACGGTTCCAGTATAAGCCACTCTAAGAGGCACACCAAGCGGCGCTGGCTGCCTAATATCCAGCGCCTTACCATCGTGGTGGATGGCAAGAAAAAGAAGGTGAATATCTGCACCAGGTGCCTGCGCACCCGGTATAAGGAAGCCCGCTCTAGCCCGTCGCCCGAATAAACATCCGCATTGCCTGCGCTATTCCCTCGGTGGCGTTGAAGATGCTGTTTCCGATTGCCAGGACATCGGCTCCCGCCTTGACTATGTCGGGGGCATTCTCCAGGGTGATGCCTCCGTCAACCTCCAGCTCGGCGCTGAGCTTCCGCCGGTCAAGCATTTTCCGCAGGGTGGCTATCTTGTCTAAAGACGAGGGGATGAAGCTCTGCCCTCCATAGCCCGGCTCAACGCTCATCACCAGGACGAGGTCAACATCGGGGAGAATTTTCTCTATTGAGCCCGGCGGCGTGGCGGGGCTTATTGACACTCCCGCCTTTACCTTCAGCTCCTTTATTGATTGAATCAGGTCTTGAAGGGAAGGGCAAGCTTCGGCATGGACGGTGATTATGTCGGCGCCCGCCCGGGCGAATGAAGCGATGTAGCGCTCGGGGTGCTCTATCATCAGGTGGACATCCAGAGGCAGGTCGGTCCAGGGGCGGATTGAGGCTACCACGGGAGCGCCGATGGTGATGTTGGGGACGAAGTGACCGTCCATAACATCAATGTGGATATAGTCGGCGCCCGCCCCGGTGACCTCGGCGACCTGCTCGCCAAGCCGGGCAAAATCGGCGCTGAGAATCGACGGCGCCAGCTTGACCTTACCGGACACTTTTCTCACTCAGAATAAACTCCGCCAAGACTCTTCTTCGCCTTCTTCAGCGCCGCCTTCACCTGCTTCGGGGCAGTCCCCCCGGCGACATCCCTGGCGGCTACCGACGATTCCACGGTGATGTCGTATACCTTTTTGTCAAACAGGGGGCTGAATTTGCGGTATTCGCTCAGCTTGAGCTCGTGGAAGCCCTTCTGCCTGGAGAGGGCATAGCGGCTCAGCTTAGCCACCGTGCCGTGGGCTTCCCTGAAGGGCATTCCCTTCTTCACCAGGTAGTCCGCTATGTCGGTAGCCAGGATGTAGTCCTTCATCGCCTCCTGGATGCGCCGGGAGTTGAACTTGATTGTCGGGAGCATCTCGGCGAATACCTCCAGGGTGGAGTTAAGGGTGTCCAGGGTATCGAAAAGCCCCTCTTTGTCTTCCTGCATATCCCGGTTGTAGGCTAGCGGCAGGGCTTTTAAGGTGGTCAGGAGGGAAAAGAGGTTGCCGTAGACCCGCCCCGTCTTGCCCCGGGCAAGCTCGGCTACGTCGGGGTTCCTCTTCTGGGGCATAATGCTTGAGCCCGTGGTGAAGGCTTCGCCGATTTCTATGAAGCCGAACTCGGCGGAGGACCACAGGACGAGCTCCTCCGCCAGCCGGGAGAGGTGGAGCATGGTCAGGGCGGCTGCCGCCTGGTATTCCACCACGAAGTCCCGGTCGGAAGTGGCGTCAATGCTGTTCTGGCTGAGCTTGCTGAAGTTAAGCTCCTGAGCCAGGAGGTGGCGGTCAAGGGGGTAAGGCACCCCCGCCACTGCCCCGCTGCCCAGGGGCAGGACATCGGTGCGCTTGAGGCAATCGTAGAACCGCTCCGTGTCGCGCTCCAGCATCTCAAAATAAGCCAGCAGGTGGTGAGCCAGGAGGACCGGCTGTGCTTGCTGGAGGTGGGTGTAGCCGGGGATGATGAGCTCGCTGTTTGCCTCCGCCAGCTTAACCAGCGATGCCTCTAAGGCTTTTATCCGCTCTATGGTCTGGGGTATTTCCTCCTTGAGGAAAAGCCGCATATCCAGGGCTATCTGGTCGTTCCGGGAGCGGGCGGTATGGAGCTTGCCGGCGGCGGCGCCTATCTTCTCCAGCAGCCGCGCCTCAATGTTCATATGTATGTCCTCAAGCTCGCCCCTGAACGGGAATTTCCCCCGCTCAATTTCGGCGCCGATGGAGTTGAGCCCGGCGATGATTGCCCGGGCGTCCTTGGCGGCGATTATTTTTTGCCTGGCGAGCATTTTTACATGGGCGATGCTGCCCTGGATGTCGTGGCGGTAGAGCCGGCGGTCAACGGGGATGGAGGCGAGGTAGTCCTGCGCCATTTTAGGGCGATTTCTCGGGTAGCTCATTCTAATCACTCTCCTGAGGGAAATCTTGATACTTTCCCTTCCAGTTTGTCAACCGTTGGTGCCCACTCGCAATTATAGCGGCATCGGGGACGGGGGACAATAGAGCCTGCCCGCGGGTTCATATTGACTGTCCGCAGGTTGGGTGGTAAAATTACCACAGCCCGCACGGGCATAGCTGAATAAAAGGAGGGAGAGATGCCAGAGAGTGTCTACAAGTTCATCGAGATAGCGGGGAGCAGTACTGTGTCGTGGGAGAAGGCGGCGGCGGCGGCGGTGAAGATGGCGGCGAAGACGCTGCGGGACCTGCGCATCGCCGAGGTCACGGCGATGGATATGCAGCTTGACGAGAAAGGGAATATCGTAAACTACCGCACCCGGATAAGGGTCTCTTTCAAATACGAGGGTGGCATCGGGCGCTGAGCCTCTTCCCTCCTCTCCATAGCGCCGTCGCTGCCTGACGGGTGGTAAACTCTACCGCCTCTTTCCCCTTTGTTCTTATTTGACAGTCAGCCTGACTAGGGTATAATAAACCTGAAAAAACGCCCGTCAGCCGGCACGAGGTATGGTATGACAAAAGCGAAAATGGAAGCCTTTTTGCGGATAGAAAAAGGCCGGATAGAGGGGTATGGGGGACTGGGGAAAATCCCGCTGAGTAACACCAACCTTCTTATCGGCCGGGTGAGCGAGACGAGCGCCCCCGATGTTATGGTCCGGGACGATTATGTCTCCCGAAACCATATTGAGCTCAGCTATGATGGCGACAGCGGGCAGTTTTCGCTGCGTGACCTCGGCAGCCGCAATGGCACTGAAATTAACAGGAAGCGCCTTAAGCAGGGTAAACCGTATCCCCTGAAGGACGGCGACTTCATCGGGCTGGCGATAATCTCCGGGGAGCCGCGGGTCCTGCTGCGCTTCCGCCAGTCGGAGGTAACCCTGGCGACACCGATTGAGCCCCGCAGGGAGAAGGTTACCCCGGGACTCGTCCTCGATTTACAGGTGGAGCGGGTATTCGTTGATGGCAATGAGGTTTTCTTGAGGAAGCGGGAATTTGACCTGCTGGCTTTTCTCTACCAGAACCGGGGCAAGGTGTGCAGTGAGAACGAAATCGCCGAGACGGTCTGGGCTGATGTCAATGGGGTGGTCAGCCCCGAGACGATTAAGCAGAGCGTCCATTCCATAAAGAAGGCGGTGGAGCCGGGGCTCTCCATTCCCCGGGACATCATTACCCTGACTCCCTACGGATACCGGCTGGAGTGGTAGCCGCCGAGGTGGTATGTCAAACGCGAATGCTGAGGCTTTTCTCCAGATAGAGAAAGGTCATATTGATGGGTATAGCCGGGAGGGGAAGATTCCCCTGGGCACAGGCGCTCTACGGGTGGGGAGGATAAGCCAGAGGAATGCTCCCGATATCAAAATCAAGGACGAGTATATCTCCCGGAACCATGTTGAGTTCAGCTACATCGGGGGGCGTTTTATGCTGCGCGACACCGGCAGCCGCAACGGCACCGAGATTAACGGGGAGCGCCTCGAGCCGGGCAGGTTCTATTCCCTGGAGAACGGTGACTTCATCGGTCTGGCGCTCATCTCCGGGGAGCCGCGGGTGGTGCTGCGGTTCTGCCGCCCCCGCCAGTCGGAGGAAACCCAGTACCTGCCAGCCCATCCGCCCAGGAAGGCTGAAGGTCTCATCATTGATGTGAAAGCCCGGGGAGTATTCGTTGACGGCAGCGAGGTCTCCCTGGGAAGACGGGAATTTAACCTCTTGGTCTTTCTCTATCAAAACCGGGGCAGGGCCTGCAGCGAGAGTGAAATCGCCGAGAAGGTCTGGGCTGATGAGGGCGGGGAGGTCAGCCCCGAGACGATTAAGCAGTGCGTCCAGCAAATAAAGAAGGGGATAGAGCCTGACCCTTCAAAGCCCCGGTATATTACCACCCTGCCCCAGTATGGATACCGGCTGGAGTGGTAGTCGGGTAGACTTATTGGGGTGGTTTCTGACGCTGCACCCTTGACTGCGTCCTCAGGGGCAGCCCCCAGATGTGGATAAATCCCGGGGAGTCGCTCTGGTCAAAGGCGTCGCCTTTATCGTAGGTAGCCAGGCTGTAATCGTAGAGGGAGTAGGGTGATTTCCTGCCCGCTACCTGACAATTGCCCTTGAAAAGCCTGACCCTGACCTCGCCGGTAACATACTTCTGGGAAGCATCCACATAGCGGGCTAAGTCCTCGCGGAGTGAGGAGAACCACAGCCCGTTATAGACCAGGTCGGCGTATTGCCCCGCCACGATGTTATTGAAACGGAGCTGGTCACGGGAGAGGGTTATTGCCTCCAGCGCCTGGTGGGCTTTAATCAGCACGGTGGCTGCCGGGGCTTCATAGACTTCCCGCGATTTTATGCCCACCAGCCTGGTCTCAACATGGTCAATCCGCCCCACCCCGTGCTTGCCGGCTATTTTGTGGACCTGCTGGATAAGGGCGACTCCCTTCCGCCGCTGCCCGTTAATGCTCGCGGGGAGCCCCTCTTCAAAGCCCAGGGTAATGTAATCGGCTTTGTCCGGCGCTTCCCCCGGCGACTTCGTCCAGGCGAAGACATCATCCGCCGGTTCAGTCCAGGGGTCTTCCAGGACGCCGCACTCAATGCTCCTCCCCCAGAGGTTTTCGTCGACGGAGTAGGGGCTGGCGGTGGTAACGGGGACGGGAATACTGTGTGACCGGGCATATTTAATCGTTTGCTCCCGGGTCATCTTCCACTCCCTGGCGGGGGCGATTATCCTGAGCTCCGGAGCCAGGGCGGCTATGCTTACTTCAAACCTGACCTGGTCGTTGCCTTTGCCGGTGCAGCCGTGAGCCACCGCAGCAGCCTTTTCCTTTCGGGCAGTCTCCACCAGGAGCTGGGCGATGAGGGGACGTCCCAGCGCCGTGGCTAAGGGGTATTGACCTTCGTAGACGGCGTTAGCTTTAAGCGCCGGGAAGACAAAGGAGTTGACGAAGGACTCGCGGGCGTCGGCTACCACCGCCTTTATCGCCCCCAGGCTGAGCGCCTTTTTCCTGATTGCTTCAAGGTCAGCCACGTTGCCGATGTCCACGGTGAAGGTGATGACCTCCAGGTTATATTTTTCCCTGAGCCATTTTATGGCTACCGAGGTGTCCAGACCACCGCTGTAAGCTAATACCACTTTATCCATTTGCTTCCTCTCCTATTGATTTTAATGACCTCCTCAGTATGCCCATTGCTTCATCCACCTCGCCGGTGGTGATGATAAGCGGGGGCATAAAGCGGATGGCGTTCGGCTTTACCTTGTTGACCAGCAAGCCCCGGGCAAGGCAGTCCATAGCCACCTTCTGGGCAATTTCGCTATCAAATTCCACCGCCAGCAAAAGCCCCCTGCCCCGCACTTCGGTGATGAACTTAAATTGCTTTTTCAGGCGTTCCAGCTCCGCCTTGAAGTAGCTTCCCGTCTGGTTTACCTTTCGGGGTATGTCGTTATCAATGATGTATTTCAAGGCGGCGTAGGCGGCGGCGCAGACCAGGGGATTACCCCCGAAGGTGGTGCCGTGCTCGCCGGGAGCGAAGACCGACGCCTTTTCTTTAGCCAGAAAAGCGCCGATGGGCACGCCGCTCCCCAGTCCCTTGGCTAAGGTCATTATATCCGGCTCAACCTTATACTGGCTGTAGGCGAAGAGAGTCCCCATCCGCCCGATGCCGGTCTGGACTTCGTCTAAGATGAACAGGATTCCTCTCTCCCGGCACCAGCCCTCCACCTTTTTGAGGTAGTCGTCGTCGGGGACATTGACTCCGCCTTCTCCTTGAATCGGCTCCAGCATCACCCCGCAGGTCTTGTCGCTGGTGGCGCGCTTTATCGCCTCAAGGTTGTTATACTCCACATTTACAAAGCCGCCGGGCAGGGGGATGTAGGGCGCCTGGAACTTGTGCTGCCCCGTAGCCGCCACCATCGCCAGCGTCCTGCCGTGGAAGGACTCGTAGGTGGTGATGACCTCGTAAGCGCCGTTGAGGTGGACCTTGCCGTATTTCCGGGCCAGCTTCACCGCTCCTTCGTTAGCCTCGGCGCCGCTGTTGCTGAAAAAGACCCGGTCGAGGCAGCTATTTTCGGTCAGGAGCCGGGCGAGCTTTATCGCCGGGACGGTGTAGAACTGGTTGGACGCCTGGATGAGCGTCCGGGCTTGCTCCTCCAGGGCCTTTACCACCACCGGCGGGCAGTGTCCCAGGCTGTCGACAGCCCAGCCGCCGACGAGGTCAAGATACTCCCTGCCCTCCTCGTCCCATACCCGGCTTCCCTCTCCTCTCACCAGGGTCACCGGGAACCTTTCTACCGTGTTCAGGAACAGCCTGTCGGCCAGCTCCTGCCACTCGCTACTCCGGGACAAGGCTTGTTCCCCCGATTTTATTTTTCATCTCGTTAAGCAAGGCGTGGGGTGTTTTGCCGTTGATGATGCGCACCAGGGGCGTCGCCGGGAGAGCCTTCAGGCTGGCTTCTATCTTGGGAAGCATCCCTCCGGTGGCGGTGCTGCCGGCGAGCATTTCCTTTGCCTCGGCGGCGTTGAGCCGGGAGACCAGCTTTCCTGAGCCGTCGTGGACGCCGTCAACATCGGTGAGAAAGATGAGCTTCCCTGCTCCCAGCGCGGCAGCTATTTCCCCGGCGGCGGTATCACCGTTGATATTGAGCAGCGTCAGCTTTCCCCTGACCTCTCCCAGGCTTAACGGCGCTACCACGGGCATATACCCTGATTTTAGCAGTATCTTCAACGGAGCAGGGTCGGTGGCGATAATCTCGCCGGTGTAGCCCATCCTGGCGCTCATCGGCTTTGCCCGGAGCAGGTTGCCGTCGCTCCCGCTTATGCCGATTGCCTTTCCCTCTAAGGCTTGAATGCCGAGCACCAGCTCCTTGTTGACCAGTCCCCCCAATACTGCCGTAACCACCTTTAAGGTCTCGGCATCGGTGACCCTGAGCCCGTTTACGAAGCTCGTGGGTATGCCCAGCCGGGTGAGCCACTGGGTGACCTCTGAGGCGCCCCCGTGGACTACCACCAGGGGCATCCCCTCCTTCTGGAGCTGGACCAGGTCCGCCACGATGGACGGGCTTTCCAGGGTGCTCCCCCCGATTTTAACTACCACTGGTTTCATAATAGTTTCTTTAAATGCCA
>CAYHBC010000018.1:0-16826 GCA_964354775.1 uncultured Dehalococcoidales bacterium
ACGGTGAAGACCTTCTGGTCGATGGGTTCCTCTTCCCAGGAGCGCAGGTAGGTGAGGTTTACCTCAGTGCTGCCCGTCTTTAATGCCTTGAACTGGTAATACTGGGTCCCGCCGGCGCCAACCAGCCCCTCCGCCTTTTTGTCGGGGTTGTATTCATCTTTTTCCAGGCTGAGCAGGCTCGCATCGTAGCTTACATTCCAGCTGTAGCCGGTGGAAGGGTTGGAGTCCAGGGCGATGACGAATTCCCCGTTAACGGTGGTGCTTATCGTCTCTGAGGGGTCGGTGTAGGTCGCTATCCCGGCGCAGCCGGCTATGAGGGAGACCGCCAGCAGCGATGTTAGCCCCAGGACTAATAATAAGTTTCTGTTCATCTTTGCCTCCTTTGCTTATTATAACGGGCAAATTGTCATTTGGTTTATGCTGCGGCGGTTTTATATGTCCCTGACGAGGGGCGATGTAGGTCGCTATCCCCGCTCATTATAGCATAGCCAGTGCCCTCAAGGCTTCAGGTGTTTTTCCAGCTCGGTGAACTGGGGGAATGTCATCGGCTCGAACAAAAGGTAGCTCTGGACGGGATAGCGCGTGCCTCCCTGGTGCGTTGCCTCAAGACCGGTAATCAAGTCATCCACCTGGGACGCCGGCAGGGCAAACGCCATCTCGTGGTCCTGGGCAAGCCCGAGCACCCTTTCCCCCCTGCCGGGATGGACCAGGCAGGCTTTTTCCTCTTTAAGGGGCACGAGCATCTCACTGGCGCAGCTAAACCCCAGCGTTGTCTCCGCAGTAACGGCGCCGCCCCTTTTATAGATATAGCCCTGGACAAGCCTCATCATCTGTGCCGGGTTGCCGTATATGACCACTACATCCGGCTCAAGCTTCGTCCTGGAGAGAGGGGCGATGTAAAGCTTCTCGAATCGCCCCGGCTCCATTGTCGTCATTTTCACTATGGTCTTTATAGCCGCCTCCGGTGTCTCAAAATAGCCCATGCTCATAAGGAAGTCCACCAGCGCCTGGGGATTTTCCACCTCTCTCCAGCCAAAGCCAACGAGAGCGGGGATACAACTTACATCGTCCTTTCCCACTCCCATAGCCCATTCCCATCTCCGGGCGATGGTCGTTGCCTGGCAGGGGGCAATCTTTATCCCCATGCTCGCCGGCGTGGTGGTCATCTCGGGGAAGGCCTCACCCTTTTTCAGGAAATTCACCCCCACGGGGAATGTGTCCAGCCTCAGATACCTTTGCAGCTGTCCCTCTCTTGCCTTCCATTCATCTTGACTCATAGCTACCTCCTTATTCCCCTTGCTCCCGTAAAATTATCTCCGTAGCCAGCCGGGCAGCGGTGCCGGCGACCTTAGAGCAGTGGTCGAACATCGCCATTTCGGCGGCTTTTTCCAGGTCGGCGGGCTCATATAAATTAAAGGTCCGGCCCATAAGCCGCTTCTGGATGTCGTAGCAGCGGCAGGAGCCATACTGCTCCACGAACCGGTCGTGGAGCTCCTTGACCAGCATGTACGACTTCATCGGGGCCAGCATGTCGGGGAAGTCCTTCTTTTCCC
This sequence comes from uncultured Dehalococcoidales bacterium, assembly GCA_964354775.1. Lineage (GTDB taxonomy): Bacteria > Chloroflexota > Dehalococcoidia > GIF9 > AB-539-J10 > CAYHBC01. The sequence continues at coordinate 1,554 of CAYHBC010000018.1, forward strand.
GACCGAAGAGGTAGCCAATCGACATAGAGCCGCCGACGAGAGCGCCGCAGGCGCCGTCCCCGGTCAAGCCCAGTCCGTCAGCCAGCCCGCTGGCGCTGCGGAAGACATCGTCGTTTTCAATGCCCAGGGCGTCGAAAATGCCGGCAAGCGTGGTCTGGGCACAGCCGGTATAGTTCATCTCGTAGCTGCGGGCTAAATCAAACGCCTTTTGTGATATGGCGTCCCGTGAGCTTTCCATAGCCGCCTCCTTCATTCATAAACTTTCACCCCCTGTCCAGCTTCTTCTCCAGCTCCTTCTGCCGCAGAGAGAGGGTCACGTCTCCCCGGGTCCGCTCGATAATGCCCCGGATGGCGTCGGTAGTCCGCCTGAGTCCGTGGGTGATGATTTCGGTGAAGTCCATGGTCATCAGGGTGGTGTAGATGTCGTCCATAGCCTGGAGCAGCTCCTCGCAGCGGGAGAAGTCCCCCCTCCTCATGCTGTCCAGGAGGTAGCGGCGGAGCTCGCCCACTGCCTCGCCGAGCCCGTTTAGGTAGGCGGCGGGGTCGACATCCAGCGCCTCCGGCGAGGGGAGCTTTTTCCCCGCAATCAGGGCGAGGGTGATGCTCCCTTCGGCGAACTCCTTCTGGGCGTCGTGGACGAATCCCGAGTTGAGCAGGGCGGGATGGTCGCCGAGGACGGCGTTGAGCCTCCGGACCAGCTTATGAGTGGCGGCGAGAATTTGCCCCGCCTCTTTCTGCTCCTGGCGGTGAATTGCCTTTATGGCGCTGGCGCTGTTGCGAATCACCTGGCGGCAGAGCGGCAGAGCCTTCTCCCGGGCTTCGTCCTCGGTGGCGAAGTGGGAGCGAATCTTGGCGGCGATAGCCTCTAGCTTGTTTTGGGGCATTTTCGCTTTGCCTCCTTTATCCGGCGGAGCAACTGTCTGGTGGCTTTTCGGGCATCGGGCTTGCCCAGCACGGCGTCAATCACGGCGACGCAGTCGGCGCCGGCGGCGATTACCTCGCCGACATTGCCTTCGTCAATGCCGCCAATCGCCACCACCGGCGGGGATACCGCCTCTTTGACTTTCTTCAGCCTCTCCAGCCCGACGACAACAGCGCTTTTCTTGTTCCCCGTGGGGAACATCGCGCCTACCGAGATGTAGTCCGCCCCTTCTTTTTTCGCCCGGACTGCCCCCGATACCGTGGTGACCGAGCAGCCGATGAGCCTGTCCCGGGGCAGCCAGCTTCGGGCGGCGGCGGGGGGAAGGTCCTTCGGTCCCAGGTGGAGACCGTCAGCGCCGGCAGCCAGGGCAAGGTCAAGGTAGTCGTTGATGATGAACAGGACGCCCGAGTTGTGGCAGAGCTCCTTGAGCCTCAGGGCAAGGGGCAAGAGCTCCCCGGCGCAGCCCTGCTTGTCGCGGAGCTGGATAACCTTAGCCCCTCCCTCAATGGTCAGGCGGGCAAGCTCCAGCTCGTCCCTGCCGGCGAGAGCCTGCCGGTCGAGGATGATATAGAGCCCGGTGAGCTGCCTCAGCTTGTCGTGGCGGCTCAGCCGGGAGACCATCTCTTTTTCCACGGGGTAGAGGGCGAACCTCGCCTGCTCAAAGGCGGCGGCGTTGAGCGTGGCGTTCAGCTCATCCAGCCGGGCGAGTTCCTCGAGCACCCGCAGGGATTCCTCCACCCTGCTGGCGTTGGCTTCAACCAGGCTGATTAAATCGGGGTAGGACTTTCCGGGGAGATTTTCCCGTCCGACATCGTGCTCCGAGTCCCTCTGGGAAAGGGGGGCTGTGCCCAGCGACCTGCCTTCCTCAGTCAGGCGGTGACGGGCAGTCCTTAGCCGCCGGCTCAAGTCGGGGTCGTCAAGTATGAAGCGGGCGACGTCTTCCAGGACGCGCAGCCCTTCGGCGGAGCGGTTGAGGTTGGCGTCAACTATACGAAGCGGTTGGCGAGGCACTCTGCAAATCCTTCAGCGGCTGGGGCATTTCGCCCTCTCTAGCCGCCTGTATTTCCTCTTTAAGCTGGGCGGGCATCTCCTCGCCCATCTCCTGGAACTTCTTCTCTGCCCAGCGACCGATGTTGCGGGGGTCCTGGTAATAGTCAGCGCCGGGGTGGGGCGATGGCTCGCCGCTTTCCTCCCACACGGTCTCTAGCGACTTATGGTAGGCGAAGCTTGATACGGCGCGGGATAAGTTGGCGCTGCCGCAAAAGCGGCAGGGGGGAGAAACGGGCTCGGAGATGCTCTTCACCAGGACGGTGGTCTTTTTATGGCACTGGGGGCAGATAAACTCGTAGATTGGCATCCTCTCTCCTGTTCAGTCCTCTTCTTCCCCTGGGGGGTGGGGCAGACCCATCGCTTCCCTTCTCTTTTGCTCAATCTGCTCGGCAGGCCATTCACCCCTTTCCATCCTCTCGGCTATCTCCTGGTATTCCGGCGGCGGCTTTTCCCCACCGCTCATTCGCTTATTCCACTCAATCAAGGCTCCGGGGTTGTTGCGCATCATCCCTTGAGTCAGGCTCCGGTCGGAGAGTATATCGTCATAAACATCCCGGTAGCTCTTATGCGTGGCGAAGGTGGAGAAGAGCCGCTCAAGCTCACTGCCGCAGTGAGGGCAGGCGGGGGCATCGGAGGAAAGGCTATATTGAAGCAAGCTGACCTTGCGGCGGCAAGAATTGCAGCGATATTCGTAAACTGGCATAGCTAATTAATAGAGATTTTACCATATTGTCCTCGAAAGGGAAATTGACTGCTCCGGGTCGGGCTTAGCTTTCTTGAGGTCGTTTAGAAACCCGTTCGCCCTGAGCCTGTCGAAGAGCAACTTAATTTTATCATAACTGCCGCTCATGGTTCGACACGCTCACCACGAGCGGTTAATAAACAATCTGCTTTCTTCTCTATTGCCTAACCGCGCCCTGAGATGTCGGCGGCGAAGAGCCAGAGCAGCCTTCGGACGTTTGCCACGGAGAGAAGGCTGAAGGCAACCTTCACCAGGGGTATTCCGGGCACGATGAGCATTGGTCGGTCGCCCTTTATTGCCCGATAGACCTGTCTCGCCATTTTCTCCGACTCAACCCGTCTCATAACCTGTGGCTGAGCAGCACCTTCAACCGTCACGGTGGGTGCCGAGCTGGGACAAACTGTGGTTATGTAGATGTTCTTCAAGCTGTTGTCCTGCATCAGCTCCCGGCGCAGTGCCTCAGCGAAGCCCACCACGGCATGCTTGCTGGCGCTGTAAGAGGTAAGCATGGGCACGCCAGCCAGTCCACCGGTGGCGGCAATGTAGACCAGATTCCCCCGCCTTTTCGCTATCATGTCGGGCAGAAACTCCCGGGTCATCCACATACACCCCATAATATTGACATTCATGATGGTGGCGTGCTTTTCATCGCTCACATCGGTGAACTTGCCTCTATAGGCTACGCCGGCGTTATTGACCAGGATGCTCACCGGTCCCACCTTTTCATGGACCCGTGTGGCGAGCTCGTGCACCTGGGAGCGGTCAGCGACATCGCAGATGTAGGGATAGACCTCTCCACCCATATTGGTAAGCTGGGAAATCGCTTTTCGCAGAGCCTCCTCATTAATATCCACCACCACCACCTTTGCCCTGTCGCGGGCAAAATGAGTGGCTAAGGCATAGCCTATCCCCGAGGCGCTGCCGGTGATTAAGACAACTTTTCCTGCAATGTCCTTCATAACTCACCTCCCTGTTAAAAGTTTACTCCGCCGGAAATTAGTATTTTACCATATAAAAATATATTTTTTGTAGTCCCAAATTTCAAGAAAAAGAGGAGAAATAAGTTGCCCCGAGGAGAATAATAAGCTACTATCACTAAATTAAGCAAGTGGGACGGGGTAAGGAAAAGCTCCTTTTGCGGCGATGATGGAAGCATTTTTGGGAGTCTTTTTTTTCCTGCTGGGGCTGGAGATAGGCAGTTTTCTCAATGTATGCATTGACCGGCTGCCTGAGGGGAAGTCGGTGGTGAGCCCGCCTTCTCATTGCGAGGGCTGCGGGCACCGCCTGGCAGCCGAAGAGCTGATTCCGGTGTTCAGCTACCTGTGGCTGAAGGGGAAGTGCCGCTACTGCGGGGCGGTTATTCCCCGGAAGCTTCTCTATGTTGAGCTGGCGAGCGGGGTAATGTGCGCCCTGCTGTTCTGGCGTTACGGGCTATCGCCCCAGCTCGGGGTGATGATTTTCTATGCTGCCCTGTTTACCCTGGTGTTCATGGTCGACCTGGAGAGGAATATCGTCCTCAACAAGGTGGTCTACCCCGGGATGGTGATTGCCTTTATTTTCTCGGCGCTACAGCTTCGACCTGAGCTTCCCCCGTGGCCTGTCGGCGGCGTGGTCAATGTCGTTATGGGTGGGGGGATTGGTTTTTTATTCTTTTTTGTAATCGCGGTGGTATCGCACGAGCTGGGCTGGGGGGATGTGAAGCTGGCGGGGCTAATCGGGCTTGCGGTGGGGTTCCCCATGGTTATGTTTGCGCTCTTTTTAGGAGCCTTCCTCGGCGCAGTGCCCGGCGTGGCGCTAATAGCCAGGGGGAAAAAGGGGAGGAAGAGTCCCATCCCCTTCGGTCCGTTTCTCTCAGTAGCCACCATGATTACCCTGGTCTGGGGGAGCGCGATAATTAAGTGGTATATGGGGATAGTGGGGTAGTTTCTGGCGAAAATTGATTGTAGCTAGCTTTTATGTTAAATTTATCTGGTAGATTCTGAAGGCTGTTATGAATTGAAAAGTGACCGAGGTGGAAGGAAACTCAGAGGCGTAAGTAGTTATGAAGCGGTTAAGGCTTTTAAGAAATTTGGTTATAGCGAGAGAAAAAGCAAAGGGAGCCATATAAATCTTGTTAAAGCGGGTAGCAACAGGTTGACTATACCGCTTCATAGTGAACTAAGTGTAGGGTTGCTGCTGAATCAAATAAAGAGAGCTGGTCTAACGGCGGAAGAGTTCTTAGAGCTTTTAGGAAGGTGAACAATGGGAGTGGAACCAATACGATACACTGTTATTCTTCATCGAGATAAGGAATATGGCGGCTACTGGGTAGAAGTCCCGGCGTTACCGGGGTGTGTCTCTCAAGGTAAGAGCAGGAAAGAGGCATTAACCAATATTAAAGAGGCTATTGAACTCCATCTGGAATGCCTGCAGGAAGATGGGGAAGAAATTCCCCGGGAAGAATCCTGTAAAATAGCGGTGGCTTCTGGCTAGATGGGCAAGATAAAGGTATTCATAGTTGACCGTCAGCCGCTGTTTCGCCAGGGCATCCGCACCACCCTTTCCCGGAGAAAAGGCATCGAGTTTGTGGGGGAGGGAGGCGTTGCCGAAGAGGTGCTTTCTGTCCTGGAAGGCTCCTCCCCCGATGTGGTGCTCCTGGACATTGATTATCCTTCGCTCAGCGGCTTGAAGCTATGCCGGCGGATAAAGCAGCTGTTAGCCAGCGTGGCGGTCATTGTGCTCACTCCCCAGGTCGATGACGAGCAGTTTTTCGAGGTAATCAGGTCGCAGGCATCGGCTTACCTGAGCAAGGAGAGCAGCGCCGCTGAGCTGGCGGATGCCATCAGGCAATGTGCCGGCGGGGAGCATCCCATAAATGGAAAGCTCACCGACCGTCCCGGGGTGGCGGAACGGATATTAAAACAGTTCCAGGAGCTTTCCCGGGAGAGGGAAATAGCTGAGTTTACCTCGCCGCTTACCCGCCGGGAAATGGAGATACTCCACCATATGGCTAAGGGCTATCTGAACAAGCAAATTGCCGAGGCGCTGGAGGTCAGCGAACAGACGGTCAAGAACCATATCACCTCAATATTGCGCAAGCTCAATGTAAATGCCCGCACTCAGGCAGTGGTGGTGGCGATAAAGAAGGGGCTGGTCTCCATAAGCCGGGAATAGCTAACCAAAATAAAGGATTAAAGATAAAAAATTAAAATTACAATTCAAAATGCCAAGATACGCTATTTTTTAAATTTTGCTCTGGCATTTTGCATTTTGCCTTTTGATTTTTAAGCGGGATGGGCAAAGAGGCTTTTGACCGGATAGCGGAGAGCTGGTACCGGGTGAGGCACTGGCCCCGGCTGCGGAAGGAACTGGAGGAGCTGGCTCAACGGTGGCGCGGCGGCAGGCTGTTAAATGTCGGCTGCGCCCATGGTGCCGACTTTTTGCCTTTCCGGGAAGGATTTGGGCTCTGGGGAGTCGATTTCTCGGGGGAAATGCTCCGCCAGGGGCAGCGGTTCTGCCAGAAATTCCAGTTTGAGGCAAACCTGGTTATGGCTGACGCCATTTCCCTGCCCTTCGGCGACGAAGCCTTTGACTGGGCGGTGGCGGTGGCGAGCTATCACCATATTAAGGGGAAGAAGGAGAGGGAGAGCGCCCTGGGGGAGCTGAAGCGGGTGCTGAAGCCCGGAGGAGAGGCTTTCCTGACGGTGTGGAACCGGGGGCAGCCGAGGTTCTGGCTGAAATCAAGGGAGGAAAAGATACCCTGGAGGGTAAAGGGCGAGACCGTTTATCGCTACTATCACCTTTTCAGCTACGGCGAACTGAGGAAGCTGCTTTCCGGGGTCGGCTTTGAAATCCTGAGCCTGCTCCCCGAGAAGTCCTACAGTTTCCCGGTAAAGGGCTTCTCCCGCAATATCTGCGCCCTGGTGAGGAAGTAGTAGTAATTTAAACATCAAAAATTAAAAATCAAAAGTACAAATCAAAACGCAAAAATAGTTCAAAGTTGCCTCAGTTCGCCAGACTGCCCCCCGGGGTGATAAAATTAGGTTAATAGGAGAGGGAAGGCGATGAAAGGGAAGTTGATGCGGGGGGTTATCGTTTTGGTGCTTGCCCTGGCGGTTGTTCCCCTGTCGTGTAGTCAACCAGGAGAAGGAAATACATCCACCCCGTCCGGCAGCGGAATTGGGCTTGGTAATTATAGCTTAGATGGAGAGTTGTGTATCATCCCGGCTAGCTGGACTACCTTAGCCATCTGGCCTACCTTGATTAACTGGTCTACTCTCGTTCCGTCTACCCAGTTTAACTGGTCGTCTATCTTCGAGAACTCATCGTGCGTGGACTCGTCGTGGTTACAGCCTCTGGATGTATATCTTAAGAGAGGCGAAAAGGCGGACATACCTATCCTGCTCCATTTTGACTCACATAATCCTGAGATTACGCAGCTGTCGGTAAGTATAGACCCAACTAATAGTAGCTGCGGCGCTCAGTCGGAATCGCCTTACAGGATATTTGATGATGAGGACAACGAAATTGGAAGGGGGAGTATCTACAGCGAAGAAGTCATCAGCTACAATATGACCGGGACGGTTGTAATAGAGTCAGGTGGGATGCTGCCGCTGACAATGACCGTTCGCGTTCCTGAAGACCTGCCGAAGAGAATAAGCAAGTCGTCATTCCGTATAGGCACTACTGGAATCTGCCCTCCTCCCCATCAAGGCAGCCTCAGAGAGTCTCACTATGTTAGCATAGAGGTCCACATCGTTGACTAGGACGCGAGCCCTTGCCGTTGGGCTGGGCCTCGCAATGACAATTCAAAGTTATTTTATTCTCTCCCCGGCTCGGGCGAGGCGGGCAAGACACCTCTGTTTGCCCAGCACCGACATAGTCTGAAACAGCGGCGGCGAAGCGATGCGTCCCGTGACTGCCACGCGGAGCAGTCCGAAGAATGTGCCCGTGGACAGCCCCAGCTCCGCCGCTAGCGGGCGGAGGACATTTTCTAAAGAAGCATCGTCCCAGGGTTTCAGCGTCTGAAGGCGCTCCCGGCTGGTCTTTATAGCCTCAGCGGCGGAGGCGGCGTCCATTCCTTTAATCAAGAGGCTGGGGTCGTATTCCAGCTCATCTAAGAAGAAGAAGTCCGACAGGGAGGGCACCTCGGCTAATGTCCGGGCGCGCTCCTGGATGAGGGGCGTTATCCCGGCGATGTAGCCCTTATCCAGCGGTCGCTTTACATTCGGGGGGAGGTCCCGCTCCAGGAAGGGGACGGCGCGGGCGGAGAACTGCTCCGGGCTGAGCCGGCGGAGGTAGACCCCGTTCATCCACTCCAGTTTCTGCTGGTTGAAGATTGCCGCTGTTTTGCCCACCCTTTCCAGGGTGAAATGCTTTATCAGCTCCTCCCTGCTCAGTAGCTCGGTCTTGTCGTCCAGCGCCCAGCCGAGGAGGGAGAGGAAATTGAGCATCGCCTCGGGGAGATAGCCCTGTTTCTGGTAATCGGTGATGGTGGTGGCGCCGTGCCTTTTGGAGAGCTTAGCCCGGTCTTCGCCCAGTATCATCGGGAGGTGGGCGAACTGCGGCGGCGGCCACTCGAGGGCGCCATAGAGCAGTATGTGGCGGGGGGTGCTGGAAAGCCATTCATCGGCGCGGAGGACATGGGAAATAGTCATCAAGTGGTCATCCACGATGTTGGCGAGGTGGTAGGTGGGGTAGCCATCCGACTTGAGCAGGACGAAGTCGTCCAGGGTATCGTTGTGGAAGGTCACCTTCCCCCGGACCAGGTCGTCAAAGGAGGTCTCCCCCTCCAGGGGGGTCTTGAAGCGGACTACCGGGGTAACGCCGCTCCCCTCAAGCTGAGCTCTCTCCTCTCCGGTCAGCTCACGGCAGCGCCGGTCGTATTTCGGGGGCTGCTTTCGCCTTGCCTGCTCTTTCCGCATTGCCTCCAGCCTCTGGGGAGTGCAGTAGCAGCGATAGGCGTCTCCGTGGTCAACCAGCTTACGGGCTATTTCCTGGTAGTGAGGTAATCGCTGGGACTGGAAATAGGGACCTTCATCCCAGTCCAGTCCCAGCCACTTCAAGCTGTCTATTATGGCTTCCGTGGCTCCCTCTACCCTGCGGGCAACGTCGGTGTCCTCAATACGGAGGATAAACTTGCCGCCGTGGTGGCGGGCGAAAAGCCAGTTGAATAGAGCAGTCCTGATGTTGCCTAAATGAGGATAGCCCGTGGGGCTGGGTGCGAAGCGAACCCTGATTTCCATTCCTGAGGGGGACATAAAGACTTGACTATTTGGAGAGCACCTTCTGCAGCTCTTTTAGCTGTTTGAGATGCTTCTTGAGTTTGTCTACCAGTTGCTCGGCTTTTTTCAGGTTGGTCATGGTCTCTTCTATATCAGTGGCTATCTTGAACAATAGTTCGGTGCGGTCACCCGATTGAGCTTCAAATTCAGTTCCTTCCTTCAGGCGGGAAATTAAGTCGCTTGTTCCCTCCTCCTTCTCCATCTTGCCCAGTTTCTCAAAGTCGTCCATCATAATACTAAACTATAGCATATCCTCATTTTTAGTCAAGGTATCAACCGTCAGCGGGCAATGATGGTTTAAAAATGTAGTTGCCCATCCGTTGGCTAACGGATTGGGCAATTCTGCCCGTCAGTTGACGGGCAACTACAAAATCAGGGGTTAAAGGACTCGCAGCGGCATAAAAGGGCTTAAGCGGAATTTGATAGTTACCCTGGCGTTGCGTATAATCAGGTTTACCGATGGTCAAGACTTTTTTCAGGATTGTTCTTCTTGCCCTGCTGGTAATTCCCCTGGTGGGGATTGTGTGGGGTGGGGTGGTTGTTGCCGCCGCCAGCCCCGATGTCTACGTCCTTCATGTCGAAGGCACCATCGTTCCTGCGGTGTATAACTACATTAACCGGGGGATTAGCGAGGCGGAGGAGCGGGGCAGCGCGGTGTGTATCATTGAGCTGGACACGCCCGGGGGGCTTCTTGGCTCCACGGAGGAGATAGTGCAGAGGATTATGAACGCCGAAGTGCCGGTGGTGGTCTATGTTTCTCCCCGGGGTGGCTGGGCGGCTTCAGCGGGGACTTTTATTACCCTGTCGGCCCACATCGCCGCTATGGCGCCGGGGACGACCATCGGCGCAGCTCATCCCGTGAGCGCCGGCGGGGAAGAGATACCCCCGGAGCAGATGGAGAAGATAACCCGGTTCTCGGCTAAGTGGATTGAGACCATCGCCACCGAGCGAGGTCGCAATCTCACCGAGGCAAGCCTGGCGGTGACTGAAAGCAAGGCGTTCCGACCCGATGAGGCGCTGGAGTGTAACCTCATTGACCTCCAGGCGGATAGCCTGGAGAGCCTTATTTCCCAAATCAACGGCAGGGAGGTCACTTTAGCCGGCGGGGAGGTGGTTACCATCAACACTGCGGGTTATGAAGCGACCCGGAGCGAGATGAACTCCGTGGAGCGCTTTTTACAGGTCATCAGCGACCCCAACATCGCTTATCTCCTGCTTACTTTAGCCACCATCGGGCTGATTACCGAGGTGTCCAATCCGGGGATGGTCTTCCCCGGGGTGGCGGGGGGCATCAGCTTAATCATGGCCTTTTACTCTCTGGGGGTGCTCAGTGCTTACTGGGGAGGGGTGTTCCTTATCTTGCTTGCCCTGGGTCTTTTTATCGCCGAGCTATTTGTCACCAGCCACGGTGCGCTCACCGCCGGGGGGCTGGCGGCGCTGGTAATCGGGTCGCTAATCCTGTTCAGCCATACCTATAGCTCGCCGGCGATGGAGGTAAGCCGGGGCTTGATTGCCGGCGTAACTATTGCGGTTGCCTGTTTCTTCATCTTCGTCATCGGGGCTATTATCCGGGGGCAGCGGCGGCGCAAGGCTACCGGGGCGGAGGGCATGATTGGAGAGGTGGCGGTGGCGAAAATGCTCCTGGCCCCCACGGGAACGGTCCTGGCTAATGGCGAGCTATGGACTGCGGCTACCGAAGGGGATAAGATAGAACCGGGAGAAGAAGTGGTGATAACCAGGGTGGAGGGTTTGAAATTGTGGGTGAGACGGAAATTAAATAAGGAATGAGCGGTCCAATCATCATAGCGATAGTCTTCGGAGTTGCTTTCGGCATCTTCGTTATTTTTGCTATCATAGAGGGGCAGGGACGAAAGCTTACCGCCGGCGTTGAGGAGATGGTGGGCAAAACGGCGGTAGCGCAGACAGCGCTTAATCCCAAGGGCACGGTCAGGGCTGAGGGGGAAATCTGGGCAGCGATAGCCGAGGAGGAGGGGATAGAGCCTGGCGAGGAGGTGATAATAACCAAGGTGGAAGGATTGAAGCTGTGGGTGGTCAGGAAAACTGAAGGAAAGGAGGTGAGCTAAGATGTTATTTATTTATTTTGTCATCGCCATAATAGTAATCGTGCTGCTCGGGGCGGCAATCAGGGTCGTCCAGGAATATGAGAGGGGAGCGGTTTTTCGCCTGGGAAGATTTGTCGGTCTCAGGGGTCCGGGACTTGTCCTGCTCATCCCCTTCATTGAGCGGATGATTAGGGTTGACCTCAGGGTAATCACCATGGATGTTCCGGCTCAGGAGTGCATCACGATGGACAATGTTACCGTTAAGGTTGATGCCGTGATTTACTTTCGCGTCGTTGATGCCTCGAATGCGGTGCTCAAGGTGATGGATTACATCAAGGCGACCTCGCTGCTTGCCGCCACCACGCTGAGAAATGTGGTGGGGCAGTCCGAGTTGGACGAACTATTAGCCCATCGGGACAGGCTCAATGAAAAGATACAAAAGGTAGTGGACGAGGGGACAAACCCCTGGGGGATAAAAGTGAGCATGGTTGAGGTTAAGGACGTTGAGCTTCCCAGCGGGATGCAGAGGGCAATGGCGGCGCAGGCTGAGGCGGAGAGGGAGAGAAGAGCCAAGGTGGTTCATGCCGAAGGTGAGTCCCAGGCAGCCGAGAAGCTGGTCGCAGCTGCCAAGGTCATCGCCACTCAACCTATAGCATTACAACTTCGCTATTTGCAGGCGCTTGCCAGCATTGCCACGGAGAGGACCAACACCATACTGTTCCCCCTGCCGATAGATATGGTGGCTCCCTTTTTGAGCAAGGGCGGCTCGGAAAAGAAATAGCTCTAGCCGGGGTGATTGTGGCAAGCAGTAGCAAAAAAGAGTGGAGCGAGAAGGTCCTGTCGCCGCTGTTGAGCAAGCACCCCGAGCGGCAGGATAAATTTGAAAATAGCTCCGGCGTGGAATTAGACGTCCTCTACTGTCCTGAGGATGTCAGCCACATTTCCTACGCCGGGGAGCTGGGCTATCCCGGGGAGTATCCCTTTACCCGGGGCGTCCAGCCCAATATGTATCGGGGAAGGCTGTGGACAATACGCCAGTATTCCGGCTTCGGAACCGCCGCGGAGACCAACCAGAGGTATCATTATCTCCTCAAGCAGGGGCAGACCGGGTTAAGCGTCGCCTTTGATTTGCCCACCCAGATTGGCTATGACTCCGACCATCCCCTGGCAAGAGGGGAGATTGGCAAGGTGGGCGTGGCGATTGACAGCCTGGAGGACATGGAGACCCTTTTCCAGGGCATTCCCCTGGACCGGGTGAGCACCTCCATGACCATAAACTCCACCGCCCCTATCCTGCTCGCCATGTATCTGGTCCTGGGAAGAAAGCAGGGGGTTAAAGTGGCGGAGCTGGACGGCACCATTCAAAACGATGTGCTCAAGGAGTATATTGCCCGGGGGACCTATATCTTTCCTCCCCGTCCTTCAATGAGGTTGACCACCGACATATTCGCTTATTGCGCTGAGAATGTGCCGCGGTGGAACACCATAAGCGTCAGCGGCTACCATATGAGGGAGGCGGGCTGCACCGCCGCCCAGGAAATCGGCTTTACCCTGGCTGACGGCATCGCCTATGTAGCGGCGGCGGTTGCTCGGGGGCTGGAGGTGGATGCCTTTGCTCCGCGGGTCTCTTTCTTCTTTGACAGCCACCTTAATTTCTTTGAGGAGGTGGCTAAATTCCGGGCTGCCCGGCGTCTCTGGGCGAAGATAATGAAGGAGAGGTTTGGAGCCCGAGACCAGCGCTCGGGGATGCTCCGCTTCCATACTCAGACCGCCGGATGCAGCCTTACGGCACAGCAGCCGTATAACAATATCGTCAGGACGGCTATTGAAGCCCTGGCGGCGGTTCTGGGCGGCACTCAGTCGCTGCACACTAATTCCTTTGACGAAGCCTACTGGACGCCTTCGGAGGAGGCGGTGACCATTGCGGTGCGGACGCAGCAGATGCTGGCTTATGAAAGCGGTGTCGCCGATGTCGTTGACCCCCTTGGCGGCTCCTTTTATATTGAGTCGCTCACCGAGAAGCTGGAGAAGCAAGCCAGCGATTACATTGCCCGGATAGATAAGCTCGGGGGCGCCGTGGCGGCTATTGAGCAGGGCTATCAGCAGAGGGAAATTCAGCGGTCGGCGTATAAATACCAGAAGATGGTGGAGGAGGGCAGGCAAAAAATCGTGGGGGTGAACGACTTCGTCAGCGGCGAGTCGGGGATAGCCAGCACGCTAAGGGTCAAGCCGGAGGTGGAGGCGAAGCAGAAAAAGAAGCTTGGAAAGCTCAAGAGGGAACGGGATAACGCCGGGGTGAAGCGGATGTTGAAAAGGCTGGAGGAGGCGGCGCGGGGCGAGGAAAATACCCTGCCCCCGATTATTGAGTGCGTGGAGGCGTATGCCACACTGGGGGAGATGTGCGATGTATTGCGCGGCGTTTTCGGCGTTCAAAAGGAATTTCTATTTTTCTAGTTTAAGGGAGGAAAAGTGGTTAAAGGAATCGGGCATATAGCTGTCCTGGCGAGTAACCTGGAGGAGACCGTCCAGCGTTACCAGGAGCTGCTTGGCGTCCCGGCGGGCGAGGTCACGACCATGCCTGAAGCGGGGGTGAAGGTGGCGGTGCTTGATGTTGGCGGCGAGACCAGGCTGGAGGTCCTTGAGCCGCTTCCGGGAAGCAACCTGGAGAAAGTCCTCCAGGAGAGGGGGGAAGGGATGCACCACATCTGCTTTGATGTTGAGGATATTGAGCGGGAGCTTGAGCTCCTTGCCGACAGGGGGGTGAATTTGATTGACCGGAAGGCAAGGCGGGGGCTGGAGGGCAGGGTCGCCTTTATTCACCCCAGGGCGACTGGAGGCGTTCTTATTGAGCTTTGCCAGAGGTATTAAGGGGAGAGGAGCTATGCCAGGGAAAGCCAGCATCCGGGTACTGATTGCCAAGCCGGGGCTTGACGGGCACGACCGCGGCGCCAAGGTGGTCGCCAGGGCACTGCGCGACGCCGGGATGGAGGTGATTTATACCGGCATCCGCCAGTCGCCGGAGATGATTGTGAAGACGGCGGTCCAGGAGGATGTTGATGTTGTGGGGCTGAGCATTCTCTCGGGGGCCCATCTGGAGCTTTTCCCGCCGATAATAGAGGGGCTTAAGAAGGAGGGGAAGGGGGATGTTTTGCTCATCGCCGGCGGCATAATGCCCGACGAGGATATACCCCAGCTTAAACAGATGGGAGTAAAGGCTGTTTTTGGTCCCGGTGCCACCACCAGCGAGCTGGTGGCGTTCATAAAAGACAGATTCGCCGTCCGGTGAAAATAGAGCAAAAATCAAAATGCAAAATGACAGAGCAAAGTTCAAAACTCCAAATGTTTCTCCCTCCCCTGGCGGGAGGGAGTTAGAGGGAGGGGGAGATTCACCCTCTCCCTTCAAGGGAGAGGAATTTCATATTTCATACAAGAAGAGGTTTTGAATTTAGATATTTAGATTTCAATGAAGTATTTTTGCGTTTTTAGTTGTATCTTTGATTTTTTATATTTAATCTTTGATTTTCGTTGATGGCAAGCTCTTCTCCTTACGTCCTGGGCATCGGGGGCAGCCCGCGCTGCGGGGGTAATACCGACCTCTTGCTGGAGCGGGCGATGAGCGGCGCCGCCGCAGCAGGAGCGCGGACCAGGACGGTGGCTTTAAGAGAACTGGACATATCTCCCTGCCGCCACTGCGACCACTGCCTGAAAGAAGGCAAGTGCGCCGTGGAAGACGATATGCAGTGGCTCTCCCGGGAGCTGAGGGAGTGCGACTTTTTAGTCCTCGCTTCTCCCATTTTCTTTATGGGACTGACGGCGCAAACGAAGGCGATGATAGACCGCTGCCAGGTGTTGTGGGTGATTAAGAATGTCCTCAAGCTCCCCGTAGCCTTCGGGGGTAAGAAGCGCCGGGGGCTGTTCATCTCGGTGGGCGGCACCAGGCGCCCTAATTTATTCCAGCCCGCCATGGCTACGGTCAAGAGCTGGTTTAACACCCTGGATATAGCTTACGGCGGCGATTTGCTCTTTGAGGGGGTGGAGGGGAAGGGAGCGATTGGTGAGCGTCCCGGGGCGCTGGAGGAAGCCTTCGGGGCGGGGCGGAGGCTGGTGGAAGGTTGACCGGGTAAGGGGCGGTTGCTACAATTTCGGGGTGAGGGCGGTTAGCTCAGCGGTTAGAGCGCTGCGTTGACATCGCAGAGGTCACTGGTTCAAGTCCAGTACCGCCCACCAGTGGGG
>CAYHBC010000019.1:0-15841 GCA_964354775.1 uncultured Dehalococcoidales bacterium
TGACTGGCTTTGCCCAGGCTGTGATACTGTTTAAATCCCATCCAGTAAGCGGTTATATTCCCGGCATTGCCCACGGGGATGAACAGGTAATCGGGGGCGTCTCCCAGGTCATCCACGATTTCAAACGAAGCGGTCTTCTGACCTTCAATGCGGTTGGGGTTAAGGGAGTTGACCAGGGTGACGGGGTATTTTTGAGTTATGGTGCGGACTATGCTCAGCGCCTGGTCAAAATTGCCCTTTATCCCCACGATTTGAGCCCCGTAGACGAGGGCTTGAGCCAGCTTTCCCAGGGCTATTTTCCCCTTGGGGATGATGACGATAGTCCTCATTCCAAAGCGGGTCCCGTAGGCGGCTGCTGAAGCGCTGGTGTTGCCTGTGGAGGCGCAAATAATGGTGGAGCTGCCTTCCTCCGCCGCTTTAGCTACGGCTACCACCATCCCCCGGTCCTTGAAAGAGCCGGTGGGATTACAGCCCTCCAGCTTGAAGTAAAGCTCACCCAAGCCAAGCTCCTTCTCCAGTACTCGCGACCTTACCAGCGGAGTATCTCCCTCCCCGAGGGTGACTATGGGAGTCTTCGGGGTGACCGGCAGGAGCTGGCGGTAGCGGGCTAAAACGCCCTGTTTCATTCTTCTACCCGGATAAAGCTGTTCACTTCGTTTACCACCGGTAATGGTTTCATTTCGCTCAGGGCTTTTTGCACTGCGTCTTCATTTGCGGGATGAGTCATGATGACGACCTCAGCGCTCTGGGCTGCCCTGTTGCGTTCCTTTTGAATTACCGAGGAGATGCTGATGGAGTTATCCCCCAGGATTTTGGAGATTTGAGCTAAAACGCCGGGGCGGTCAGCCACATTCAGCCTGAAGTAATACCGTGTCTCTATATCCGCCATGGGCTTGATGGTTAGCCTGGGGTTTAGCCGTGTTTCAGGGACGGCAGCCATCCCCAGGCGGTTGTTTTTAATTATGCTCAATGTATCGGCGACAATGGCGCTGGAAGCCGACAATGACCCTGCCCCCTCTCCATAAAAGATTAGCCTTCCTGCCAGGTCTCCTTCCGCCTGAATGGCGTTATAAACACCATTTACCTTTGCCAGTAGGGAGTCCTCGGGGAGAAAAACGGGGTGCACCCGGGCCTCAATGATGTTGTCGTAGCGCTTGGCTATTGCCAGCAGCTTTATAACATAGCCGAATTCCTCGGCATAGCGGAAGTCCTCGGCGGCAAGGCGGGAGATTCCCTCGCAGTATATATCCTGCGGCACCAGCCTGGCGTGGAAAGCCAGGTTGGCTAAGATGACTAATTTGTAAGCTGTGTCCATTCCTTCAATATCGTTTGCGGGGTTGTGTTCGGCGTAGCCTAATTTCTGGGCTTGCTCTAACGCCGTGGAGAAGTCCAGTTTTTCCTGCGCCATCCTGGTCAGGATGTAATTGGTGGTGCCGTTGAGGATGGCATAGATGGCTGAGACCTCGTTAGCGGCCAGACCTTGCTGAAAAGAGGAGATGAGCGGTATGCCGCTGCCCACGCTCGCCTCATAGCGAAGCTCGACATTGTGTTTCTTAGCCAGTGAAAATAGCTCATAGCCATGCTTGGCAATCACCTCCTTGTTGGCGGTGACCACATGTTTTCCGTTTGTGAGGGCTTGCTCAATATACTCTGTGGCAGGATGCTCGCCTCCGATAACCTCAATGACTATGTTTATCTCAGGATTAGCCAGAATTTCAGCGGCGTTCTTGGTCAGCAGCTCAGGTTTAAATTCTACCTCCCGTTTTTCCAGCACTTTGGCTAATATCAGGGGAACTCCTGCTTGCTCTGCCAGGCTCTCTTTTTTACCCAGCAGGACACGAGCCACGCCGCTGCCGACTACTCCCAGACCTAATAAGCCGATGTTTATCTCTTTCTTCGTCCGCATGCTACCTTCCTTCAATGACTTTCTCTGCTGCCCAGGATTTCAGGGAGATATCAAGTTTATTCACTATGGTGCTGCTTTTCCGGTGCAGGTCGAGCCATTCGGTGAAGTGTTTATTCTTCAGTACTATCTTTAGCTCATCATCCAGCTCACGCTGTTGTTTATCGACGACCTTTACCATCCAGTAGCCTCCTTTGGTCGTCACGGTCTCGTCCTTGACCGGTGCGCTCACCTGACCTGTGGGAAGCTGGAAGGCGACTTTATTAAAGGCGTCGCTGAAAGCATTGCTTTCATTTTTGAGCCAGCCAAGCTCACCACTGCTATACTTGCTGCCGTGCTGGGAATAGTTCAGGGCAAGCTCTCCGAAGTCGCTGCCATTGTCCAGCGCACCCTTGATTTCCAGGGCTTCCTGCTCACTGCCCAGCAATATGGCGCTGATGTTACTTCCATTCTCAGGGTCCGTTTCATTGACCCTGAGAAGCCAGTAGCCCACGCTTTTATTGGATGAGTTATCATAAATGGGCTGGCTTATCTCACCGGGGCTGAGATTGAAGGTTTCGGCAATATTCGGGGGCATCAACTCTTCGGGGAGCCAGCCCACATTGCCATTATATGGTTTGGTGGCGTTGTCGTAAGAGAATTCTCCCACCAGCTCGGTGAAGTTCTCGCCGCGGTTAGCTTTCTCTATCACCTCCTTAGCCACATCTTCGCTTTCCACGAGCATTAGCTGGATATTTGCCTGCAATGTTTCATTCGGTAGCTGGGAATCAAAATACTTCAGGAATTTTCCCCCCAGGAGCGTGCCTTCCATCATATCCCGGTATGCCGTGGTATCGGGAAAGTTTAGCCCCGCGATTTTTTGGTCTATTTCTTCCTTGCTCACAGTCGCATTTAGCTCTTCTGCCCCCTGTCTCAACAGTTCGGTATCTACAATGTATTGAGCCACCGCATCGGTATAATAGTAGGTGTCATTCACCGCAATGCCCTGACTCTTGGTATAGGCATCGAGCATATTTATATAATATCTCATGTCAAAGGAAACATTATTTACCGTAATCACTTTCTCGTGGAATGGTTTGACGTGCTCAACATAATATCCACCGCCGACGCAGCTTATGATGCCGATTATGAAAATGGTGCTGGCAATTATTATTATGCGCCGAATGCGGTTCTGCCGTTCCCACTTCGCCAGCTGGCGCTTTGTGGGGACTTGCCGGGATGTCGTCTTCCTGCTCAATAATCACTTCCTCACTGCTAATTGCCCTCTTGGGCTTTGTTATGATACCATAAGCGACGGTATATTTTCGGAAATCTTAAAATTTCGTGTCGGGACGGGGTGTAGCGCAGCCTGGTAGCGCACCTGAATGGGGTTCAGGTGGTCGGTGGTTCAAATCCACTCACCCCGACCATAGATTAGGGAAAATGGTGGTCCGACCACCGGAGTCACCGGAAAAGCTGAAGGTGGCTGAACAGGAGCCAGACCACCTGAATCGGCAGAAAAGGGACGGGTCCGCAGAATGAATAATGGTTGGAATAGTCAAACTAGAGGCACCGCCGGGGACATCCCTCAGGTCCCTGTTTCATTCTCGTACCTGCTACGGCTGTGCCGGTAATGCTGGCTCCAGCACTCAGTTCATTATTCTTCTCAAAATCGCTGGTGGAGGAGAGAATACATATACCTTTTAGCGGGACTATGTATATTGACGGTGCCGAACTGCGCTATATCGAAAGTGGTGAACACGCCTTTTATACTTCGTGCACAGGGACTGTTGACGGAACAACCTGAAACTACTATGATAAGTCAAGCGGATATTTCTTCATAGGAGGTGTGTGTTATGGCAGACATCGTGCGTCGTATTGAGTATTACTATACTGTTGTTCCCCATCGGACTGGAGGGGGTGCCAAGGTTTTTAAGGCACTCAAGGACGGGGGTGTTAATCTGATTGCCCTCAATGGTTTCCCCATAAGTGTGCGGCGGGCTCAGCTCGACTTTGTGCCATCCAACCGAGGGGCCTTACTTGCGGCGGCAAAAAAAGCCGGAATCAAGCTAGTGGGACCCAGGGTTGCTTTCCTGATTCAGGGCGAGGACCGCGTAGGTGCTGTCGCCGACATACTTAGCAAGCTAGGACGGGCTCGAATCAACGTCACAGCTCTGCAAGCTATCGCTAGCAGCGGAGGGCGCTATGGAGCCGTCCTCTGGGTCAAGCCACGCAACATAAGCAAGGCTGCCCAGGCGCTGGGTGTCTCTTGAGGCATAGAGAGTAATCACCTCAGGCATAAATTGCTGGCTGAACATTCTGATTGATTGTACACAGCATTTTGCTGACTTGCACAACCAACCTGTCTATCGCAATGCTCTTGCTCAGGAACCCTTCTGGTCACTTCCCGGTTTTCTGCCTATACAGTTGGGGGAGAAATTCGGGGAACCGTCCCATTTCCTCTATATTGTGCTTGCGTAAAGAATCAAGAAACTCGGGAGGCATACCTGCGGGAAAGGTAAAGGTGGAGCGCATTCGTGTTCCGTAAGATGTCTCTTCATACTCGTGGACGATGCAACTCAGAGGTATATCGTCGGAACCAGGACCAAGGACACTGCCCACATTGACATGGCTGTAAATGGTGGCAAGGGGCGCCGCACTCGGCTCCTCCCAGCGAATACGCAGGATTTGCGTCGGTACGTCGCTTATCTTCTCGCAAGCCATACTGATAGCGCCGGCATGTCCCGCCTGGAGTGGCGGGATTTGCCACTCCAGCGCAAGGTGGTCCCGGGGATGCCACAACCGGTAAGTATCGTTATCCATATTGTTCCACCACCAGTCGAGCATCTCTGGTGTGACACCACGTAACTCATGTTCAACAACGAGAGCCACGGTCTCACCCTGGAGTAACTCTTTATAGACCACGTCCGGGGATGATTTCTTCATTTTTATTCCAAAGCGCATAGAAACAGATATCCCTGCCAATTCGAGCTATTGTCCTTAAGTCGCTGTGGTTTGTCAAGCATTTTGCAGAACTGCGAGGCCTGTTGAGGGTCGGTCAATTGCATCGAACAATCTGGCTTAAGTATCTATGAGGAGCAATTTTAATAATTACGGGGGCTTGACAAATATCGCACCTATACGCATAATGTATATAGGTGCAGTCAACATAGAGGGTTTGCTCAGGTGACAAAGCGTAATGATGGTGACAAAGTGACCGAGGGCTTTGGCGCACCAAGAGATGTGCCCAAGGATTTCCTTACGCCGTGGTTGCTGTTGCTCTTGCATAACTGGAGTATGCATGGCTACCAGCTCATGCAGATGATGACTATCTCCGGGCTCGCTGCTTTCGACCCAACTACTGTATACCGGGCACTGAGGCGACTTGAGGAAGAAGGGTTAATTATATCAGGCTGGGAAACAGGCGATAGTGGTCCAGCCAAGCGGGTCTATTCTATTACGGAAGCCGGAGAGAAATTTCTACAGACCTGGTCCTCAGTGCTAAAGCAGTACCAGGGCGTACTTGATAGATTCTTTGAACTTTATACCGAAGCAAAGCGGACTCCTCGTCGGGCCAAATCAAAGAAATCTTCTAAGTCGACTACCTAATGGCATAGCCATTAAGTAGGAAATAATAAAAGGAGGTAGGAACAATGAACGGTGAACAGGTACCAAAGCAGCTCCTGGGGATGTGGAAAAGTTACTGGGAAACTTACGTTAAAACGCTAAAGGCAGCCGAGGAGCAGGGCGACCGCATGCTGGACCTCATGCTCCAGCAGAGTGACACTTTTCAGGGAGAAGCCAAGAAGCTGATTAGAGAGTGGATTAATAACACTAAAAAGGTCAGCGAGAGCTATCTGGATGCGGTCGAGCAGAATGTAAGCAAGATTGAAGAGATGCTGGGGCCAAAAGAAAAGAGGGAAAAGAAGGAAAAGGAATAAGCACTAAATCAGGCCCTTTTTGCTGATGCTGATAGTGCCAGGCTAAGCTCAATTTAATGCTGCAGGTACATCCGGGAAAATGCAGTCAGTAGACCCGCGTTTACTGAAGTGGTGGGGAGAGTTGCTGATTACTTGTGCCTCAAATCTTGAAGTGCTGAAGAGGCTCACCGGGTCTGGAGTGGAGGTTGAGCCCTGGTATGACCTCTGGAAGTCGGTCCCCGGGGTTCCCAAGCCGCCATTTCCTATTAAGGATAAGGACATTGATGAGATTCAGCGGATATGGCTGGCAGTATTTGACGCCGTGCCTCGGCGGGATTATGATAACCTCAAGGAACGGCTGACTGCTGTAGAAGAAGAATGTGAGAAGCTAAGGAGCACTTTGAACCAAGTCACGGCGGCGATGACAGGCTTGAGGAACCTTCCCGAGGCAATGACTCCCTGGCTGGAACTTGCCCAAATGACGATGGAAAGTCATATGAAGTGGCTGAGCGAATTGGGCAAGAGCTGGCAAGCAGGTGAAAATAACCGCTCCGAAACGGCAAATAAATAAAAGGACGGGAAACAGTGGAAACATTGGAAGAGCAGGCACAAAAGTTGATGGACATGGTATCACGGTGGTCAGACTGGCAGCGTGACCTCTGGGAAAACTGGGTGACGACCACCTTCAATGAGACAGAGACAACCCAGTCCCTGTGGCAAGGGAGCACTGCCTTAGACGTGTTTACGGCGTGGCAGCAGACCTGGTTGAAATCATTCCTGGAACCATTTCTTGGAGAAGAGCCACTCGAAGGTCTTGGCGCCACGGTCTACAAGCGGTTACTGGATGCCGCGACTGTTTATAATAGCCTGCTCACTTTCTGGGCTAGGTCTACCATGCTTTTGGCACAGTTGACACCCGGCACCACGCCGACCACAGAAGAGCTGAAAGAAATCTACGACCAGTGGGTCAAGGAATACCAGAGTGTTATGGGTTCGCTCTGGGGCGCTTATCCTTCCACGGATGCGGAGAAGACTGCCAAGGCTTATGAGGGCGCTACTGCTGCCTCGGCCGAGTCTGGTTGGCGTTTAATGGAACCGTTGCTAAAAAACCTGGAGCAACTTCCTGAGATACTAGCCAGGATGGCCAGGGGAGACGCTGGAGCCAGTATAGAACTGACAGGACTATTTCGGAAGAACTACGAACTTACGCTGGGCAAAGCACTACGCGCTCCCTTCATGGGCTATGCTCGGGAATTTGTGGAGAGAGTGAACCAGACTTTAGATGCCTACGTACATTACAACGTGGCTCTGACTCAGTATTTTGCACCTTTCTACCAGAGTGGAATGCACGCTGCGGAGAAGGTATTCCAGCACCTTAGCGAGTTCAAGGGGAAGGAGCTCACACCTGAGACCTTCCGTGAGTTTTACCGCATCTGGTGGACAATCAACGAGGATGTATATTATCAGATGTTCGGGTCTGAGGAGTTTACCAAGCTACTGGGCGAAGTACTGCGGCAGGGGCTCCTCTTCAAGAAGCAATTGGACGACCTCTCAGACCATATTATTCAGTTCACCAACCTTCCCACCAAGCAGGATATGGATGAGATATATAAAAATATCTATGACCTCAGGAAAGAGGTTCGCTGGCAAAGACGCACCATACAAGAACTGGAAAAGCAACTGGGAGTTACGGTGGAGAAGCCGAGGCGGGTAGCAAAGTAAGGAGAATTCAGCGTGAGCGACAATGTCTTTGAAGTAATGGCTAAGGAATCAGCAATGGTGCAGCAGAAGCTCTTGAAGGGACTGGAGAATATGTTGCAGGTCAGGGACGTGGAGACAGGGGCAACACCCAAGGAAACAGTTTACCAGGAAGACAAGGTCAAGCTTTACCACTACAAACCAACGACGAAGAAAGTCGTGCCGGTGCCACTGCTGGTGGTTTATGCTCTGGTCAATCGTCAGTATATGATGGACCTCCAGCAAGACCGCTCCCTCTTCAAAAAGCTACTTGAGGGTGGCATTGACCTCTACGTGATTGACTGGGGCTACCCCACAAAGATGGATAAATACCTGACCATGGAAGACTATATTCTAGGCTACCTGGATAATATTGTTGACTTTGTCCGTGAGTGGACAGGTAACGATAAGATAAATGTTATGGGTGTTTGCCAGGGCGGGACATTCTCCTTCATATACTCAGCGCTCTTCCCCGAGAAGGTAAAGAATCTGGTGCTGATGGTTGCTCCGGTAGATTTTGATACTCGTGACGGACTGCTCAATGTCTGGTCTAAAGTCATGGATGCTGACCTGATGGTAGATGTGATGGGAAACATACCAGGCGAATTCATGAACTTAGGATTCCTCTTCCTCAAGCCATTCCAGCTCATTCTCGACAAGTATGTGGGGCTACTGGATAACTTTGACGACCCCGATATTGTGCAGAACTTTCTCCGCATGGAGAAGTGGATATTCGACTCCCCAGACCAGGCAGGGGAATCAATCAGGAAGTTCATCAAGGACCTCTATCAAGAAAATAAGTTGGTCAAAGGTAAATTTGTACTGGGTGGTCGCAGAGTTGACCCCAAGAAAATTACCATGCCGGTACTCAACATCTATGGAGAGCAGGACCATCTGGTGCCACCACACTGCTCCCGCTGCGTCGAAAAGGTGGTGGCGAGTAAAGACATAACCACAAAGGCTTTCCCTCTAGGTCACATCGGAATGTACGTGAGCTCCAGGTCGCAGAAAGATTTGGCGCCTACGGTATCGCAATGGCTGATTGAAAGGTCAACTATACCTTCGGATACCGGAGAAGCAGTCAAAAGGGAACGCCTCGCTCCGCCAAAGAGACCAAAGACTGTAAGAAAAGGGACAAGCAAGGCTACCAGACAGAAGAGAATGCCCGCGCTGTGACGCTTGTCTGCTCCGGCTCGATATATGAATCTGGATGAGCGGGAGCGACCGACTTCACGCTATTTACTCCTGGTCTACATTCACCGACGATACTGTGTTGACAGGGGCTGATTGCGTTCCTCACCTGAGGCACATCAAGACAAAACTGAGCCACCTCCGAATCTTAACAGGATTTTAATATTCTGATGCTACCATTACATCATCAGGGGATAAGGATATGCTGAAAAGGGGTGGGCTAGAGATGGGGCGAAGCAAAAAGTCTATCCTCTTTGTGAACAGATTACACGTCCCTTAGAATATCCAATCATAGACGGGAGGGGGGATGGCCTCCCCTCCCCCCTCTCTTAATAAACATTCGGCGAGAGAAGACCTCTTAATATTTCTGTTATACTATCCGCATAGCAAACCGTTAAAGGACTCGGAGATGACCGGCAAAAGGGTTCTCGTGGTTGACGACGATGTCAAAACTGTGGATTTGGTAAAGCTCTACCTGAACCGGGATGGCTACAAGGTTCTTACCGCTTATGACGGCACCGAGGCACTCCGCCTGTTTCGGGAAGGGCACCCCGACCTTGTCGTTCTGGACCTTATGCTGCCGGGAATCGACGGGCTAAAAGTCTGCCGCACCATCAGAGCCGAGTCTGATGTGCCCATCATTATGCTTACCGCTAAAACTACGGAGCAGGACAGGCTGACCGGGCTGGACCAGGGAGCAGACGACTACGTGTCCAAGCCTTTCAGCCCCCGAGAGCTGGCAGCCAGGGTCCGAGTGGTCCTCAGGCGTTTTTCCGGGGAAAGTCTCCAGCGCGGTCCCGCCGAGGTTAAGTCCGGCGAGCTCACGGTGAACTTTAACACCTATGAGGTCTTTATTGCCGGGAAACCGGTAAGTCTCACTCCGGTTGAGTTCAAGCTGCTGGGCGCTCTCGTCAGGGAACCGAACAGGGTTTTCAGCCGGGGAGAGCTTATTGAAAAAGCCCTGGGCTATGATTTTGGAGGATTTGACCGCACCATCGATGTCCATATCCTGAATATGCGCCGTAAGCTCGAGCCCGACCCCGACCATCCCCGATACATAAAAACGGTATATGGAGCAGGCTACAAGTTTGCCGGAGGCTGAATGCTCTATAGTTTGAGATTTCGCCTTATGCTCGCCTTCACCCTGGTGATAGTGGTTACTATCGGCGCGGTTTTTTTCTTCATCAGCCGGGGCGCCGGAGGCGAAATCCTTCAATTTGGAGAGCTCAGCCATCAAAGCGATATCGGCAGAATAGAGCTGGTGCTGGCCAATTACTACCACCTGCAGGAAAGCTGGGAGGGCGTCCAGCCGGTAGTGGAACAGCTGGCGACTCTTCACGGGGGACGCATCGTCCTAACCGACAGCAACGGGACAGTAGTCGCTGATTCTCAGGGAGAGCTTTTGGGCGAGCAGTATTCCCCCGACTTACCCGGTGGCAGGTTATCACCGCCATGGGGGAAAAGCGCCCCGGGAATAGTCTACATCAGCCCCGAATCATCAGTAGGGCTCGGTGTACCTTCTCTGGAACTCCTTTCCCTGAGCCTGAGGCGCTTCCTGCTCTGGGGAGGCTTGGCGGCGGTTGCCATTGCCCTGGTGCTTACCCTGGGGCTGTCGCAGCGAATTCTGGCACCCATCCGCACCCTCACCCAGGCTGCCAAACGGTTGGGACAGGGCGATTTTTCGCAACGGGTTCAGGTTGACGATAGAGGCGAGATGGGAGAACTTGCCCAGACCTTTAACTCCATGGCTAGCCAGATGGAGCGCACCAGACAGCTGCGACAGAACTTGACCGCTGATGTTGCCCACGAGCTGAGAACCCCTCTTTCCAATGTGCGGGGCTACCTGGAGGCAATTCACGACGGAGTGATAAAGCCGGATGCCGCTACTATCCAGTCGCTTAACGAAGAGACAGTTCTGCTGTCGCGGCTGCTTGACGACCTCCAGGAGCTGAGCCTTGCTGAGGCAGGCGAACTTAAGCTAACCTTCCAGGCTAAAGATATAGGTGAGCTAGTCACTCAGGCTGTGGTGGCGATACAGCCCCAGGCAACAGCCCAGGGGCTATCAATGTCCACCGACATACCCCGTAAATTACCGCTGGTAAACATAGACGCCCACCGGATTACTCAGGTGCTGCATAACCTCCTGGGGAATGCCGTGGCTCACACCGCCGCGGGAGGTGCCGTCACCGTGACTGCCAGGCAGCAGGGCGACTGGATGGAGGTAGCCGTGGCTGATACCGGGGAGGGTATTCCTGCCGAGGACCTGCCCAACATCTTTGAGCGCTTCTATCGGGTGGACAGGTCCCGCTCCAGAGCCACGGGCGGCAGCGGGCTGGGACTCACCATCGCCAAATACCTGGTCGAGGCTCACGGCGGTAAGATTGAGGTCCAGAGCGAATTAGGGAAGGGCAGCCGCTTCTCGTTCACCATCCCTGTTGCCGGGCAGCGTCCTCTTTGAATTGCCCTCAGAAAAACCAGAGCCTTCTATTAAACAGCAGCCATGAAAAGTACAATGCTCAAATTCGTCAGGTTTGTTTAGCGGTCGGCTCAGGCGGACTTGACAGTCAATAGCTGAGCCGCTTAAAGTGTTCAATAGCTTAATACTGCGGGGTAATTCAAACCTATGTTGACCGGGATGATGTCCGCACTGGTTTATATTCTGAGGGCGAAAGGTAAGAATGCAACTTAAGCTGACTTTCCTGGGCGCGGCGCAGAATGTAACCGGCTCCTGTTATTTACTGGATACTGGCAGCACAAGAATCCTGGTAGATTGCGGGCTGTTTCAGGAAAGGGAATTCAGGTCTAGAAACTGGGAGCCGTTTCCAATACCACCATGTAGTATAGATGCACTACTGCTGACCCATGCCCACCTTGACCACTGTGGCTTGCTGCCAAAACTGGTTCGCGAAGGCTTCCAGGGCAGTATTTACTGCACTCATGCTACCTCCGAACTCGCCAAAATAATGCTCCTGGATGCGGGGAGATTGCAGCAGGAAGATGCCGAGTTCAAGAGGAGAAGACACCAGCGTGAAGGGAGGATGGGACCTTACCCTGAAATTCCCCTCTATACCGTGGAAGATGCCGAGGCTTCGCTCCCGCTTTTTTCACGTTCGGTGAAATATGAAGGACCCGTCAGAATTAACGATGGGCTTGAAGCTAGTTTCCATGATGCCGGGCATGTATTGGGTTCATCGATGATAAAGATTACCGCAAGGCAAGACGGGGAAGAAAGGACAATTCTCTTCTCCGGGGATGTTGGTAGATGGGACACACCGATATTGCGAAACCCGTCCTTATTCAATAAGGCAGACTATGTGATAATAGAATCCACCTACGGGGACAGATTGCACCAGGATGCGGATATAGCTGGTTCCCTGGCTGAAATTGTAAACTCAACCTGTAAAGCCGGTGGAAATGTGGTTATCCCCAGCTTTGCCCTGGAGCGGTCCCAGGAAATACTATACCATCTTAACCAACTGCTGATTAGTGACCGCATACCTCACCTGCTCGTATTTCTCGACAGCCCGATGGCCATAAACATCACCGGGGTATTTGCAGCCCACCCGGAACTATATGCCCCGGAAATGACCCAGCTGATAGCGGGCAACAAGTCACCCTTTAACTTTCCCAGTCTTAAGATGGTCAACACGGTAGATGACTCGAAAGCAATTAACCGTATTCGGGGGACGGCCATAATAATAGCCGGCTCAGGTATGTGTACCGGAGGCCGGATAAAGCACCATCTGGTGACAAATATCTCCCGCCAGGGAAGCACGATTCTATTTGTGGGGTACCAGGCAAGGGACACACTGGGGAGGCATATTATTGATGGAGCCAGGGAAGTGCGGATACTGGGGCAGACTTACCGGGTCCGAGCAAAAGTAGTCCAGTTAACCGGTTTCTCGGCACACGCTGATAGGGATGAGCTCATGAAGTGGCTCTCTGCCCTTGAAGAAGCACCCCAACGGCTATTCGTTACCCATGGCGAGCCTGAAGTAGCTAATAGCTTTTCCGATTATGTGAGGAACAAAATGCGCTGGAAGGTGTCAGTACCGGCATATCGGGAGCAAGTTCTTCTGGATTAGGGTCTTTGCTGACTTTTGTTAGCTAGTTACCTATGGCGTGCCATTCGGAAGGTCAATCAATAATGTAAGGTGGAAGGGCTATTTTTCTGTGTGGGATTCAGGTGGTCGGTGGTTCAAATCCACTCCCCCCGACCATAGACCGGGAAAATGGTGGTCAGACCACCCGAGTCGCCTAATGCCTGTTGTTGGTTCTGCCCCTTAGCCCCGATACAGAGCTGAAAGTTGTATCTTCGCTTAAACACAGGTGCTTTCGGTTACAACGAGGTCTACCTTTTCATCGAGGGGAGGATGTGCAGGGACAGATGGGATAAGCTGGAAGTCGAAAGCGACGCCCACTCTCCTTGTCTTTTTATCCAGTCTTTTTAGAAATCTATCGTAGAAGCCTTTACCTCTACCCAGCCTGTTTTTCTCCCTGTCGAAGGCTAAGCCCGGGACGATTACCACGTCTAGAGCCTGGAGCTCTACCTCCCTGGCTCTTTCCCTGTCCGGCTGCATAATTTCCAGCGGTCCCTTCACCAGGTCTTCAGCCAGGTCCTTTACCTGGTAAGGAACCAAATCACCCTCTTTCGGGTCTATCACGGGAAAGCAAACTCGCTTTTGTTTTAATGCCTCCCTGATTATCCCCAGGAGATTGACCTCCCTTTTTAAGGGGTAATAGAACATAATGCAGTCAGCCTCTTTATACAGCGGTAAGTTTTGCAGGTTTCGGGCGACATTTTCACTCCTCCGCTGCAGTTCCTCAAGGTTATACGAGCCTGTTTCCTCCAGGAGTCTCTTTCTCAATAAGCTCTTCTTCACCGCTTTTTATTATTGTCAGTGGGGAAGAGAAAGTAAATACCCGTCTTGTGCCTTCGGTTGATTTTGGCTTTAAATTTGTGGTTAAATGGCAAGGACGAGGATAGAAATTGTCGGGAAAGTATATACTGGCGCACGATGTCGGGACAGAGGTCAACAAAGCAGCCCTCTTTGATATTGAGGGGAAGATAGTTGGCCTGGAGTCCGAAGCCTACGGGGTAAATTATCCCCAGCCCTGCTGGGCGGAGCAGGACCCCGAGGTCTGGTGGAGGGCGATAGTAAAGTCCACCCGGAGGTTGATAGGCAAAACAGGGGTCTCTCCCGCCGAGGTGATTGCCCTCATCTTTGATTCCATGACGGTAAGTGCCCTCCCTGTTGACCGTGAAGGGAAGGCGCTCCGCCCGGCAATCATCTGGCTTGATACCCGGGCGGGGAAACAGGCGGGCTGGTGCCTGGAGAACCTTGATTTGCTCAAGCTGCTCGACATGGGGATGATTCCCCCGGCATCCGAAAAGGATGTGATTCCCAAGCTGCGGTGGATTAAAGAGAAAGAGCCCGAGGTGTTTGAGCGCACCTATAAATTTATGGATGTCAAGGACTACATCGTTTATAAGTGCACCGGGGAGTTTTGCACCGACCGGAGCTGTGCCCTGCTTACCGGGCTGTTCAGCAGCAAGACAAACCAGTGGGAAAAAGAGCTTATTGAGACTGTGGGACTATCCGGGGATATGCTTTCCCCGGTGTTGAAGTCCACGGATGTGGTGGGCAACTTAACGGCATCTGTGGCGGAGGAGCTGGGACTATTAACGGAAACAAAGGTAGTCTCTGGCTGTGGCGATTTTGCTGCCGTTGCCATAGGTTCGGGAGCAATAAAGGAAGGAAAAGCTCATTTATATATCGGGTCATCAGGTTGGATAGCCACTCATGTGACCGAGCCCAAGTTTGACGTTATCCTGGGAATCGGCAGCATCTGCTCCGCCATGCCGGGTAAATTATTGCTCATCGGGCAGATGGAAAACGCCGGTGCCTGTTTGAGATGGTTCCGGGATGTGCTGGGAGGTGAGGAAAGGGTGGAAGCGCAGCGGAGGCATATGAGGGTATACCAGGTCCTTGATGAGCTTGCCCGGGATGTTGAGCCCGGGGCAGGCAAGCTGATTTTTATGCCCTGGATGCTGGGAGAGCGGTGCCCGGTGATAAACCCTACTCTGCGGGGAGCGTTCATAAACCTGGGCTTCAATCATGGTAAGGGACATTTAGTCCGGGCGATACTGGAAGGGGTGGCGTATAACACCAAATGGGTCCTGGATGGCATAGAAGGTCTGGGGTTTAAGGTTGAGCGCTTGAATGCTGCCGGGGGTGGGGCGCTGAGCGGGGTCTGGCTGCAGATATGTGCCGATGTTTTGGGGAGGAGAATAAGGCAGGTCCAGTTTCCCCAGGAGGCTGGCTCTCGCGGCGCTGCCCTGACGGCGCTGGTGGGGCTGGGGATATATAAAGACTTTGATTCTGTGGCGGAGCTTGTTCCCCTGGGGAGAGAGTTCGAGCCTGGGGATGAGCACCGGGCTATTTATGAAGAGCTTTACGGCTGTTTTAAACAGCTCTATGAGCAGTTAGCCCCTATCTACGGGCAGCTTAATCCGTCGACCTGACAGAGGAGGTGGTCAAATGAACGGACAGGACGTTTTATCCCTGCCAGTAGCGTTGCCGGAGGGAATAGACCACGATGAGTATATAATCGGCACCTATCTGGCTTGCTTTCCCGCAAACATCCCGGTGACGCTGGGGGCGCAGATGCTCGCTATTGAGCAGAGCACGGGGACATGGGTTCCCGTCCCCGGCGAGACCCCTGAGGTGCGCCGCCGCTATGTGGCTAAAGTCGTCGGTGTCTACGAGCTGCCGGACTACGAGTTCAGCGTGCCTTCCTCGGTGGAGAGGCGGAGTTACATCATTCAGATAGCCTATCCCGAGGTCAATATCGGGGAGCAGATACCGATGTTGCTGACCACGGTGGTGGGCAACATCTCCATGGCGGGGGAGATTAAGCTGGTGGACGTCCATTTTCCCCGGAAGTATGTTGCCGGCTTCAAGGGTCCCAAATTCGGGATTTCGGGGGTGAGGGAAATCCTGGGAGTCCCCGACCGACCGCTGCTTAACAATATGATAAAGCCGTGCACCGGATACACCGCCGAGGTCGGGGTGGAGCTTTTCCGGCAGGCTGCCCTCGGAGGATGCGA
>CAYHBC010000019.1:15851-16608 GCA_964354775.1 uncultured Dehalococcoidales bacterium
CGCGCAAGTCGTGCGCAATTCCGTCGTCTCGCTGATGAGCTTCTCGCTGACGCCTCGTTCAATACCGTGAAAAAGCGGGTGAAGCTCTATATGGAGGCGGAGCGGCAGGTTTACGAGGAGACGGGCGAGCACACCCTGTATACGGTCAATGTAAGTGACAAAATCCCCAGGGTTTTTGAGAACGCCAGGCGGGCGGTGGAGCTTGGCTGTAATGCCATAATGGTGAACTACCTCGCCGCCGGCTTCTCGGTGCTCCAGGCGCTGGCTGAAGACCCGGCGATAAATGTTCCTATCCTCGGTCACATGGATGTGGCTGGCGCTTTTTATATGTCTCCCTACCACGGGATAAGCTCGCACATCGTGATGGGGAAGCTGCCCCGGCTTGCCGGCGCCGATGCGGCGGTCTTTCCCGCTCCCTATGGAAAGGCTTCCGTCCTCGAGGACAAATATCTCAATGTGTGGAGGAATTTAACCTTTCCTCTTTACCAGTTGAAGCCGGTTTTCCCCCTGCCTGCCGGCGGCATCACGCCTTCAATGGTGACCCGGTTGATGCACGACCTGGGCAACGACATCGTGGTGGCTGCGGGAGGGGGAATACACGCTCATCCCCAGGGTCCTGCCGCCGGGGCAAGGGCGTTTCGCCAGGCAATTGATGCCACCATGAAGGGCATCTCCCTGGAAGAGGCGGCTAAAGAGCATCCTGAGCTAGCCACGGCGATGGGGCTCTGGGTTGAGCCGTTTAAGGGGATTAAGTAAG
>CAYHBC010000020.1:0-16350 GCA_964354775.1 uncultured Dehalococcoidales bacterium
CAAAATGCAAAGATATTTTATTTTTAAATTTTTGCTCTGTCATTTTGCCTTTTGATTTTTGCCTTTTGACTTTTCTACATTGCTCAGGATTGTGTATCTCGCTATGCTGTTAGTATTACTCGAACATAGCTCCCACGGATAAGCCGGTGTGAATGCGGTGGATGGCTTCGCCGAGGAGTGAGGCGATAGACAGGATGGTGATTTTGTCCAGCTTTTTCCTCCCCGTAACCGGTATGGTGTCGGTAACTACCACCTCTTTTACGGGGCTTTTGGCGATTCTCTCTATCGCCGGAGAGGAGAAGACGGGGTGGGTGCAGCAGGCATAGACCTCGGTGGCGCCGTTCTCCAGGAGAGTGTTTACGGTGTTGACCAGGGAGCCAGCGGTGTCAATTTCATCATCGACCGCCAGAGCGCACCTTCCCCGGACATCGCCGATGATGTTTAAGGTCTCGGTGGAGCCCTCATTCCCCAGCCGCCTTTTTTCCATAATCGCCAGCGGTGCGTGGAGCCTGGCGGCGAAGTCCCTGGCTCGCTTGGAGATGCCGATGTCGGTGGCGACCACGGTGAGGTCGGGCAGCGCTTTTTTCTGGAAGTATTGATAGAGGAGAGGGAAGGCGGTCAGCTCATCAACGGGCATGGTGAAGAAGCCCTGAATCTGGGGGGTATGGAGGTCGATGGTGAGCAGCCGCGTTGCTCCGGCGGTGGCAATCAGGTCGGCGATTAAGCGGGCGGTGATGGGCACCCGCGGCTGGTCTTTCTTATCGGTGCGTCCATAGCCGTAATAGGGCAGGACGGCAGTGATTCGCCCTGCCGAGGCCCTGCGGAAAGTATCGAGCATGATTAATAGCTCCACCAGGTTTTTATTCACCGGAGAGCAAATGGGCTGGACGATAAACACATCTCTCTCCCGGACATTCTCCAGGATGCGGACAAAGATGTTCTCGTTGGAGAACTCGAATACCTCTACTTTGCCCGGGGGGATATGGAGGTAATTGCAGATAGATTGGGCTAGGACCGGGTGAGCATTGCCGCTGAAGACCTTCAATTCATCCATCACTTTATTTACTCCTGCATTGCTGGTGTGGGGAAATTATGGCACATTTCCACTACTTCGTGGCGGGTCCGGGCGATAAGCTGCTGGTCAACGGGGTGAGAGACCACCTCTGAAATCCAGGCGGCGATGCGCTTCATCTCCCCGGTGCCCAGACCCCTGGTGGTTACCGCCGGCGTGCCTACTCTGATGCCGCTGGTAATCTGGGGTGGTCGGGGGTCGAAGGGGATGGTATTGCGGTTCACCAGGATGTTGGCTGATTCCAGGGCTTTCTCGGCATCCCGTCCGGTTATTCCCCGGGAGGAAAGGTCGACCAGGGCGAGATGGTTGTCGGTGCCTCCGGAAACGATGCGGAGTCCGTGTTTCTGGAGCTCGGAAGCCAGTGTTTTAGCGTTGGCCAGGGTCGCTTGCTGGTAGGTGACGAAATTGGGCTGCATGGCTTCGTGGAAGCATACCGCTTTTGCGGCGATAATGTGCATTAAGGGACCTCCCTGGACTCCGGGGAAAACGGCGGTGTCAATGGCTTGAGCCAGTTCCTTGCGGCAGAGGATAAAGCCGCCCCGGGGACCGCGCAGTGTCTTCTGGGTGGTGGAGGTGACCACCGGAGCGTAGGGGATGGGGGAGGGGTGGAGGCGGGCAGCGATTATCCCGGCGATGTGAGCGATGTCGGCAAGCAGCGTGGCGCCTACCCGGTCGGCGATGTAGCCAAAGCGCTCAAAATCAATGGTCCGGGGATAGGCGCTGGCTCCACAGATAATCAGTTTAGGCTTGTGTTTTGTGGCGAGCTTTTCTATTTCAGCATAATCAAGCGTCTCGGTCTTGCGGTTAACGCCGTAAAAGACGAAGCGATACCACTTTCCCGAGAAGTTGACCTCCAGACCGTGGGAAAGATGCCCTCCCTGGTCAAGCCTCATGCCCATCACGGTATCACCGGGTTGAAGCAAAGCGGCGTAGACCGCCATATTAGCCTGGGTGCCGCTGTGGGGCTGCACATTGGCATGCTCGGAGTTAAACAGCTTTTTCGCTCTTTCAATCGCTAAGGTCTCCACCTGGTCTATGGAGGGGCAGCCGCCGTAGTAACGGTGCCCGGGGTAGCCCTCGGCATATTTGTCGGTCATCACGCAGCCCTGGGCCTGGAGGATAGCGCGGTCGGCGTAATTCTCCGAGGCGATGAGGTTTACACAGCTTGCCTGTCTCTCTTTTTCCTGCTCCAGAATTCGGGCTACCTCAGCGTCGTGGAGGGCAATAAACGAGGTCGTTTTAACATCCATAATGTAATGTTATCATACTACCTCTTTTCATCCTCGGTCAATCCAGAATAGCGGTTTGACAGTTGGGGCGGGAAATGATACATTCACATAAATTAGCAGTCTCATCGGGGAAGTGCTAAATGAAAGCGCTGAAGGAAAGAAGAGAAGCCATTTTGAGGGTAATAGTGGGTGAGTATATTGGTCAGGTAGTGCCTGTTGCCTCACGGACCGTTGCTCAGGATTACGACCTGAAAGTAAGCCCGGCTACCATCCGCAACGATATGGCTTACCTTGAAGGCGAGGGGTATATTACCCGTCCCCATCATTCTGCGGGCTGCATTCCCACCGACAAAGCCTATCGTTATTATGTGGAATCGCTGGGAAGAGAGGTCGGCTTTTCTGGGGTGGAGCCAATTTACCACCCGGTCAGGAAGACACGGGACAGGATTGAGTCCCAGATAAGGTGGGCGGTGTTCTTTCTCGCCCGATTTGTTCGCAATCTGGCGATAATAACCTCGCCGAAAACCAGCCAGAGCCACTTCAAGCACCTTGACCTGGTGAGCTTACAGGACTTCGTCGCCCTCTTAATTCTGGTGTTATATGGAGCCAGAATCAGGCAGCATTTCCTGTCTTTTGACCAGGCGGTTTCCCAGGACGAGCTGACCCGACTGGCTAACCGGTTTAACACTGTTTATGACGGGATGACCAGCGATGAGATTCTCGCCGAAGCGCCCGGGCTTTCCCCCAGGGAGCAGAAGGTAACTCAGGCGGTAGTAGATATAATGGAGGGGGAAAACAGGCTGGAATATGGCCGACCTTACATTGAAGGGCTGTATTTGCTGTTAAGCCAGCCCGAGTTCAGTCGGACTTCCCGGGTGGTCGGTATATTGGAGCTCCTGGAAAAGGAGAACTGGCTGGCAAATGCCCTGGGGCAGCAGGCTAGCGAAGGGAAGGTAGAGGTAATTATTGGTGGGGAGAACGCCGAGGAGGCCTTGCGTGATTTCGGCCTGGTGGTCGGTCAGTATGGAGTCTCCACCAAGGCAAGCGGCATCATCGGGGTGATTGGTCCGAAGCGGATGGACTATTCCCGGGCTATTTCCTCGGTTAACTCCGTTTCCACGCTGCTTTCTAAATCGGTAGCAGAATATATCTAGGAGGGAGCTTAATATTGGCTGAAGAGGGATTAGCTGATGACGGGATAACCGGGGAAGTGGAGGATGTAGGAGCGTTACGGGAAGCGCTGGAACAGCGGGGGAAAGAAGCCGAGAGATACCTGGCTAACTGGCAGAGGTCGCAGGCTGACCTGGCTAATTATAAAAAGTATGCCGAGCAGGAAAAGCAGGAAATTTTGAGCTTTGGCAACAGCGTGCTTATCCTGAGCCTGTTGCCCCTGGTGGATGATTTTGAGCGAGCCTTTGCCTCATTGCCGTCGGAGCTTGAGGGAGTAAATTGGATTGAGGGCATTAAAATTATATATAATAACCTCAAGGCGGCGCTGGAAAAAGCCGGGGTAAGTGTGATTAAGGCTGCAGGAGAGCCCTTTGACCCTCGTTTTCACGAAGCGGTGATGCATCAGCCGGGGAAGGAAGGAATAATACTGGAGGAAATCCAGAAAGGGTATAAGCTGAAGGACAGAGTGCTCCGCCCCAGTCGGGTAGTGGTGGGCGGAGAGACCGAGGAGGGAAGTCATGGCCAAGGCAGTAGGGATTGATTTAGGGACAACCTTTAGCGAGGTGGCGGTAATGCAGGGAGGGGAGCCGGTGGTTATCCCTTCGGCTGAGGGTGGTACTCTTTTCCCCTCAGTGGTGGCGATAAGCAAGACTGGCGAGCGTCTGGTGGGGCAGATAGCCCGGCGCCAGGCTATCATTAACCCTGAGAATACGGTCTACAGTATTAAACGCTTTATGGGGCGTAAGTGGGGGGAGCCGGTGGGGAGGGAGCTGCCTGTAGACGAGGATGCCCGCCGCAAGACCTATAAGGTGACCAAGGGACCTGATAATGAGGTACGGGTGGTAATGGGAGGAAAAGAGTATAGCCCGCCCGAAATCTCGGCAATGATTCTGCAAAAGCTGAAGGCCGATGCTGAGGCTTATCTTGGTGAGAAGGTAACTGACGCCGTAATCACCGTCCCCGCCTACTTCAACGATGCTCAGCGCCAGGCGACCAAGGACGCCGGTACCATAGCCGGGCTTAATGTGCTGAGAATAATCAATGAGCCCACGGCTGCCTCTCTAGCCTATGGGATGGATAAGAAGAAAGAGGAGACCATCGCGGTCTACGACCTCGGTGGTGGCACCTTTGATATCTCCATCCTTGAGATTGGCGAAGGCACCTTTCAGGTCAAGTCAACCAGCGGTGATACCCACCTTGGCGGTGATGACCTTGACCAGAAAATTATGGACTGGCTCTGTGATGAGTTCAAGCGAGACCAGGGGATAGACCTCAGGCAGGACAGGATGGCGATACAAAGAATAAAGGAGGCGGCGGAAAAGGCAAAGATTGAGCTATCTACTGTCCAGCAGACCGATATAAACCTTCCCTTTATCACCGCTGACGCCTCCGGTCCCAAGCATCTTACCATGACCCTTACCCGTTCCAAGCTGGAGCAACTGGTGATGGACCTGATAGAGAAAACTCTGGAACCATGCCGCCAGGCATTGACTGACGCTGGAAAGAGAACCTCCCAGATTGACGAGGTGATTCTGGTTGGCGGGCAGACCAGAATGCCACTGGTTCAGGAGAAGGTAAGACAATTCTTCGGCAGAGAACCGCATAAGGGGGTGAACCCCGACGAGGTGGTAGCGGTAGGTGCCGCCATTCAGGCGGGGGTGCTCAAGGGAGAGGTCAAGGAAGTCCTTTTGCTTGATGTTACTCCGCTCACCCTCGGTATCGAGACCCTCGGCGGGGTAGCCACGCCGCTGATTCCCCGGAATACCACCATCCCGACCTCCAAGAGCCAGATTTTCAGCACCGCCAGCGATAGCCAGCCGAGCGTGGAAATACATGTCCTCCAGGGAGAGCGTCCCATGGCGGGCGATAACCGGACACTGGGGCGGTTTATGCTTGACGGCATTTTGCCCGCGCCACGAGGAATGCCCCAGATTGAGGTGACTTTTGATATTGATGCTAACGGCATCCTTAATGTCAGCGCTCGGGATAAGGGCACGGGTAAAGAGCAGAAAATCACCATCACTGCCTCCAGTGGACTCAGCAAGGGAGAGGTGGAGAAGATGCAGCGGGAGGCTGAGGCGCATGCCGCTGAAGACGCCCGGCGCAAGGAAGAGGTCGAGGCTCGCAACCTGGCGGACAACCTTGCTTATACCGCGGAGAAGACCCTCCGTGACCATAAGGATAAAATATCCGACGCGCTAACAAAGGAAATAGAGAGCAAGATAGCCGCCGTCCGCACCGCGCTTCAGGGTAAGGATGTAAATTCTATTCGGAATGCGATGCAGGAATTATCCCAGGTTATGCAGAAGGTTGGTTCTGCCGTTTATGGACAGTCCCCCGGCGGTCAGCAGGGTCCTGGTGAAGGGGGGGATACCACTGAGGGTGAGTTCCGTGAAGTATAACCCGATTTGATGCTATAATTAAGTTGCTACCCCCAAAAAGCTTTATTTTTGTTATTATCAATATTAATTATCCAGCTAGCTGGAAGGAGAAGCAAAAATGGCCGGGATTGATTTACAAGAGTTTGCCTTGACCGCTGAGAGGGTCAGAGAGAAGGCCAAGAAGGAAGGCAGATTAATGGATAATCCTTCCGAGGAGGAATTGCGGCTGCTGGTGGAAAAAGAGCCCGGGGTCAGGAAAACAATATACGAAAATTTCGTGGCTGAAAGCGGACCTACTTCCCGAGCAGCGATGTTCACCAAAAACAGCGTTGATAATCCTTTCGGCGAAGAAGAACTACAGCTGCTGGCTAAATGCGAAAAGGTTCTGGCAAAAGAAAAACTGATTTCCGTTGATAGAATTGTGGGTAACCAGAGCAGTGAAACAACAATCAGGTTAATTGTTCCCCTAAGATTTGCTCATGTTGCCTACGGTGGGAGGAACCTTTTTATACCCGTAAAAAAGGAGGTTAAAAAACCAACATATCAAATCATATTTTTCGCCGATGAAGCCTTTGAAGCTAATGAATCCAAGTTACTTCCCCAGAAAGACATCATCATAAGACTGGCGATGCTGGATGACGGAAGGGTTATTAAAATAGTCAAGAACAGCAACTATATCGGCGAATATAAAAAGGGAGTTTTCGCTGCCGAGGACTGGATTGCTAAAACCAGGCGAGGCGGCATTTTTCTACACGCCGGTTGCCGGGAGGATTATCTCCAGTCAGTGCATGGGGATTACCGGAAGGTCAGGACATTGCTTCTCGCTTTAAGCGCCAATGGGAAAACAACCTTAACCTGCAGGATTCTGGCAAGAAAAGGAAAGGAAAAATCGTGGCTTATTCAGGATGATGGTGGGACTCTCATGCCCGATGGCTCTTTTCACGGCTTTGAAGCGGGAGGGGTATTCGTGAAAACGGAGGGGGTAAATCCCGGGGAACAACAGGGAATATTCTATGGCTTATTAAAACCAGGAACATTGTGTGAGAATGTCTATGTAACCGAAGACGGCGACTTTGATTTTTACAACTTTGAAAGAACATCAAATGGAAGAGCAGTTATACCGAGAAGAGATTTTATGCACGCCAGCAGTTATATTGATGTGGACCGGATTGATAACATAATTCTTATCACCCGGGGAGCGCTGGTTCCGGCAATCTCCAAATTGACCCGGGAGCAGGCAACCGCCCTGATGATTTTAGGACAGGCAATGGAATCATCAGCCGGCGACCCCACCCAGGCAGGAAAGCTCCGGAGCGAGTTTTTCTATGACCCCTTTTTAGCCGGTGATAGAGCCGAGCATGCCAACCGATTTTATGAAATCTTGAGAGGTCTTCCCCACATTAATTACTTCCTGTTAAATACCGGAGGGGTGGGTGAAGAAGCACGTTACCGGGATATAACCGTGGAACATACCATGGCGATATTAGATTCCTTATTAAGAGGAGGGCTTGAAGACTGGGTAGACTCGCCTACCGGCTTTAAGGTGCCCAAGGCGATAAGGATGGTAGACGACATCTACCTGCATCCCGAGAAGCTTTATACCAAGGTTGAATTTGAGGAGAAGCAGAAGGACTTCAATAAGCGCAGGTATGAAGCGGTGGAAAAGCTTGGCAGTAAGCTGCACCCTGAGATAAGGAGCGTTTTTGCCAAGCCGTCAGCTAATTGATAGCTCTATTGGAGGGGACAAAGTGGCTGAGTTTAGTGGGCTTCGGAAACGATTAGAAGCCGAGAAGGAGCAGCTATTACAGAAGCTGGCAGAGGCACAGACCTCTCAGCAAATCGCGGAAAGGAGAGGCGGTGGCTCACTGGGCAAAAGAGGGGAGGAGGCCAGCGAGGTCCTGGAGCTGGAAAAGAGGCTGAGCCTGGAGCAAAGGCTGCGGAAATCCCTTGATGAGATAGAGCACGCCTTAGGGAAATATGAAGCGGGCACTTACGGATTGTGTGATGTCTGCGGTAAGCCCATAGAGCCTGCTCGCCTTGAAGCGCTGCCTCAGGCGAACCTGTGTTTGAAGTGCAAAGCGGACCAGAAGAGGGATGCCAGATAAAAGGCAAGCCAGGTTTTTTTTGCTCGCCGCCGCCTCAGTGGTCGTCCTTGACCAGTTGACTAAATTATGGGTCAGGAATAATTTAGTTCTGGGGATAGTAATCCCCAAGACAAGCTTCCTGAATTTGGTGTATTATGCCAATACCGGCGCCGTCTTTGGGTTGTTCCCGGGGCAGGTTTTGGCTTTCATTATTACCACTGTGGCGGTGATGGGGGGTATCCTGGTAGCGCGTCATTACCTGCCCGCCGCTGCTCTGGGCAATGTATCGCTGGGACTGCTTTTCGGCGGCGCTGCGGGCAACCTCATCGACCGTGTTTGTCTCGGCTATGTTACCGATTTCATTGATGTTCACTGGAGCCAGCATCACTGGTCGGCATTCAACTTCGCCGATGCCTCCATAGTGGCGGGCATCATTTTGTTTATTTATTCCCTCTACCGTCAGGGCTTCTTTGCCAGGGTATATCATCATGGACTCACCAGAGAGTAAGATACTGCGATTTGTCGTTTCCCGCCCCGGCGCCCGCCTTGATGGTTACCTGGCGGAAGTCCTCCCCCAGTTTTCCCGGGCTTACCTGC
Source organism: uncultured Dehalococcoidales bacterium (assembly GCA_964354775.1). Taxonomy (GTDB): domain Bacteria; phylum Chloroflexota; class Dehalococcoidia; order GIF9; family AB-539-J10; genus CAYHBC01. The sequence continues at coordinate 8,534 of CAYHBC010000020.1, forward strand.
AAAAGCTGATTGGGCAGGGGCGCGTCCTGGTCAACGGGCAGGTGGTCAAGGCGAGCCGGAGGCTGCTTGCTGATGATAGCATCACCGTGGGGCTTCCTCCCCTCCCCGCCCCTCCTGCCGCTGAGCCGGCTTCGCTGCACATAGTTTACGAAGACGAAGAAGTTATCGTGGTGGACAAGCCCGCAGGGTTGACCGTTCATCCTGCCCCGTGGCATCCCGACCATACCCTGGTTAACGCTCTCCTGGCGCATTGTCCCGCTCTGGCGGAAAGCGGTGAGATGACGCGTCCCGGCATCGTCCACAGGCTGGATAAGAATACTTCGGGGCTTATCGTCATTGCCAAGAATGAAGCGGCTCAAGCCGCCTTAATCAACCAGTTCAAAAGCCAATCGGTGACCAAGGGCTACCTTGTCCTGGTTAAAGGGAGGGTATTCCCCCGGGAAGGGGTGATTGAATTGCCTCTGGGGCGGGACCCCCGAAACCGTAAGAGGATGGCGGTGGTCGAGAGAGGAAGGGAAGCCGTTACCCATTACCGGGTTGAGCGATACTTCGGCGATTACAGCTTGCTTGAGGTAGTGCCTGAAACAGGTCGGACGCACCAGATAAGGGTGCACCTTTCCGCTGTGGGCTATCCGGTGGTCGGCGATTCCACCTACGGGGTAAAATCGGATTACCTCCCGCGGCAGTTCATTCATGCCCATCGTCTTGGCTTCCGCCTGCCGTCCACCCGGCGCTACCTTGAGTTCAGCTCTCCTCTGCCCCAGGAACTGAGACAGGTCCTGGAGAGGCTCCTCATTGAAGGAAGGTGCGGGGTGGTATAGAATGGGGCAAATTAGTTAACATATTTGTATTATGGAGAGCCGACGCTGCAAGGGAATGCGGGACTTGCTTCCCGGGGATATGCAGCAGTTCCGCTACATTGAGGATACCTTTCGCCGCTGCTGTCTTAAGTGGGGCTACCGGGAGGTGAGAACGCCCGTCCTGGAATATCTCCACCTGTTTACCGCTACCGGGACGCTTACCCCCGGCAGGCTGGGAAAGGTATATTCCTTCCTTGACTGGGACGGCTGGAGCGGGGAGAGGGTCGTGCTCAAGCCCGACGGCACCATACCGATAGCCCGGCTTTATCTGGATAATCTGAGCCTGGAGGGGGAAGCCCGGCTTTTCTATGTTACCGAGATTTTTGCCTTTGAGCAGACGGGAAAGGAAAATCGGGAGCGGTGGCAGTGCGGGGTGGAGTTTCTGGGCGGCGCCACGCCCGTGGCGGATGTGGAGATTCTCCTCCTGGCGAGGGAGATTTTGAATAGTCTCGGCATCGGGGATGTTGAGATGCGGTTGTCCCATGCCGGTCTGGCAAAAGCCCTGGTCAGGGAACTTGGTCTCAGTCCCCGGGAGGAGGCTAAGATGCTGGGGCGCATACTGGACGGAGACCAGCAGGCGTGGGAAGAGGCGAAATCGGGTCGCCCCGAGCGGGACAGGCTTTTAGCTTTCCTGGTGGACTTCAAAGGGAAATCACGAGGCTTTCGGAAGAAGGTTGAGGGCTTGTCGGCCCGAGCCTCGGCGGAGGTGAAGTCCAGCCTCGGTGATTTCCTTGATGTTGTCGGCTTGCTGGACAGCCTGAATTGTGATTACCAGATTGACCTTACCGCCCTCCAGGGGTTTGAGTATTACACCGGAATTTGCCTCCAGTTATCCTCCCGCGGCGAGAAAATCGCCGGCGGCGGGAGGTATGACGAGCTCCTTTCGCTTATGGGCGGCGAAAGTATTCCTGCCTCGGGTTTTGCCATTTATGTTGACTCGGTGATGAAAAGGCTTCCCCCCAGGGGAGATGAGCGCACTGAGACCGGGGTGCTGCTCCGGGGTGACCGGGCAGTCCCGGGGACGGTGAAAGCGTGTTTTAGCCTGGCTCAGTCGCTTCGCAGCACGGGGCGCATTGTCGAGCTTGATTTTACTCCGGGAGAGGTGACGGGCGACTACCGCTGGGTTATTTCCCTTTCCGGTGGCGGATTTGTGGTCCTTGACCGGAAGCGGGGAAAGAAATGGGAGGCTGGCTCTGAGGCGGAGGTCGCCGGCATACTGGGCGGCGCGGAGTAGATTTTGATGAAAGAGCACTCCGGCGATATCAAGATTGCCCTGCCTAAGGGAAGGCTGCTTCCCCCCACCGCTGATTTGCTTGAGGAAGCAAAGCTGGGCTTTGACGGCTATAATGAAGAGACAAGGCACTACCGGCTCAGGTCAACGGTCTTGCCTTACCTCTCGGCCAAAATATTCCAGGAAAAGGATATCGCCGTCCAGGTGGCGATAGGCAACTACGACCTGGGGATATGCGGACTGGACTGGGTGGAGGAGCTCCTTGCCCGGTATAAAGCCAGCGGGGTGGTGAAAGTGGCGACTTTGGGCTATGGTGAGGGAAGCGTGTATGCCGCCAGTGGTGAGACGGGGAGAGCCGTCCGGGACAGCTGGCGGCTGGTGAGCGAATATCCTAATTTAGCCGAGGCTTTTGCCCTGAATATGAGGCTGAAGAGGTTCAGGATTTTCCCCGTCTGGGGGGATGCCGAGGTCTATCCCCCCGAGGACGCCGAAATAGCGGTATTGTGGGCTAAGGACGAGAAAGGGCTGGAAAAGCAGGGGCTGCTCCCCCTGGTTAAGCTGCTTCCCGTCAACGCCGTGGTGATTGCCAACCAGGAGAGCCTGAAAAGTAAAGAGCTGGACGGGGTATTAAATCGGCTTGCTCCGGGGCGCGGCGGCGAGGAGCATTTCCTATCCTTGGGGGAGCTGGGTGGGGGAAGCTCTGCTGAGCCGCTTCCCCTCGGGCGTACGGAGGGGAAAGTCAGGCTGGCTCTGCCTGACGGGCACCAGTTGCCCCCCACAGCGGACTTTTTGAAACATGCCGGGCTCAGCTTGAGCCGTTATTGCCCCGAATCGCTGGACTATCGCCCTTCCGCCGACCTCGACTGGCTGGCGGTCAAGGTAGTCCGTCCCCAGGATATGCCCCTTCAGGTAGCCAACGGCAACTTCGACCTGGCAATCACCGGCAGGGACTGGCTCTTCGACCATCTCTACCGTTTCCCCTCCAGCCCCGTGGTGGAGCTTCTGGACCTCGGCTTCGGCAGGGTGAAGATTGTCGCCGCAGTGAGCCAGGAAATGCCGGCGTCCACCATAGAAGAGGTAAAACGGTTGCTGAACGGCGGGAGGCTGCCTGCCCTCAGGGTAGCCTCGGAGTATGTCAACATCAGCGACCGCTATCTCTGCGACCGCCACATCAGCCCTTATAAGCTGATACCGACCTGGGGGGCAAGCGAGGCTTTCCTCCCCGAGGATGCCGACCTGCTTATTGATAATATGCAGACCGGGAAAACAATGGCGGAGCATAACCTTAAAATCATTGATGAGCTTGGCGATTCTACCGCCTGCTTGATTGGCAATAGGGAGGGCGTTGAGTCGCCGGATAAAATAAAGGAAGTGGACTTTTTCATAAATATGCTGCGAAGGGGATTATCATGAAGAAAGTTGAAGGTTTTAACCTGGCAAAGCAATTGCTGGATAGGAAGGTCCCGCTGCAATCTTTAGACGCCACGGCGGAGCCTCAGCAGGTGGTGGCGCGCATCGTGGACGAGGTGCGGCGTAAAGGCGACGAGGCGCTTTTCCACTACACCAGGGAGTTAGACCGGGTTCAGCTTGATTCTCTGGAGGTAGGCAAGCAGGAGCTCGCCGCGGCTTACCGGTCAGCCGACAAAAAGCTGGTCGCCGCTCTGGAGCTAGCCGCTCAGAGGATAACCAGCTTCCACCGTGAGTGTCTACCAAAAATTGGCACTATACCCGCGGGGCGAGGTCTGGAAAGGCAGGTCCGCCCTCTGGACAAAGTGGGGCTCTACGTTCCCGGGGGCATTGCCTCTTATCCCTCCACGGTATTGATGACTGCTATTCCTGCCCGGGTAGCCGGGGTTAAGGAAATTATCATGGTGTCGCCTCCGGGGGGCGAGGGGACTATCCCCGCTGATACCCTGGTGGCGGCGAGCATCGCTCAAGTCAGCCGTATTTTTAAGATTGGCGGCGCTCAAGCTATCGCCGCTTTAGCCTTCGGCACGGAATCGGTGCCCAAGGTGGACAAAATATGCGGTCCGGGCAACATCTTTGTCGTGCTTGCCAAGAGGCTGGTCTATGGTTCGGTGGCTATTGACGGTCTTCAGGGACCGAGCGAGATTATAATCGTGGCTGATGAGACCGCCAGCCCCTCTTTATGCGCCGTGGACCTCTTAGCCCAGGCGGAGCATGACCCCCTGGCAAGGGTGGTGTTGATTACCACATCCGCCGCGCTGGCGGAGAAGGTCGACCAGGAAATTCTCTCCCGGCTGGACAAGCTGGAGCGGTCTTTCATTGCCGCCGCGGCTATTGATAACGGCGTGATTGCCATCGTGGACGACCTTGACCAGGCGGTTGAGCTGGTTAACCTTTATGCTCCGGAGCACCTTTCCCTGATGGTCTCCAATGCCTCTGCCCTGGTTCGCAAAATCTATAATGCCGGCGGTATTTTCGTGGGCAGCAGCTCCTCGGTGGTTCTGGGCGATTATGTCGCCGGTCCCAGCCATGTATTGCCCACCGAGGGCAGCGCCCGTTTCAGCTCGCCCCTGGGCGTTGAGGACTTCCTCAAGGTTACCAATATCATTTCGCTGGACGACTCCACTGTGGAGAAGCTCTCCCAGGCGGCGATAACCATAGCCCGCGCCGAGGGGCTCAGCGCCCATGTCCAGGCGCTGGAGGCGAGGCGAAAGCTGGAGAAGGAATAGATGGATATAAAGAAGCTGATAAGGGCTGAGCTATTGGCAATGAAGGGCTATACTCCCATAGAGCCGGTGGAGGTCCTTGAGGAGCAGCTTGACCGCAAGGTAGTCAAGCTCGATGGCAACGAGAACCCCTACGGCTGCTCCCCCAGGGTTTACCAGGCTCTCGCCGCTTATCCTTACTATCATATCTACCCCGACCCCCAGCAGAGGAAGCTCGGTGAAGCCCTGGAGAAATATACCGGCATAAGCCGCCACCATATCGTTTGCGGCAGCGGCAGCGATGAGCTGATTGACCTCATCCTGAGGCTTTTCCTTGAGCCGGGCGACAGGGTCATCAATTGCCCCCCGACATTCGGCATGTATCCCTTCTGCACCGACATCTGCGGAGGGAGGGTGATTGATGTGCCCCGGAAGGAGGACTTTGCTCTGGACATCCCGGGGATAAAAAAGGCGCTGGACAAGAAGACCAAGGTCATCTTTATCGCCTCTCCCAACAACCCCACGGGCAATGTCGCCGGAGAGCAGGAGCTCCTGGAGCTGGTGGATACCGGGAGAGTTGTGGTCGTTGACGAGGCATACTTTGAGTTCAGCGGGACAACGGTGGCGGGGCTGGTGGCTAGCTATCCTAACCTGGCGGTGCTGCGCACCTTCAGCAAGTGGGCGGGGCTGGCGGGGCTTCGCGTTGGCTATGGCATCTTCCCCGGGGAAATCGCCGGCTACCTGAGGGAGATTAAGCAGCCGTATAATATCAACGTCGCTGCCCAGGTGGCGGTGCTGGCTTCCCTGGGCGATATAGACTATCTCCGGGGCAACATAAAAAAGATAGTGGCGGAGCGAGACCGGCTCTCTAGCAGGCTGGGCGAGTTCGGCGGACTGACTCTCTATCCCTCAAGGGCTAATTTTGTCCTCTGTTCCCTGTGCCGTGAAGCGCCCGCCAGGGAAATCTGGCAGGAGTTGCGGAAAAAGGGCATCTTTGTCCGCTATTTCGATGCCCCGCGGTTGAAGGACTGCCTGCGGATAAGCGCGGGCAAGCCCGGGGATAGCGATGCCCTGGTTGAGGCGCTGAAAGCTCTGCCTGTTGTTGCGAGTCCGAAGCGAAAGTAATCTTACCATTCTGATAAATGGAGGTTTAAAAATGGCTGAAAGGAAAGCAAAGGTAACCCGGGAGACCGCCGAGACAAATGTCAGGGTGGAGCTGAATATCGACGGCAAGGGGGAGTTTGAGATTACCACGGGGATAAGGATGTTGGACCACTTCCTGTCCCAGCTTGCCCGGCACGGGATATTCGACCTCAAAATTTCCGCCACCGGCGCCGACCAGCACCACGTTGTGGAGGATGTCGCCATCTCACTGGGCAAGGCGCTTAACCAGGCGTTGGGGAAGAAGGAAGGCATCGTCCGGATGGGGCACGGGGTTGTTCCTATGGACGATACCGTGGCGATGGTGGCGGTGGATATCGGGGGAAGACCCTACAGCGTGCTGGATATAACCTTTACCGAGGCGAAAATCGGCGAGCTGTCCTCCGACCTGGTGCGCCATTTCCTGGTCTCCTTCGCCGCCGAGGCTAAAATCAACCTCCACGCCAGGGTCATCGCCGGCATAAACGACCACCACAAAGCCGAAGCGGTGTTCAAGGCTCTCGCCAGAGCCCTGGACTCCGCCACCCGCATCGACCCCCGAATCAAGGGCAGGGTCCCCAGCACCAAGGAGATGATTGAGGGGTGAGGGGGACAAACCGGTTATCCCTGCCGCGGTATAAAATCCCCAGGCTTCTAATTTCGGGTTTTCTGCTATAATGGGGATGGATTTTAGGGGGTATAGATATGCTGGTAAAGATAGAGATTTATTTTGACGGTGAATTTTGGTGTGCTCGAGGAATGGGAGAGGATATATTTACTCAGGGCGATACACTGGAGGATTTATACCAGAACATTAAGGAAGCAGTATCCGTTCATTATGGCGAGACGGATGAGCCTATCACCATTCTGACTCTATCCGAAGTGAAACTAGCGAATGCCAAAGCTCCCACAAGTTAGCGGCGCTGATATAGTTAGACTTCTTCAGCGTCTGGACTATCAGGTTATCCGGCAAAGAGGAAGCCACATCCGACTCAGGAAAGTTACACCTTTAGGTGAACACAACATTACCGTCTCAGCGCACAGGGTTCTAGCTAAAGGGACTCTGAATGATATCCTTAACAAAGTGAGCCTGTGGAATAATATTCCCAAGAAAGCGCTGAAAAGCTGAAGTGAGAGGGGAGTGCCTGGTTTTCTGCTATTATAGTAGCTACCAGGGCGTTACCATGACCTGGCATGGCGGGCGATGATGTCCAGCGTTTCCAGCGTCTCGGCAGTGGGAAGGGCGTAAGGGGTCCTTATCCGGGCATATCCCTGCCCCGGCTCGGGGAAAAGCTGGATGCCCGGTAGTCCGGCGTCGGGTTTAAGCAGCCGGTCTTTCAAGCGGTAATCGAAGTTGAGGCTCTGGGATAGCGATTTATCTCCCTTCCACCGGACGTCAACCACCCTGCCCCACAAAAGCGAGCTCCTCTTCCTGGTAAGCCAGGTCTTCTTTAATCTCCGGCTTCCGGTTATGTTGGGGCTTTTCACCAGGTAGTCCAGGAAGTAATTTAACCCGTGCTCGCCGCTGGCGCTGATGATGTTTATGGAGTCGATGTTTCCCCCTTCAAGCTGGATAATTCCCTCCGACCTCTGCCCCGAGGCGCGGCTCGGTCCTATTTTCTCCCGCCCGTCGCCCTGCTCCGTAAGGGAAGCCTTAGCTCCTATTTCCATAAGACGCTGGAAAAGCTCCTCCTTTTTGCGGGCGCCTGCCTTCTTTCTCCTGAGCAGAGCCAGGGGCAGACCAGCCATCACCAGGATGGCGACTATGAAGCTGATTAGGCTCTCCCAGTTCATTCCTCTGACGAAATTTTTTACTTAGTCTAAATACGGATTATCTGGCGTCCCTGGCGGGACTCGAACCCGCAACCCGCTGCTTAGAAGGCAGCCGCTCTGTCCGATTGAGCTACAGGGACA
>CAYHBC010000021.1:0-15795 GCA_964354775.1 uncultured Dehalococcoidales bacterium
GAGGGGATGGTCTGCTCCGAGAAAGAGCTGGGGATTTCCCAGAACCACGAAGGGATAATGGTCCTGCCCCCGGAGGCGCCTCTGGGCGCGCCTCTGGGTGAATACCTGGGCGATACCATCCTGGACCTGGAGGTAACCCCCAACCGCCCCGACTGCCTGTGTATAATCGGCATCGCCAGGGAGGTCGCCGCTCTTACCGGGGAAAAAGTCCATCTGCCCCCCGATGACTACCAGGAGGAAGAGCCGCCGGTAAAGTCCCTTGTTCGGGTTGATATAGCTGCTCGGGACTTATGCCCCCGCTACTGCGCCAGCCTGGTCCGGGGGGTCACCATAGCCCCTTCGCCACAGTGGATGCAAGAACGGCTGAAAAGCTACGGGATGCGTCCCATAAACAATGTCGTCGACATCACCAACTACGTGATGCTGGAATACGGTCAGCCCCTGCATGCCTTTGATTACGATAAGCTCAAGGGGCAGAGGATAATCGTCCGCTGCGCCGTGGAGGGCGAGAAGATGACCAGCCTGGACGAGGTGGAGCGAGAGCTTAACGAGGACATACTGGTCATCGCTGACGAGAAGGAGCCCGTTGCCATCGCCGGCATTATGGGGGGACTGGACACCGAGGTCACCGGGAAGACCACGGCGATTTTGCTGGAGGCAGCGAACTTTGACCGGGCGACCATCCGCCGGGGAGCGAGACATTTTCAGCTTCCCAGCGAGGCGTCAATCCGCTTTGAAAAGGGACTGAGCCGGGAGCTGCCCCCGGTGGCGCTCAAGCGGGCTACCCGGCTGTTCCAGGAGCTTGCCGGGGGCAGGGTGGCGAAGGGAGTGATTGATGTTTATCCCGGGAGGGGGGAAGCTCAAGGGCTCTTGATTTCCACCGCGGAGGTGAAGCGGTTAGCGGGGATGGAGGTGGATGTTGAAGAGATGAGGCGGGTGCTGGCTTCCCTGGGCTTTGAGTGCTCGCAAAATGTCAAATCTCCGCAAATAACGGTAACCGCTCCTTACTGGCGCAGCGATATTACCGGCAACGCCGACCTGGTGGAGGAGGTGGTGCGCCTTATCGGCTATGACAAAGTCCCCGTCACCAGGCTCAGCGCTACCTTGCCGCCGCAGGAACCAAACCCCAGGCTCAGGCTGAGAGAGAGGATGCGGGAGATTATGCTCGGTCTGGGCTTCCAGGAGGTGTTGACCTATTCCCTGGTCAGCCTGGAGAAGATAGAGAGGGCTTGCGGCGAGCGGGAGACCGAGCCTCTGAAAGTGGCTAACCCGATGTCCCGGGAGCAGGAGTATCTGCGCCCCGGTCTGCGTCCCGGCTTGCTGGCGGCACTGGCAGAGAACCAGAAGTCGGAGCAGGGAGGGATAAGGCTGTTTGAGCTGGGCAAGGTGTTCCTGCCCCGGGGAAAGGAGCTTCCCGAGGAAAAGGAGATGTTTTGTGCTGTGCTCAGCGGTTCGCGGTCGAGCCTGTCCTGGAGGGGCGAGAAGGGCGAGCTTGACTTCTATGACGCTAAGGGGGTGGTGGAAGCCCTGCTGTGGGGGTTGAGAATCAGTGCGGAGTTCAAGCCCGCTGGCGACCGGAGCCTGTCCCCCTGCGCCGAGGTAGTCAGCGACGGCGACAGGCTCGGCGTTCTGGGACTGCTGCACCCCGGGGTGGCGGAGGGCTTTGAGCTTTCGGGGACGGTCTGCCTTGTTGAAATTGATGTGGAGAGGGTGCTGGGCAAGCCCCTGGAGGAGAGAAGATACGCCCCGGTTTACCGCTTCCCTGCCGTCTCCAGGGACATCGCCCTGGTGGTGAACGAGGAAGTGGGCTACCAGCAGGTGGAGAGCATAATCAGGAGCTTCCCGCGGGTAACCGAAGTCACCCTGTTTGACCTTTACCGGGGGGAGCAGGTAGCCCGGGGAAAGAAGTCCTTTGCCGTAAGGATGGTGTATCAGTCGCCGGAGCATACCCTGACCGACGAGGAAGTCAACGAAATCCAGCAGGAGATGGTGGACCGGCTGGGCCGGGAGCTGGGGGGGAAGTTACGGGAGTGAGGGGAAGGCTTTATTTATACCTGGCGATAGCCTGTTTTATTGGCCTTGTAAGCATATTAATCATATTTGGCGTTAATAGCCGTTGGGGTGTTTACGACACTATTTATGTAACGGCGGGGGAGCGTGAGTGGACAGCAGGACCTTGTAGAATCTTGGAGGATATCCCAGAGTCCCCTCTGGTAAAGGTCGAGTGTGGAGGGGTAGTTCACTTTCGCTATGAGCTCAGCAATCGCCGTCTTTCCCCGTATTCCGCTCCTCTCCAGGCTTCGCTGTGGGTGGGAGATGTAAAAGCAATGGAATTATTTTCCCAGGATGTGAGGATAAAACCGTTCGGTAAGGTAATAGTAGAATGGGATTTTGATACCAAGGAGCTTAAACCACATGAACTGGGATGTGATGTGGAGGAGTGTACGGTGAAGGTGCAACAGGGGGAGGTGGAACGAGATATAATTGTGGATACAAGGTGTTTTTTTGCTATCTGGATTATCCCCGTTGAGGTGGATGCTCAAACAGAGTATTGGGAAGTGGAAGGTATAATCAAAAGTATGCCGTGGGTAACCGAGGTTACTCAATATGACTCCTATTATAATGCCACTACGGGCAACGCAACCTTCTATATAGAGATTCACCTTCAGTCGCTCAGCCATAATTTAACCGATGAGGAACTTCTCATGGTCGAGGAGCAAATGATAGCTGCGTTACGCCAGGAACTAGGCGTTAGTTAACCGGGTGAAAAGTCGAGTATTAAGCTATACTTAGCTGGTAGAGGTGGAGTAAATTATATCGAAAATCAGAGGCTAGCTTAGGAAGTTGAAGAAAGAAAGGCTTTATTTATCTCTAGCGATAGCCTGTGTTATCATTATCGTAGTTATATTTATCGTTAACGTGCACTTAGGCACAAGGTGAGGAGATTGGTGAGGAGAGTTTATATTTTATATGCTTTTGGCTTTATTCTTTGTATTGCTGGCGTAGCTTATCTGGCAGAAGGAGAATATATAAAATATCAATATCTTCCTGATTGGGGCAAATTAGTCTGTCTTCTTCTTTGTGTCGGCTTGTTTGCTTTCCTGGGTAAATATTTTGAGAGCACCGGGCGGTAGTTTAGTGTGGGAGCATACCGGCGTTTGTTGAGGTTATAAAATGGAAGAAGGGTTACTAGGAATACTAGCGGTAGTTTTGCTTATGGTTTTCGGCGGATGGGTGGTTTGGCGTGTTGCCAAGGAGAAGCCAATTAAAGCCCACATGGTAATGTATGGACTCTGCTGGGGCAGCGGTATTTTTACCATCGGTTTCTTCATAAGCATGGATATCCCCAAGATAGCCAAGATTGTGACCTGTATTGCTCTCGGCATTATCCTGATATTTATTGCTGCCTGGCGGGAGCAGCGAGTTAAGACTAAGAACGAGTAGCTTTTCCCCGCAGCAGCTTATTGACCCCGGCGGCGAGCTTTTCTAAAGGCAGCAGACTTGTTTCCTTCTCGGTGCGCCACTTGGCTTCAATGCTCTTCTTCTCCAGGGTGCGGGGGCTTATCGTCAGCCGCAGCGGTATTCCCAGGAGGTCGGCGTCGTTGAACTTCACCCCCGGCGATTCGTCGCGGTCATCGTAGAGCACCGCTATCCTGGCAGCCTCGAGGCGCCGGCAGGCTTTTTCGGCGGTGGAGGCGACCTCGGGGTTATTCATCTGGAGAGGGCAGAGGTAGACCTGGTAAGGGGCTACCGATAAGGGCCAGGTAATACCGCGGTCGTCGTGGTTCTGCTCCACGATTGCCGCCAGCAGCCTTCCCAGCCCGATGCCGTAGCACCCCATCACCGCAGGTCGGGATACGCCATCCTGACCGAGAAAGGAAGCCCCCAGCTTCTCGCTGATGAAAGTGCCCAGCTTGAAGATATGCCCCACCTCAATGCCCCGCGCCACGGATAGCTTGCCCGGACACCTGGGGCAGCGGTCGCCCTGGTGAGCCAGGGCGATGTCCGTCACTATGTCCACCTCAAAGTCCCGGGGGTAGTTGACATTCTTGAAATGGGAGCCCGGCTTATTGGCGCCGGCGATGAAATTGGCGCCCTGGGTTATGGAGTCGTCGGCGACGACCTTAATTCCCCTCAGCCCGATGGGCGAGGCAAAGCCTACTGCGATGCCCGCTTCGGTCGCCTCAACCTCGGTGGCGAGCCGGAGCTCGGTGCACTTCAGGGTATTCCTGAGCTTGGTCTCGTTTACCTCAAGGTCGCCCCGGATAGCCACGAAGACGAACTCCCCGTCAGCGGCATAAAACACCGCTTTGAGCGTCTGCTCCGGGGGCACTCCCAGGAATTCCGCCACCTCTTCAATACTCTCCTTTTCGGGGGTGGCGATTTCCTCCCGGGGAAGAGATTGCTTCCCCTTCACTTCGTTCAGGGTCGCAATGACATCTTTTGCTTTGGAGAACTGAGCCTTCTCGGTATTGGCGGAGTAGCCGCACTGGGGGCAGAGGACCAACTCGTCCTCGCCCGTCCCGGAGAGGACCATAAATTCGTGAGACTCCTTGCCGCCGATAGCGCCGCTGTCGGCTTCCACCAGCGAGGCGGGAATGCCGCAGCGGGCGTAGATATTCTGGTAAGCCCGGGTCATCCGGTCATAGCTTCCGTCAAGCCCGGCTTCATCGGCATCAAAGCTGTAGAGGTCTTTCATGATGAACTCGCGGACCCGGAGCAGTCCGCCGCGGGGACGGGGCTCGTCGCGGAACTTGTTCTGTATCTGGTAAACGAGGAGGGGGAGGTCGCGGTAGCTCTGGAGATACCGGTGGGCGAGCTCGGTAATCACCTCCTCGTGGGTGGGTCCCAGAACCAGCTTGTGCTCTTTGCGGTCGGTGAGGGTGAACATCGTCTGCCCGAAGGAGGTATGCCGTCCCGACTGCTGCCACAGCTCAAAGGGCTGGAGCGTGGGGAGCATCACCTCCTGACCGCCGGCATTGTCCATCTCCTCCCTGATTATGCCCTCTATCCTGCGGAGCACCCGCCAGCCCGAAGGCAGGTAGGAATAGATGCCAGCGGCTATGGGGGCAATCATCCCGGCGCGGAGCAATAGCTGATGGCTGATATTTTCCGCTTCCGCCGGTGCTTCCCGTAGAGTCTTGCCAAAAAGTTTACTGAAGCGCATTTCACCTCACCTTATAAAATTAAAAATCAAAAGTCAAAATGACAACTTAAAATGCAAAAAAATTTAACTTTTGCTCTGTATTTTTGCATTTTTATTTTTGCTCTTTGCATTTTTTCTACCTCACCCCCTTAGTCGGGTGATTTTTAAGGGGCTTTGCCCCTTCATACTTCCCCTTATCGGGTCATTTTTCGGGTAAAGGTTATCAGGAATAATGCCATAATGAAAAAACCTATGAAGGCTTCAGCTGCTCCCACTCCTTTTACCCAACCCGAGGGCTGCGGTGCCCATCTACCGTAGCCTAAGGAAACGAATGAAACAACACTATAATACAAAGTATCCCAAGGTGAAGATGAGCTGAATGAGCCCCAGAAATAGTAGGCTGCTGCTAAGCCCGATACAACTACAACTGCTGATATAACCGCCCTTAAAGGTCTTTCGCCGTAACCGCAGAGAGAGGAGAGGAGTGTAGACCAGACCCAGGGAAATGGTTTTCTGGGGAATAAGGCTCTTAACAGGTTCTTGGGCTTGAAGGGGTGGAATAAATCTCGGGAAGGCTTGCGCTGACCATTCCCCCACCAGTAATTCTTTCTTCTGGCTTCCATCTCCCGGAAGAAGAACTCTCCGGCACGGTCATACATGCCGGCATTGGTATGCCACTGCTTCAGGCGGCGGTAGGTATGCGATGCGGGGTAGAGGTCACCCGCCTTCTCCTCGCCCAGAACGTAGTTTCCCCAGTCCACATCTTCCAGTTTGGTATCAGGCGAAAATTCAGCCCCCGATAAATAAGCTCCTTCAAGGTGAGCACCTCCTAAATCGGCTCTTTCAAGGCGAGCGCCCCCTAACTTAGCTCCTTTAAGGTGAGCGCCTCCTAAGATAGCTCCTTCAAGGTGAGCATCCCCTAAATCAGCTCTTTCCAGGCGAGCGCCCACTAAAATAGCTCCTTCAAAGTGAGCATTGGATGAATAGGCTCCTTCAAGGTGAGCATTGAATAAAGTGGCTCCTTCAAGGCGGGCACCCGATAAATAAGCTCCTTCAAGGTGAGCATCCTCTAAAATAGCTCTTTCAAGGCGAGCATTCTCTAGATAAGCTCTTTCAAGGCGAGCGCTCACCAGAGTGGCGCCCCGGAGAATTATTCCCCGGAGGTCAAGTGTACCCAGGTCAATCCCGACTTGGAATATTTTCCCTGAAAGGTTAAGCCCTGCGGCTGTTCCGCCGTTTTCCTGGATTAACCGGAGCACATCTTCGCGGGTAAGGGGACTTTCTTTTGTTCCGTCTCCCATCTCTAAAACCTCTCCGCCTCTGCCGGCACCTCCCGCAAGGTCTTGCCGAAAAGTTTACTGAAGCGCATTTCACCTCACATAAAATTAAAAATCAAAGGTCAAAAGTCAAAATGACAACTTAAAATGTAAAAATTTATCAACTTTTGCTCTGTATTTTTGCATTTTTATTTTTTATTTTTGCATTTCTCCACCTCGGACATAAGGGCTTCCAGGAAGTCCTTTTCCGCAACGGTGCGGACGATTTCGCCCTTGCGGAAGATAACGCCTTTGCCTTTGCCGCAGGCGATGCCGACATCGGCGTCCTTCGCCTCGCCGGGGCCGTTGACCACGCAGCCCATAACGGCGACCTTGACCGGCTGGTCAATTTTCTCCAGGCGCTGGCTCACCGCTTCAGCCAGGGAGATTATATCAACATCGGCCCGCCCGCAGGAAGGGCAGCTTACCAGGACGGGACCCCGCTGGCGGAGTCCGAGGCTTTTCAGTATTTCGTAGCCGGCACAGACCTCCTGGCAGGGGTGGGCGGAGAGGGAGACGCGGATGGTGTCGCCGATGCCCTGGTAAAGGAGTATGCCGATGCCCAGGGCGCTGCGGATTGCCCCCGCCGGGGGGAGTCCTGCCTCGGTGATGCCGAGATGCAGGGGGTAGGGGACTTTACGGGCGAGCTGCTGATAAGCCTGGACTGTGGTGGGGACGTCAAAGGCTTTTAAGGAGACCTTTATTAAATTGAAGTCCAGCGCTTCCATAAGCCTTATTTGCTCCAGGGCGAGGTCCACCAGCCGCCGGGAGAGGGGGAGGTCGGGCTCAAAGTCCCCGGGGAGGCTGCCGGCGTTTACCCCGATGCGGATGGGCTTTTCCCTTTCCCTGGCGGCGGATACCACCGCTGAGATTTGCTCCCTGTCCCGGATGTTGCCGGGATTGAGGCGGAGTCCGTCGACACCAGCCTCCAGGGAAGCCAGGGCGAGGCGATAGTCAAAGTGGATGTCGGCGATTAGGGGCAGCGAGGTATTCTTTTTGAGTGCCGGGAGGCTCTCCGCCGCCTCCCTGTCGGGGACGGCTATTCGGACTATCTCGCAGCCGCATTCTTCCAGCTCCTTGAGCTGGCTTATGGTGGCGTTAATATCCCGGGTGTCGGTCTTGGTCATTGACTGGACGGCAACAGGGGCACCGCCGCCGACGGTAACCGTGCCGATTTTCAAGGGGGTGGAATTTCTTCGCACTACCATTTGAGCAGACTTTCTCCGGCGATGATGCGGGCGATATCAAAGTAGGTAATTACGCAGAGGAGCAGGATGAGGAGGGCAAAGCCGATGGTGTTGACCAGGTGCTCCACCTGGGGCGATACCCGCTTTCCCCGCCGGGCGAGCTCCACGAGGAGGAGGGCGATTCTGCCGCCGTCCAGGGCGGGGAGGGGGAGCAGATTGATTATTCCCAGGTTCAGGCTGATAAGGGCGGTGAAGACAATCACGGGGACGACCCCCGCTTCAACCACCTCGGTGGTCATTTGAGCGATGCCTACCGGTCCCGCCAGCTGGGGAGTCGCCTCTCCGATAAGCCACAGCCGTATCCCGTTTCGGAACAGGACCAGTATTTCCCCGCAGCGCTGTGTCCCCAGCATGGTCGCTGCCCAGAGAGGGTAGGACTGGCGGACGAGCTGCTGGCTGCCTTCGGTAGCGATAGCGGTGATTCCCAGGGAGCCCTCGCCTTCAGGCGGTTTCCATCTCGGCACCAGGGTGACTTCCTCCTCGCTGCCGTCAGTCTTTTGAACCAGCAGGCTCGCCTCCGAGCCGAGGGCGAGCCGGGTGTAGTAGCTCAGCTCGGCGCGGTTAGCGATTTCGCGTCCATTAAACTGGAGGATGATATCCCCCGGCGCTATGCCCGCCTGGGCTGCCGGTGAGCCCGCCGCTACCTCCTCCACCTGAATCTGCTCCATCAGGACATCGTGGGGGAACATAAAAATAAGGGAGCAGAGGACTATGGGCAAAAGCAGGTTCATCAAGGGTCCGGTGGCGAGTATAGCCGCCCTGGTGCCCACGCTCTTGCTGGCGAAGCTCCGGGGCTCAGTAGGGTCTTCTTCTCCCAGCAACTTGACAAATCCTCCCAGAGGCACGAGGTTCAGGGAATATATCGTTTCCCCTTTCTTAATGCCGATAAGCCGCGGCGGAAAGCCGATGCCGAACTCCTCCACTCCGACATCGCTGCGCTTGGCGACGATAAAATGCCCGAACTCGTGTACCAGCACCAGTGCTCCGAGCATGACAAAGAAGATAATGATGGCGATTACAAGGGACATAAGCTCACCTGACGGGCTATATGTAGCGCTGTTTCCCGGCTCTTCTCATCGGCAGCGAGGATTTCTTCCAGCGAGGGCTGGGTGGTGCTTTGATGCTGCTCCAGCGTCCGGCTTACTATTGTGGCGATGTCGGTGAAGCCGATTTTTTCCTGGAGGAAAAGCTCTACGGCTACCTCGTCGGCGGCGCAGAGCGCCGCGGGATACGTCCCTCCCCGCCTGGCGGCGTCCCGGGCTAGTTTGAGGCAGGGGAACTGCTCGTAGTCCACCGGCTCAAAGCTCAAGGAGCTCATTTCGCTGGCTAAGGGGTCAAGGCGGGGTAGCTCGGGATTGGGCAGCCGCTCAGGATAGCAGAGAGCCTGCTGGATTGGCAGGCGCATATCGGGAAAGCTGAGCTGCGCCTTCATTGAGCCGTCGGCGAACTCAACGAGGGAGTGAACGATGCACTGGGGATGAATTAATATCTCAATTTTCTCCAGTGGAACGGCAAAGAGGTGGCGGGCTTCAATAACCTCAAGCCCTTTGTTCATCAGCGTGGCGGAATCAATGGTAACCTTTTGGCCCATTTTCCAGGTGGGGTGGTGGAGGGCTTGCTCCACGGTTATCCGGCTTAGCTGTGAGGGGGGATAGTGGTAAAACGGTCCTCCCGAGGCGGTGAGGAAGAGGCGGTGAGGCTTGCTTTTTTCGCCGCGGAGACATTGCCAGATGGCGCTGTGCTCGCTGTCAATGGGGAGGATTGGGGCGTGGTGGCGGCGGGCTGCGGCGGTAATGATGTCGCCGGCCATCACCAGAGCTTCCTTGTTTGCCAGGGCAACCGTCTTGCCTGCCTTCAGGGCCGCCATGGTGGGGAGCAGTCCCGCCTTGCCCGATGTGGCCACGATAACGAGGTCAACATCAGCGTGGCGCGCCATTTCCTCCGGGGGCAGGAACTCCCCCCGGGGGGCAAAGTCGGCTGCGGCGGAGCAATAGAATATTGCGGGTCGGAATTCTTCAACCTGCTGCTTGAGGAGGTCGGTATTTTTACCTCCTGCCAGTCCAACTACCTTGAATTTAGCGGGGAAGGCACGAATTACCTCCAGGGCTTGCTGCCCGATGGAGCCCGTTGAGCCCAGGACGGCGATTTTTTTTATCCTGTTATCCATATTACATAACAGTATACCACCGGGGCGACGAAGATGAGGCTGTCGAGGCGGTCGAGGGCGCCGCCGTGACCGGGCAGCAAGTAACCGGCATCCTTAGCCTCCAGGTTGCGCTTGAGCAGGGACTCCACCGCGTCGCCAAGCTGGGCGAAGAGACTGATGAGAAAGCCGAGGAGAATGACCTGCCACCAGGGTAGGGAAAAAGCCAAGAAGCGCTCCAGGAGCAGGAATACGATAGCCGAGCCACCGAGGCTGCTTAATAAGCCGCCCAGCGCTCCCTCCCGGGTCTTGCCGGGGCTTATCCCGGGAACCAGCTTGCGCTTGCCCCATCTTCTTCCGATGAAGTAGGCGCCGCTGTCATTGGCGAATACGGTGAGCAGGGCAAGATAAACCCACTCCCGCCCCTGGGAAAGCAGGTTCAGGTTGAGCCAGTAGCTCAATAGCCAGCCGATGTATAAGGCGCCGGCGGCCGTCCAGGCCCAGTCAGGGAAGGCCCTTTCTCGCCCCGGGCGGAGCAATATTCCCAGCAGGGAGAGCATCACCGCTGCCGAGATAATGGGGGGCAGCAGGTTAATATTGAGGTAGTGAAGTCCCAGGGGGCTTAAGGTGAGCGCCACCGCCCATAATAAGCCGAAGTAGGTCAGGGGATGCCCCTTGCCTGATTGGGACACCATGCGGTAGAACTCCAGGGCGCCCACTGCCGAGGCTGCGGCAAAGAAAAGGCTGAAGTAGGGGTCGCCGAACCAGACGGCGAGAATGATGAGCGGTAGGGCTACTGCGGCGGTGATAATTCTTTGCTTGAGCATGCTTTGCCTGTCATATTAAGCTATTGGCAATGCTGGCGTAAAGACTTCTTCACCCTCACCCTGACCCTCTCCCGTCAAGGGAGAGGGTATTTTTATTCTCCCTCCCCTGGTGGGAGGGAGTTAGAGGGAGGGGGATTGGGAACGACATCAAAAATCAAAGATAAAAAATCAAAATTACAATTCAAAATGCAAAGATACTTTAGTTTTTGATTTTTGCTGTGTCATTTTGCCTTTTCTTGGGATTGCCACGCCCGTTAGCTAACGGGCTCGCAATGACATGGAAAAAGAGCGCAATGCCCCTTTTTGTCATTGCGAGGAGTCCGTCGGCTGACGGACGACGAAGCAATCTCTATAGACCCTTATTTATATCTCCTTTATTTCCTTTTCCTTGTCTTTGCCCACCTGGTTTACCCGGTCTACAAAGTCGCTGGTGAGCTGGTCGATTTGCCTGGTGGTGTTTTTAAGCTGGTCCTGCGAGAGCTCCCTGTCCCGCTCCATTTTCCTTATTTTCCCGATGGCATCCCGCCTCAGGTTGCGCAGCATCACCCGGTAGTCCTCCACCCTGCCGGTCAGCAGTTTTGCCAGCTCGACGCGGCGTTCCTCGCTCAGCGGGGGGATAGCCACCCGGACTAAATTAGCATCGCTTGTGGGGCTAACGCCGATATTGGCTTTGAGGATTGCCTTCTCGATGGCTTTCACCATGTTGCGGTCCCAGGGTTGAATGATGATGAGGCTGGCTTCAGGCACAGTTATATTAGCCAGCTGGCGCAGGGGGATGGCTTCACCCTGGTAGTCAACTATTATGTTGTCCAGCAGCGCCGGAGTAGCTCGCCCGGTGCGGATGGAGGCAAACTCGCGGGAAAGAGCCTCAACGACATTTTGCATTCTGGCGGCTAGCTCGGTGATTACCTCGGGCATTGTTCTCGCCTCTCCCTCCGCCAGATGACGGGCTAGTAATTGCCCAGCTCGAATCTGGCGAACCGTGATACCTTTATATTCTCCCCTACTTTGGCAATGGTCTCGGCAATAATTTCCTGGACGCTCTTTTCCGGCTGCTTGATGAAGGGTTGATTGACCAGGCAGTCGGTCTGGGGGTTGACATTCTTTTCCTTCTCAGGGATTTCCCTGGTGGTGATAAACCGGGGAGAGGTTGCGGCAACCTGCATGGCGATGTCATAAGCGAGCTGCCGGAACTCGTCGGTCCGGGCGACGAAGTCCGATTCACAATTCAGCTCTATCAGGGCGCCTATCTTGCCGGTGTGGTGAACGTAAGTTTGAATTATTCCCTCGGTGGTGACGCGTTCCATCTTCTTTCTCGCCACCGACAGTCCCCGCTCCCTGAGGACTTCAATTGCCTTTTCAATATTGCCGTGAGCCTCCACTAGCGCCTCTTTGCAATCAAGCACCCCGGCGCTCGTCCTCTCCCTCAGCTCTTTTATGGATTCAGGGGACACTTTCATCGGGCGGCTTCTCCTCGGAGGGCTCCTCGGGCACTCCTTTGACTACCTCCCCGGCGGCTTTCTCCTCGGGACTGAAGGAGTAAGTAGCCAGGGGTTCAATGCCCTCTCCTGCCCCGGGGCTTTCAACGCCGGCGACTTCCAGCTGTCCTTGCTCTCTTATCTGCTTGCCTTCAATCACGGCGTCGGCTATTTTGTTGCAAATCAATCTGAGCGCTTTAACGGCATCGTCGTTAGCCGGTATGGGATAGTCAGCCTCCCCAGGATTGCAGTTGGTGTCCACTATGGCAACTACGGGAATACCGAGCTTCTTCGCCTCGGAGAGAGCGATTTTATCCTTGACCATATCGGTGATAAACAGGGCTTGAGGCGGGGTGGTCATCTCCTTGAAGCCGCCTATCTTCATATTCAGGCGAATTATCTCTTTTTCCGCCTTTGCCCGTCCCTTCTTTGAGAGGCGAGCCAGCTCTCCCTTTGACTGCTGGTCTTCAAGGTTAACCAGGTAGTTAATTCGAGCCTGTATTACCTCGAAGTTGGTCAATAGCCCCCCAATCCATCGCTGGTTAACATAGTTCATTCCGCACCGGGTAGCCTCTTCCTCAATTATTTGTTGAACCTGCCGTTTAGTGCCGACAAAAAGGATGGTCTGCCCGTTGGCGGCTAAATCTCGAACAAAAGCGCAGGCTTGCTCCAGCATCACTGCTGTTTTCTCCAGGTCAATGATGTGGATGCCGTTGCGCTGGGTGAAGATGTAGTCTTTCATCCGGGGATGCCAGGCGCTGGTGAGGTGCCCGAAATGAGCCCCGGCCTCTAAAAGTTCCTTTACCGTAGTGTTTTCAGTCATGAACTTATCTAATCTAGCACAGTTGGCAACTTTTTGGCAATAAGGTAGCGCTATCTTCTAAAAAGGGCAAAGAACCTGTCCTGGTATTCCTCAAATAGCCCCCACTTCTTTAGCTCGGCGACCAACTCGGGGGCTCGGGAGATATCTCGGCTTACCAGGGCAAAAAGCTCCTCAATAAAATTTCGGGCATCCTCAGGCACTCCGGCGGAGTCGATATTCAGCGCCCCTCTCCTCTGGAAGTCAAGGATGTTGTCGTATAACGACTTCCGGGTCAGCTCGTAGATAAAGAGCATCAGCGATACATCCCAGAGCTCTTCCACGCCTTTAATTATGGTGCTCAGGGGATTATTTTGCGCGGTTATTCTTTCGTTTAGCTTGTCTATCAGGTTTGTCATGGACTCGGGAACGACGTTCATTTCCCGGGCTTCATTTTTATAGCGGTAGAAAATGCCGGGCTCATTGGGGTATCTTGCCACCATTGCCTGGAGGTAGCTTCTTGCCTGCTCGCTGAAGCCTTCCAACCGGGTCAGATAAACGGGAGTAACAATCCTCGGTCTCTCGGCGATTACATTTCCCTCCCTGACGACATTAACGCTTGCGGTCAGCGCGGTGACCATATAGTAGTAGATGAAGGTGCTGCCGAAGGTAGCCAGATTTTGCCGGGGAAGTCGGACTACCTCGGTATGCTCTATGGCGTATTTAACTCTCGGGTCTATCTCCATCGCTAAATGAACATCCTGACCATCTGGAAGTTCCGGGAAACCTCTTCTTTGCCGGTGATGAGCTTTCCCTGCTGGGTAGAGTGACCGGGAATGAGGTATTCCACATCCAGCTGTGATAACCTGGCGAGGCTCTCGCGCAGCGCCGAAGGGCTGCCTCCGGGGAGGTCAGTTCTGCCGATGCTGGAGAAGAAGACCACATCGCCGCTGATTAGCACCTTTTTCTCCTTCCAGTAGAGCGAAATCGAGCCCGGGGAATGCCCCGGGGTAAGCAGGACCTGGATATTGAGCTTGTTATCGGTGCCCAGGCTTAAGTCACCTTCCTTGAGGTAAAGAAGGGAGTGAGCCTCTGCTAGTGCGGCGCCACGCCCCTCAGCCCGGGGGTAAAACCTGTTCCCGAGGTTGTGGTAGAAGTCGGCTTCCTCCCGGGACAAAGCGATGAGGATGTTTTCGTTATCGGGGGACTTTTCCACGATGGCTGGGGCGGCTTCAAAATGGTCGGGGTGAATGTGGGTAATGATGATTAGCCCCACATCGTCAAGGCTCAGCCGGTTTTTTTCCATAGCCTGAGCCAGGGAGTCCAGGCAGGGCTCACCGAGCTCATCATGGATATGCCCCGGGTCAACCATCACATGAGGTCGCTTCCCCCGCAGGACATTGGACCACAAGCTGGTATTGCAGTTATTTCCCATACCCTGCCAGATATAGCAATAAAAGTTTCGGGCTAGCTGTAAAGAGCGGTGGTAAATCATAATCCCCCAACCCAGGAAATATCAAAAATCAAAGATAAAAAATCAATCCGTTAGCCAACGGAACAATTCAAAATGTAAAAATACCTTGGTTTTTAATTTTTGCTCTGTCATTTTGCATTTTGATTTTTGCCTTTTTTTATTACGGTAGTCCCAGGAGCTCCTTGGCATTTTCGCGGAGGAGCTTCTTGTTCACCTTCTGGACTTCGGTCAGGGGCATCTCCTCTACGAAGCGGACATATTTAGGGACAGCGTATTTAGCAACTTTGTCCTTGAGGTATTCAATGAACTCCTCTGTGGTTACCTTTCCCTTGTAGTCGGGACGGAGCTGGATGAAAAGGGCGATTCTCTCGCTGCCCGGTCTCTCGGGGTCGGGCACGCCGACGGCGGCAGCCATCGCGGTCGCTGGATGGGAGTAGATGAGGTCGTCCAGCTCCCGGGTATATACCTTGAAGCCGGAAACAATTGCCATGTCCTTTGTCCGGTCCACGATGTAGAAATATCCGCTTTTATCAACGCGGACCACATCGCCGGTGTGGACATAACCTTCGTTATCAAAGCCGCTGCCCGGCTCAGGCCAGTAGCCCAGCATCCTCTGCGGTCCCTTGAGGCACATCTCACCGGTCTTGCCTTCCTTGATGATTTCCCCCCAGGAGAGCGTTTTCCCGCTGTCAACATCAACGACCTTCACCTCGGTGTCGGGGAAGGGAATGCCGATGGTGGCTCTTTTCTCCCGCCTTTTCGTTACCCGCGTTTTGCGGGAAGCCTTCATCAGTAGGGAGATAAGCTTATACAGCAGTTTTCCTTGACTCTTATACCCCCTCATTCTAATTATGCGGTTCGCTATTGGTATCACGCCGGGTAGCAGGAGGAGCTTGTTCGTCAGCTTTAATTGCGCTCTTCCCCCGAACATCCTCAAAAACAGGGACTGGTTGAGATGGGTCACCGGGGAAAGCTCGCTCAGCCCATATCCCTCCATTACCCCGCCACCGCTTTTCTGCTCGAATTTCTCCTGGGTCTCGGGGGGCAGTGCTGCCGAGCCGGACATAGCCAGCATTCCTACTCCCTTCAGCTCCTCCTCAGCCAGCTTCATAAACTGGGTGGGCACGCCGATTTGCATCGCCGGATAATGCTCCCTGATTAGCTCCACCATTGAATGGGTGTCGCGGGCGTCGGGGACCAGGAGCTGCATCAAGCCGAGGTAGGTCATGGTGTGCTGCATGCAGTGACCGTAGACATGGAAGAAGGGGAGAGCAAGGAGCATGGCGATGCCCCCCTCCGTCAAGGCGGCGGTGGGACCAAGGATGAGACCGTTCTGGATGGCGTTGGACATGATGTTTTTGTGGG
>CAYHBC010000022.1:0-4306 GCA_964354775.1 uncultured Dehalococcoidales bacterium
AGGTTATATACAATCAATCTCCTGACGAACCACTAGCATGCCCGCTTCAAGTCTTCGTTGTGCCAGCTAAGGCACTAAAAGACCGGTTGGATGCCTTCTACTATGCTCTTGAGCTGGATGCACTTAGAAAGCGGATTCGCACTGCGGAGAAGCGGGGGAAAGTCGTAGTTAAACAGGGGAGCAACCTTAAAATCATCAATGAACTCACCGAGCCCCAAGTGAAGAAACTACATGGTCAGATTATGAAGTATTTTGAGATTACCGATGTGACGAGGTATGGGGCAATAGTTAACTGGCGGGAAGATTACATTGAGAATCTGCCTACTCGTGGACGACTGCTGGCGCATACTGGTGACATTGTTTTTGCCAAGAACAACAGCTCTAGAGGCACAACTGTCATAATTCCACCAACTTTTGATGGTGCGCTCGTCACTACTGGCTTTATCGGTATCAGGCCGAAGTCAGAGGAAGAGGCTCTCTTGTTGTGGTCTGTCTTGTCCTCTGAGGCGGTAAGAAGTCAAATCTACTATCTAGCGGTCACCGCTAGTCAGCCTGAGATTAGGAGAGAGATATTTGAGGAGGAATTTCTTCTACCATTTCCTACAGCCCATCTTAAAACACAAGCCATTGAACATGCTAGAAGGATACTTGAGGCCCAACAAACAATAGATGACCATCGAAGGCAGTTGCAACAGGAATCCATGCCATAGACTTTTAGTCCACTTTTTGACTTTAGGAGCTTGCCTCCAGCTTTTTTAAAATCTGGCGGACCGCCACCAGGCTGGGCAGGGTATCGGGGAAATCGGCTATCGGTCGGCCATTAAAATCGTATTCCCGTACCATTTCGTCCTCGGGAATCCATCCCAGTAGCTCCAGGGAGACGCCGCCTAAAATCCGGTCCACCTCTTTTTGGCTTCCCACCCGGTTTATCACCAGCCCCATCCGGCGGCATTCCACCGCCCGCCGCTCATCCACGAGCTTTTTTATCGCCAGGACGACGTTCACCCCCTTGGCAGAGGTATCGGTTATCAGCACCAGCTCGTCCACTCTTTTCATGACCCTGCGGTTTATCTGCTCTATGCCTGCCTCTCCGTCAATCAAGACCCGGTCAAAGCTCACCGAGAGGCTGGTGATTATCTCTTTCAGAAGCTCGTTCACCTGGCAATAGCAGCCCTCGTCTTCAGGTCTGCCGATAGCCAGCACCGCCAGGCGGGCATTTTCCACCAGCGCCTCAAAGACCTCATAGTCCAGCCGGGAAAGCAGCTCGGACTTATCCCCCGTTCTCTTCCCCTTTTTAATTTCGTCTATCAAATTGCTCCGTATATCGCTGACCGTTTTTTTAGCTTTAACCCCCAGGGCGGGGGCAAGACCGAAGGAAGGGTCGGCATCAATAGCCAGAATTTTCAAGCCGCCTTCAGCGGCGAGCAGCTTGACCATCGCTGCGGTTAAAAAAGTTTTCCCCACACCGCCCTTCCCGCACACCGCAATAACCTTGCCTGCCATTACCTCACCGGGATTTCATCAACTCCCGCCTCATTTTCTTCAGCTCCACGACCTCGCTACAGACATCGGAATATTCGCAGGTGGCGCAGTCAAAGGACAACTCCTCTACCATCTTGTTCATCGCCCCCAGTATTCGCCTCGCTTTACGGGATATATCCCCCAGCTCCCTGACATCGTCCTCGCTTGAAGTCACAAAGATGACCTCCAGCGATTGAAGGTCAAACCGCGACTTAAGAGCATTGCCCAGCGCCTTTCCCACCACCTCCAGCGAAAGACCGCCCCCGACGCTGTCCTGGCTCGCCCGGCTCCAGATGCTCAGCTCTGAGGGAAGGCTCTTAATCATATAGCCCTTCAAGTCCAGCTCATACTGGGCTGAGTTCAGCTTGCGGTAGTCCTCGTCCTTCAGCCGGGTAGCCCCGGCGAGGAGGACCTGGGCAAAGGGGAGCTTTCCCCGGGCTTGGGGTATATCGGGACCGACCAGCGAGATAGCGCCGTCGTGGACCAGCTCCAGACTTTCCGTCAGCAGGACAACGGCTAGAGAGGCAGTCCCGGGGTTTCCCAGCTCAACCCAGGCATCCTCCCGTAAAACGATTGTCGGCTTTCCCCCGGTGCTAAACCCTGCCTGCTTCTTTCCCTCCCCGGAGTCCAGACGCCTGACCTTCCGACCGGCTTCCCTCTTTTGGGCTACATATTCCCTCAGCCGCCCAATCTCCGGGTCAAATGCTTTCACCCCTCCCCGAGCTCCTTCCCGGCAAGTAGAGAGGCACCCACCGCCCCCACAATCCTGGGGTCTAGGGGCACCATTTTTATGCTCACACCGAGCCATCCCTCCAGGCTCTTGACCACCCCGATATTCCGGGCTACTCCCCCGGTCATAACCACATCCTCCTTAATGCCGACATTCCTGACCAGGCTCGCTATCCTTGAGGATATTGAGCGGTTAACGCCGGCTACTATATCCACCACATCCTTCCCGTCGTTAAGCAGAGATATGACCTCGGACTCAGCAAACACGGTGCACTGACTGGCGATTTCCAGCGGGCTCTTTGACTGCTGCGACAGGGGACCGAGGTCGTCGAGCTTCACCTCCAGCGCTTCCGCCAGAACATCAAAAAACCTCCCTCCTCCGGCGGCGCATTTATCGTTCAGCCGGTAGCTCAGGACTCTCCCCTCCTTACCCACGCTGATAGCCCTGGTGGCGTTACCGCCGACATCAACCACCGTCCTGACCGAAGGGACAAAAAAGTAACTTCCCTTAGAAAGGCAGGGGAGCTGCGATACATACTTGCCGGCAAAGGAGACATTTTTCCCGCCATCACCGGTGCTGACGCAATATCCCACCTCGCCCCGGGATAGACCCGCCTGGGAAAGCGCCCCCTCCAGGGCACTCTCTGCCGCCAGGTCGGGCTTGAATCCCGTTTCAACGATGTGGTGGGCGATAACCGCCCCGTCCTTCATTATCACCACCTTGGTGGTCAGGCTTCCCACATCACATCCTGCGGTAATCACCGACCTATCCTTTGGGGGTGATTTTCTCCCTGGCGAACAGCGCCCCTCCCAGAGCCCCCATGACCTGAGGGTCTACGGTGAGCTTCCTGGTATTCACCCGCAACATTCCCTCCAGGCTTTTAACCACGCCGATATTCTTAGCCACCCCTCCGGTGATTACCACATCTTCCTCCACGCCGACTCTCATCGCCAGGCTCTTTACTCTCTCCGCCATAGCCCGGGTAATTCCCGCCGCCAGGTCGTGCCGGTCTACCTCCCCGGCAATGAATGCTGCCACCTCGGTCTGGGCATAGATGCTGCACATACTGGTGATAACCACAGGATTTTTGGCCATGAGGGATAAAGGACCAATCTCGTCCAGCCTTACCCCCAGCGTCTTCGCCATAACCTCCAGAAACCTCCCCGTTCCCGCAGCGCATTTATCGTTCATGATAAAATTCTGGAGCTTCCCCGTGGCATCAACCCTGATTACCTTGCAGTCCTGACCGCCGACATCAATCACCGTCCTCACCGAAGGGATAAGCCAGTGCGCTCCCTTGCCGTGGCAGGAGATTTCACTTATGTTGTCCCTGGCGAAGGGAATCTTCTCCCTGCCATAACCCGTGCTGACGCAGTAGTCGATATCTTTCAGGGTAAGATGGGCTTTCTCCAGCGCCCTCTCCATAACATCCCTGGCGGATTGCTCCGGCTTCGGCCTGACCCCCATAATCTCCGCGGCGAGAATTTCCTCGCCGTTCATTATAACGGCTTTAGCGGTCAGGGAGCCGACATCGCAGCCAGCGACAATCACTGCACCACCACCGTGTCCACGAACTCCTCAATCTGGTCTCTTAGCGTTGACCAGGGAGTTACCCGGTCATCCCAGGCATCGGAATGCATGATGAGCGTCGGCAGTCCCAGCTCCTCCTCGATTGTCTGCATCAGCACCTTGATGCCTCCCCAGGTATTCTTGCATCCCAGAGTGCCGAGGTATATGGCGCAATCTATGTTAAGGTCTTTAGCCAGCGTGGCTATGTCTTCAAACCACTGCCCGGGATAGTCCAGGGGTCCCCTTATCTGCTTGGTCATCATCATATTGTGTGCCTGCCCGGCTAAGCTATCGAGCATGGTGTCCACGGTTGAGGTGTCTATCCGGTAATGCTGGTGGTTGAACAGTATCAGTCCCTCCAGCATCAAGGCGATTCCATTGTGGTCCAGCCATCTCCAGAACTCTCCACCGGCGGTAAAATGGCTGAGGTAAACGAAGCCCGCCCTGGCCTTCTCCCGGGGTAAAACTCCCTCTCCCTTCTTATAC
>CAYHBC010000022.1:4316-15675 GCA_964354775.1 uncultured Dehalococcoidales bacterium
TTATACCTCTCCTTCACCACCTCATAGATAGTCTCCATCACCCGTGTCGCCTGAGGGGTCCCTGAAGCCATAAACCTCGTGGCGAACATCATCAGGTTGAATACCGCCGGGACGGGATTGGGGACCGCCCTTCTCAAATCGTAGATTTCAGCGACATACTCGTCCTGCTTTTTAGCTTCGGTGCAGCACCGCCGCAGCTTATCCTCATCCAGCTTTTTCCCCGTCTGCTCCTCCAGGAAGGCTACCATCTTCCGGTATTCCTTCCGGTAATACTTAATCATCTCGCCGTCCTCATCCCAGTACGGCGGGGCATCAATGTTACAGAAGGGAATATGGAG
Organism: uncultured Dehalococcoidales bacterium; assembly: GCA_964354775.1. Classification (GTDB taxonomy): domain Bacteria; phylum Chloroflexota; class Dehalococcoidia; order GIF9; family AB-539-J10; genus CAYHBC01. The sequence continues at coordinate 4,655 of CAYHBC010000022.1, forward strand.
ATATTCCGCCATAAAGTCGAACATTTTGGAGTTTGTATCGCAGCTCCCCGAAGCCATATTGAGCACCATATCCGGTTTTTCGGTCAGACCGGACAATATGACGCCCACCCCTCCCCTCTGAGCAGTGCACATCGTCTCGGAAAGACCGATGCCCGTAGTGTAATCGATAAACTTGAAGACGCTTTTAGGAACCCCTATTGACAGGAAGCTGGAGATGACTTCGGGGGACACCGGGACTATATCCAGGGCGTAGAGTATCGCCGGAGGAAAGTTAAAGCTCTCAAAGGCTATCTTCTTCCCCTCTTTGTGGGCGTTGCCGAGATTCCGAAAATAGGTGCCGCTCAACTCCAGGAAGGGCAGCCCCACCTTCCTGATATGTGGTTCCAGCACCATTGTCTCCAGCATACCGGATAGCGCCGGCACCGCTTTCATCATCCCCCTGATTTCCTTGTCGGTCGCCCTGGTAGCGGACATCATCCCCAGTATCGCCGAAAGCGCCTGGGGGAAACCGCCGGGTGTAGCTTTTTCCTTCATTTTCCTATCCTCTCCAAAAACGCCTGGACTCTTGTCTTCAGCCTGCCGCTGTCCGCCAGGGGACCGTATTGCCTTTCCAGCCTCAATGTGGGAATGCCCTCAGCCTCCAGGTCCCTGCCGTAAAGCATGTTATCGGTCGCATGCAGGTCGCAAAACCTTATATGCTCCAGGATGACGCCGTCCACCTTCCCCCTCCGGGCAATATCCCTTACAAAGCTGTATCGGCGGGAGTATTCGCCATACATCCGGGGACAGGGGATATGCTCCCAGTAGCGGGTAACGATAGCCTCCAGGGGGTCGCCGTTTTCCTCGACCGTGTTCCAGAAGCACCTCGCCCCGAAGCATAATGAATCAGCAACCACCACGGCGCCAAGGTCCTCTATGAGCTTCACCAGCCCGATATCATCATTCACGCTCCCGGCTATCATCAGCCTCGGCTTACCGCTAACGCCTTTTCTCCTCTCCAGCCCGCCCAGCAATTTCTCCAGCTGCTTATTGTATTCGTCCTTGGGCATCACGGTGCCTGCCACCACCACGCCCAGAGCCTCCGCTCCGGTTATGGGGACTTCGTCTTTTTCCCTGAGCTCGTAGAGCTTCCTCAACAGCTTCCGGGTCTTATTGTATACCTTGATAGCGTCCTTCAATCCCTCCCCGGTTACCTCGACCCCGAAATGCTGCTCCATCGCCTTAACAAGCCTTCGGGTCTCCGCCATAAGCAATCTGGTGGCATGCTCCCCGCGCGAATGCGGCAGACCATAATATTCAAAGAAAGGGGGAAGGCGGACATTTCCGTCTTTCGCTGCCTTCCTCCAGGTATCAAAAATACGCCGGATATGGTCGCATTCATAAGTTATAATTGCTCCGTCCAGGAAATCGAACCTGCCGTCAGCGGCATTCTCCAGGAGGCACTTAACATAGTTGCAGGTAACCGGTCCGAAATACATATCCGCCGTGGTGACTTTCGTAGCCTCTCTCCCCCCGATTCTGTAAGGAAGCATACCGGCGGCGTGGATGATTTCCTCGGGTATATAAGCGCCGGAGTATCCTACTATCTTCCCTCCTTTCTCCTTCCACTCCTCGACATAAGGGTTAGAGATGGTCTTCGCCGCTTCTACCAGCTTCTTCAGTAGTTCCATCATCACCTCGCATTTTAAGCCTGCCCGAGCAAGCTCCTCAAGTCGTCCCCGAGATAGCTCCCCAGCTTTCGGGCTTCGCTGCCGTCCACGCCCGCTATAATCCGGGAGAGTGAGGCAGTCAGGAGCCCGGGATTGGTCTCATGTATTCTATTCATCGTGCGAATCAAGGAGTTCAATAGTTTGCTGACCTCCCCGGTGTCTATCGCCTCAGAAAGGCTCTTCTCCAGGAGGTCGGGGGAGACTTCAGCGATTTTCGATACCGCCCTCTCGGTGCTCCGGACCATCAAGTTCATAATTGCGGGGGTTGCCGAGATAGCGGAGGGGATAAACGCCGGGTTCTCCATTACCACGTCGGTCACGGTGTTCATCACCCCTTCGGTAGCCTCGCAGAGGGCTGTCGTCGTCCCGGCGAGCTTTTCCGGGTCAATGGCGGAAAGGGCGTCCCTGAGTTTCTGTGAAATGAGCTCCCGCGTCATCGGAGCCTCCTCTCCCAGGAGTATGCCCAGGGTATGCAGCAGATTCTTCATCATCCCCAGGAGCGAGTTAACCAGCTCGCCGATTTCCCGGGCATCAATATCCCGTATCAACGGCATACTGGAAATAGTCTCATCAACCACTTCGGGGGAGAAGTCGCTGAGCTGCAACACATCCGCCACCAGTCCCTCAACCTGGGGGAGAATCTCCTTTAAGCTTTTAACGATTACGCTTATGACCGCGGGAAGGAGCACCACGATATTCATCAGCTTGCCCAGATTGGTCAGCAGCACCGCGCTTGATGCCCTCACCAGCTGAAGTATATCCTCCGAGGAGCCCTCCAGCGCCTCGCCGAGCTCGGCGAAATCGGTGGACGAGATGAGGTCGATGATAAACGGGGAGTAAATATCGGCAAGGAGCGTGGGGTTTTCCTTATGCGCGGTACTCAGGACGTGGAGGTGCGAGCTTATCGCTTCGCCGAGCTTCTTGCCGTCAAGGGACTTGACCACGGCGGCGGTAAGCCCTGTCGCCGGACAAAAAAGCTCAACAGCCGCCTTATAGTCCAGCCCCGAAAGCATGCCCGGCAGAATCCCCGGGAGCAGCTCGGGGTCTTCCCGGTTCAGCCCGTTTAGAAACTCTGCCGCCGAGTTTACCAGTCCCCCCACGGCTTCAGTATCCAGCTCCTCCATCACTGCGGAGACGATGAGCGGGATAACCTCGGCGGGAAGGTTGTTTACCTTGGATATGCCCTCAGCCAGGCTCTTCATAATCACATTTATGAGCGGAGCAACAGCAAGTATAAGCCCTCCCGCCTTGATGGGGTCTTCCAGTATTTTATCCGTCAGTTTGCTCATTATGAGCCCGATTTCCTCCGCCGAGCCTTTCGTTGCCTCGTGAAGGGCTTCCACATCAATGGCGGCGATGACCCCGGCGAGGAGCTCCGACAGGGAATCAGACATCTGGTCCTCAAAAAGAGGCGGAGCCTCCTTATGCACTGAGCTGAGCAACAGGGCAAGCGAGTTTACCGCTTCGCCGATTTCCAGGGCATTGATGCCCTTAATGGCTGCGGGAAGAGAGGCCGAAACCACCCCCGGAGGCATTTTCTTCAGCGTTTCATTCACCGCAGCGACAGCGGCATTGGCGCGGGAAGGAAGGTTCTCCAGGATTTTCTCCGCTTCTTTATTTTCGCTCATTCCGCTCACCCCCTATAATGTCTGGCAATCATAGAACAGCCGGGCTATTTCCATCTGGCACAACTGCTTTCCACCCATCCAGAGCTGTATCATCTTCACATCCCTGAGGTGCTTTTCAATATCCCGGTCTCTATCACAGCCGTATCGCCCCATTAGGGACAGGGCTTTATGGGCGACCTCAATGGCTTTATCGGCGACGAACATCTTGTGCATTCTTCCCTTCGTGGCTATCTCCACGGAGTGCTTGTCTCCGTAGAGCTCGTATTTATCCAGCATCCCGGCATATTGCCAGCCGATGATGCTGCAGACCTCAATGGCAGCGGCAATGTCCGCCAGAATGGCGGCAACGGCGCTGTCCTCCTTCAGGGGCTTGCCGCGATACTCCCTGGTGGAACAGAAGTCCTTGATGATTTCGTAGATATTCTCCATCACCCCCAGGGCGAAGGCGATGCTACCCATACAGCCCCAGGAAATCACCTCCCTGAAATACTGTATATCAAGCCCCGGTCCCCACGCCCGGTATCTCCGGGGAACCCTGACGTTGTCAAACCAGACATCCGAGTTTTTGTCCGCCGCCATTCCCATCTTCTGGTAGGGCTTCCCCTGCTTGACGCCGGGGGTATCAGCGGGAACGAAGATGAAGGCAAAGTCCTTCTCGTCCGTTGACCCTGGCTTCGTAGTGCATACTACGCCGAATAAGTCCGCCACGCCACCGGAATTGGTCGGCCAGAGCTTATGCCCGTTAATCACCCACTCATCGCCTTCAAGCCGGGCGGTGGTCTTTATCGTGCCGCCCTTTAAGGCATCTAAATTCTCAATATCCGCCCCTCCATGAGGCTCGGTCATGGCGGTGCAGGTGAACACCTCTTTATCCGATTCGGTGAACCTGGGAGCAAACTCCGCCAGCAGTTCCTCGTTTATATGGGGTGCCAGCCCAATCACCGTGAGCGCCCAGAACATACAGCCAAAGGCAACGCCCATTCCCGAGTCCGCCCGGGAAACTTCCAGGAATATCCGGAACGATGCCGTGGCGGCAAAGCCGGCGCTGGAGAGCTCCAGCCCACCCTTTTCCGCAGGGAAGAGGACTTTCTGAAAGCCAAGGTCCACGAAGAGCTTCTTGAAAGCAGGAGCGATGAGCTTATGCTCCTCCCAGTCCTCGTCAAACTCCCTCCGGTAGGGGATGACCTCCTTTTCGGCCCATTCTCTAACCATCTGGCGAAGGGTGTCGTCTACGGGGGAAAGGCACTCCAGGGGAATGGTGAAATCGTCTATCGTTTTCATTTCACACCTCCATTCACATCCCGGTGGCGTAGAAATACCTCGCTATGTCCCTGAGGGCGGGGAGCCTCTCCATGACCGCCTGGATTGTCCTGACATCCCGCCAGTGCTTTTCCAGCTCTCCCCCCCGGGCATACCCCTGCGAAGCCATAATCTCCATCGCCCTGTCGCTGGACTTAACCGCGGCGTCGGTAACGAAGAGGTTGACCGCCCTCGCCGCCGTAAATAGCCCATCAGACGCCGGCTCGCCGTAAACCTCAGCCCGGCCCAGCATCCTCGCCAGGTCGTAGGTTACCATTCTTGATATGGCAATCTCCTCGGCGACTTCAGCCAGCACCGCGGCATCCACGGGGTGCTCTTTCAAAGGTCTCTCGGCCCACTTTTGATGCCCCCGCATCACCCTGGTATCCGCCCACTCTCTAACAATGCGGTATATATCCAGCATCGAGCCGGCGCAAACAGCGCTGGCATATAGAGCATACCACGAAAACATCCCCTGGAAGCATTCATCGCCAGCCCCCTGACACAGGCAGTATCTCCTGGGGACGCGGACATTTTCAAAATGCACCGTGGCATTCCGGTCCGATGCCAGCCCTGTTTTCCTGAAGGGCTTCTCCCTCCTGATGCCCTTAGCATTGCCGGGGACAGCGATGACCGCCAGCCCCTTTCCCGCCGTCCCTTCCAGGGCACAAAAGACGCTGAATAAAGCTGCCGTGCTGCCCGAGCTCGCCGGCCTCATTCCATCACCGCTAATCACCCATTCTCTGCCCTCAAGCCGGGCGGCAGCCGGCGCTGCCCCGTAGATGCCCTCACCCCCCTGCTCGGGCAGGATGGGAGAGCCAATCCTGACCTCATCAGTGTTACAGAATAGTGGCGCAAATTCAGCGCACAGCTTTTTATTTACCTTCGGCGCCATAACTATAGGGAGCAGCGCGCCGAGCGTGCTGGCGGCTACAAAGCCAATTCCGGGGTCGGCCCTTCCGATTTCCTCCAGCGTCCTGGTAATGGTAACGGCGCCGCCAGGGGAGTTAAGCCCGCCGCCGCCGTATTCCTCAGGCCAGAGCAGTTTCTGAACCCCGATATCCACGAACAGGGCTTTCATCGCCGGCCCAATCAGCTTGTTTTCGTAGTCCTCGTCGAATTTCTGCCTTTTGGGCATCACCTCCCTTTCCCCCCACTCCCGGATAGAACTGGCAAGCAGTTCCGCCTCCTCGTCCACCAATTCCCGGGGATAGGGAAAGAGCTCTGCTGGTTGCATCTCGCTACCCTCCTTGCTCCGCTGCTCCTGACCACCAAAAAAGAGCCGATATCCGCAGGGAAATATGGTCAAACCGCCGCTGGCTCAAAATTATACACCGTCTTTAAGATTTGTTACAGGTTACCCCCGCCGGGGAGGCCTGCTCCCGGCTGTTTCTCCCTCCCCTGGCGGGAGGGAGTCAGAGGGAGAGGGCCATTAGCCAGCGGGTTCACCCTCACTCTAGCCCTCTCCCATCAAGGGAGAGGGGGATTTTTCCTGGAGATTGCCACGCCCGTCAGTTGACGGGCTCGCAATGACAAAAGGGAGCGTCACTGCAAGCCGCCTTTGTATTGTCATTGCGAGCGAAGCGAAGCAATCCCTAAGTTGAAATCCTGAACTTAAAACTGCTTTGGGCATTTGATATTGTTTCGTATTTCGTATTTAGAATTTTCCCATTTTTGCTCTGTCATTTTGCTTTTTGATTTTTGCTCTTTGATTTTTACCTGCTCTTGCTTTCCACCAGCAGAGTTACCGGACCATCGTTACAGATATCCACCACCATGTGCTCCTGGAAAATACCCGTTTCCACCTGGAGTCCCGAGGAGCGGACCTCTCTGACGAAGGACTCATAAAGCTCCCGGGCTTGAGCGGGCGGGGCGGCCTCGGTGAAGCTGGGGCGCCTTCCCTTCCGGGTATCCGCCAGCAGGGTGAACTGACTGACCACCAGGACTCCCCCTCTTTTTTCCAGCGCCGAAAGCGAAAATCTCCCCCCCTCGTCGGAGAAGATGCGCAGGTTGACCACTTTATCCGCTAAATACCGAGCGTCCTCCTCCGAATCGTCCCTGCCCACACCGAGAAGGACTACCAGTCCTTCCCCGATTTTCCCCACCTCCCTATCCCCCACGGTTACCGCAGCGCGGGTAACCCGCTGCACCAGTGCTTTCATTTTTTAACCACCACCTTGATTAATATATCCCCGGGCACGCCATCGGTTACCTGACATGCCTCGCACAGCTTCACCACGCTGCCGGTTTTCACTCCCGGAGGGATTTTGACCTCCAGCCTCTTCCCGTGCCTTTTCAGGATTTTCTTCGCTCCCCGGGAAGCCTCCTCGGGGGTAAGGGCAAGCTCGTAACGGGCGTCGTGGCGGTAAGGTTTTCGGGGCGTCCCGAACAGCTCATCAAGGTCAATTTTCTCTCCCGGCCAGGCTTCAAATTTCGTCCCCCGGGGGCTACCGTAGACCTTGAAGGAGAACCCCTTCCCCCTCCCCTTCAGCACGTCGCCGAACACATCGTCCAGAAAGCCAAAATCAAGCCCGGCACCGCCGAAGTCCTTCATCAGATCCTCGAAGGTGGTCCGGGTAACAGGACTGCCGAATATATCGCCTGCCTCGCCCACCGTGCCGAACTGGTCATATTGCTTCCTCTTCTGGGGGTCGCCGAGGACGCCGTAAGCCTCGTTTATCGCCTTGAACTTCTCGTTAGCCCATTTCTCCTTGCCGGGATTGCGGTCGGGGTGGTACTGCATCGCCAGCTTGCGGTAGGCTTTCTTAATCTCCCCCTCCGAAGCGCTGGGGGAGACCCCTAAAATGCGGTAGTAGTCCTTAGCCATTCCCTCACTTCTCCTTCGCCATCCGCTTCAGCTCGTAAAGCCTGGTGATTGCCTCCAGGGGGGACATGGAATCAATATCCAGCCGGGAGATTTCCTCGAACAGCCGGGAGTCGGGGAGGAAAAGGGGAAGCTGTCCCGCCGCTGCCCGGCTCTGAATTTTGCCTTCCTGGGTGGTGTTGCGGTTCTCCAGGCTGGCTAAGACCTCGGTGGCGCGGTTGGTCACCGCCCGGGGCAGACCCGCCAGCTGGGCGACATGAATGCCATAGCTTCTATCGGTGCCTCCGGGGACGATTTTGTAAAGGAAGATGACCCTGTCCCCTTCCTCAGCCACGGCGACATTAAAATTCTTCACCCGGGGCAGGGTATCGGCAAGCTCCACCAGCTCATGGTAGTGCGTGGCGAAGAGGGTCTTCGCCCCCAGCTTCGGCGCTCCGTGAATGTATTCCGCCACCGCCCAGGCAATGGAAAGCCCGTCATAGGTGCTGGTGCCCCGTCCAATCTCGTCCAGAATGAGCAGGGAGCGGGGAGTGGCGTTATGTAAAATGTTTGCCGTTTCGGTCATCTCCACCATAAAGGTTGACTGCCCCGCCGCCAGGTCTTCCTGCGCCCCAATCCTGGTGAAGATGCGGTCAACGATGCCGATTTGCGCCGAGCGGGCGGGAACAAAGCTGCCGATTTGCGCCAGGAGGACGATTAACGCCACCTGCTTGAGATAGGTGGACTTCCCCGACATATTCGGTCCGGTAAGTATGATGAGCTGAGTATCCTTATTGCACAGGTAGGTATCGTTGGGAATGAAATTATCGCTGCCCAGGCTTCTCTCCACCACGGGATGGCGTCCCTCCTTAATATCAATGACCTCCTCGTCAGCCATCTCCGGCTTGACATAATTATAGCGGGATGCCACCTCGGCGAGGCTGGAAAATACATCAACCTGAGCAATAGCCCTGGCGGTGGCTAAAACCTGCTCCCCTTCAGCGCCTACCTGCTGGCAGACCTGCTTGAACAGGGCGGTCTCCAGGTAAACTATCTTTTCCTGGGCGTTAAGTATTAACGACTCATACTCCTTAAGCTCGGGAGTGAAAAACCTCTCGGCTTCAGCCAGCGTCTGCTTGCGGATGTAGTCTCCGGGAACCAGCTTGAGGTTAGCCCGGGATACCTCAATGTAATAGCCGAACACCCGGTTATAGCCCACCTTCAAGGACTTGATTCCCGTGCGCTGCTTTTCCCTCTGCTCCACGCTGGCTAAATACTGCTTGGCGTTGGCGGAGCTGTGGCGGAGCTCGTCCAGCTCTCGGGAAAAGCCCTCCTTAATCACATTCCCCGACTCAAAGTCCCCCGGCTCATCGGCAATGGCTTTATCAATTAGCTCGATAACCCCGGGAAAAAGCACTAGTTCGCCGACCACACTGGCGGGGCAGTCACCGAGCATCTCTTTTAACCGGGCGGTCTTCTCCAGGCTGGTGCGCAGCGTGATTAGCTCCCGGGGCATCGCCCTGCCGCTCCTCACCCGGTTGACCAGCCTCTCCAGGTCGGCAATATCCGCCAGGAGAGCCATCATCTTCTGGCGGAGGAGTCCCTCGCGGTAAAACCAGCTGACCGCCTCCTGGCGCGGTCTTAACCGGGCTAAATCAAGAAGGGGCTGAGCCAGCCAGTTTTTAAGCAGCCTGCCGCCCATAGCGGTGCGGGTCATATCAATCAAGGAGAGCAGTGAGGTGGCGCTCTCCCCCCACCTGCCGCCCTGAAAGAGCTCCAGGTTGCGGCAGGTCTGGGCATCCAGAGCCATAAAGGAGTCCGCAGCGTAGGTAGCCAGGCTGGTAAGCTGGAGCAGGGCTTCTTTCTGAGTTTCGGCGACATAGTGGACCAGTGCGCCGGCAGCCCTTACCGCCAGGGGCAGGTGGGCGCAGCCATAGCCTTCCAGGGTGGCGACGCCGAAGTGCTCCAGCAGGGTCTGGCGGGCTATTTCGGAGTCAAACCAGTAATCGTCAAGCTTCGTTACCGTGGCGGCTAGCTGCGGGCACGGCTCACCGTCCTGAGGGACGAGGACCTCGCTGGGCTGGAGTCGCTCCAGCTCGGCGAAAGCTCTACCGGCGGGGAGCTGGGTGGTGGCAAAATCGCTGGTGGTTATATCAACATAGGCTATCCCCGCCTTTTCATCCTCAATAATCAGGCTAGTCAGGTAGTTGTTCTTCCGGGCATCAAGCAGGTTGGGCTCGACCACCGTCCCCGGCGTTACCACCCTGATGACATCCCTCTCCACCAGCCCCTTTCCCGGAGGGCTGAGCTGCTCGCAGATGGCTACCTTGTAGCCCCGGTTGATGAGCCGGGCGAGATAGTTGTCCACGGCGTGGTGGGGAATCCCCGCCATGGGCACCTTCTGCCCCTTCCCCATCCCCCGGGAGGTCAGCACAATGTCCAGCTCCCTGGAGGCAATCCGGGCATCCTCGTCAAAGGTCTCGTAGAAGTCCCCCAGCCGGAAAAAGACTATCACCCCGGGATACCTCTCTTTGACCCTGAGATACTGCTTCCTCAGCGGTGTTACTGCCATTAAAGCTTATTTTACTAGCAACTCGCCAACATATAAAGACATTCGTTGAAGCAACCCCGCCCCGTCTGCTATGATGCTTGACGGGATAACCTGCTATGCCAACAAAAATCGGCGTTTTTATTGACCCCCAGTTCCAGGAGCTCGTTGACCCCAAATGGGCCAGGAAAATAGTCCGGGGGGTGCTCCGGGCGGAAAAGGTGCCCTCGCCCTGCGAGGTGAGCCTGGTCATCACCGGTTCGGGGACGGTGCAAAGGCTCAACCGCGACTACCGCGGCGTTGACGAGCCTACCGATGTGCTCGCCTTCTCTTTGCGCCAGGAGGAGGCTGACTTCGTCCTTCCCCCCGACAATGTGCTCCGCCTGGGCGAGGTGGTCATTTCCCACCCGAGGGCTGAAGAGCAGGCTCGGGAGCAGGGACACTCTACCGCGAGGGAGCTGGCGCTCTTGGTCATCCACGGGCTCCTCCACCTCTTAGGCTACGACCACGAGAAGCCCGGGGAGGGGAAAAAGATGAAAGCCCGGGAGAAGGAGCTTCTGGAGAACATCGCTTAAAGGGGGTTGCAATTAGACCACCAGACCAGTATAATAATCGCCGCGGGTGCGGCTGGGCTTAGTCAGAAAAGGAGGTGAGCAATGCCGATATATGTGATGTTGACCACTCTTACCGATGCCGGAAGGAAGACCATCAAAAACAAACCGGAAAGGATGAAAGAGGTTAACAATGAGGTCGAGGCACACGGGCTCAGAATAATTGACCAATTTGCCCTTCTTGGTCCCTACGACTTCGTGAACATACTTGAGGCTCCCGATGTCAATGCGGTATCGCGAGTAGCTCTCGCCCTGGGAGCAAGGGGAACGCTGCAAACTATGACCATGGCGGCTATTCCCGTTGATGAATTCATCGCCAGCCTCAAGGAGGAATGACGGAGCTTCTTTAAGAGCTTGCGCCTTGATTTCTAGCCCGGCGTGGTGTCAGTGCAAGCCCTTTGCTGGCTACGTTTTGTAGTTGCC
>CAYHBC010000023.1:0-14842 GCA_964354775.1 uncultured Dehalococcoidales bacterium
GCCCGATGCCGGCTTCAGGTGACGGATAACGGCGACCTCATCGCAGTCGGGGAACTTGGGACAGCGATAGCACTCCCCCCATATCTTGCGGGGCAGCTCGGCCTTGTCCACCTGTTTAAACCCCAGCCTCTCAAAGAAGGCGGGCTCACGGGTGAGGCAAAAAACGGTGGGGATGCCCAGAGCCTTAGCTTCATCAAGGCAGGCTCGAACAAGAGAAGAGCCGACCTCCTGCCCCTGGGTCTTCTCGTCCACCGCCAGGGAGCGGATTTCAGCTAAATCAAGCCAGGAGATGTGTAAAGCAATGCAGGCGGCGACCTCTCCTCTCCTCCGGACTACGAAGAAATCCCGGATATTTTCGTATATCTCGCTCAAGGCACGGGGCAACACATCACCCCGGTCAGCGAAGTGGTTAAGCAGGCGGTGTATCGTATTGGCATCATCTACCCTGGCGCGGTCAACTTTCATTGCTATCCTTTCCCCTTTAATTTTTGCCATAGCGTGTTATAAAAATAGGCTGGTGGGTGAATCCTCAGGAAGTGGGTGGCATGGGGGCTAATCTTCACCGTAATAGTTTGTCCTTCCTTGAAGGGTAGATTGACCTGCCCGTCAAGGCTGAAGGCGGCTTTTCCACCCTCAGAGATGCTCAGTTCAACCATGCTCTCCGGTGAGAGGACTAAAGCGCGATTTAAGCCGAGGTGGCAGGCGATTGGGCTGAGAATCATCTGCCGGGACTGGGGATGGAGAATCGGGCCCCCCACTGCCAGAGAATATCCGGTGCTCCCGGTGGCGGAAGCGACCACCACTCCATCAGCGCGGTAGGTGGTCAGCTCCTCGCCGTCAATTTTCGCCCTTATAGAAATCAGCCGGGCGATGGAGCTTCGCAGCACCACATCGTTCAGGGCGTGAAGGCTTTTACCCGTCAGCTGACGGGCTTCAAGCATGGCTCTGTCGTCCAGCCACCCCTCGCCGTTAATCACCCCGGGCAGCCGGGACAGCACTTCAGCAGCGTTTAGCTCGGCGATGAACCCCAGTTGCCCTAAATTTATCCCCAGCAGGGGCACTGCCCGGGGAATAATCGCCCGTGCTGAATGAAGGATGGTGCCGTCGCCGCCGATGCTGAGGATTAAATCCGAGCCCGCTACCTGACCTCTAGCCTCATCTTCATCCCAGGCGGAGCAGTGCCACGAGGAAATTTTCCTGGTGGACAAAAGCTCCTCCAGCTCGGCAACCAGGGCTTTTGCCTTCTCCAGTTCAGGGTGATACAGAATACCTATCCGCTTCACCGGCAAATCAACTGTAACATTGACCGCTCTTAAGCGTCAACTTTTCAGCCGACGGCTGGTTGTTATATCGCCCTTGATGGGTTAAAATATACCTGATGGGCGCTTTTGAGGAGTTTGTCGATATAATCCGGCAGACAGAAGCGATGCAGGAGGTTCTCAAGAACCTGGTGGATGAACCGGCGAAGCTGCTGACCAGCATCTGCGAGGAATATGAGCACACCAAGAAAGGAGTCCCCGACCATCATCTCTTCCTGGTAGGGCAGGCCGGGGAGATCGCGGTGAGAGTGCTTTTGTCAGCCAACATGGTCACCAGGGAGACTGGAGAATTTTCCCTCTACAGCTACAAGCCTACCGAGCGGGGCATTGAGTATTACCAAAAAATGCTGGGGGAGAAAAAACCGGCTGGAAAGCAGCCTAAAGTTGTATAGCCTCATTGATACTCACGCTCACCTGGATGAACTGGAAGACCTCGAAGCAAGGCTTAATGATGCCCGGGAAAAGGGCGTTGTCGCCATAGTGGCGGTGGGCTCGGATTATCAGTCAAATATAAAAACGCTGGAGATTTCCCGGAAATACCACTCCCTGGTTTATCCTGCGCTGGGACTGCATCCCTGGCAGCTGGGCGAGCTTTCCCCTTCCCGGGTCAACGATGAATTGAAATTCATCGAGGAAAATATCGCCGCCGCCACCGCCGTCGGCGAGATAGGACTGGACTACCATAAAAAGGTGGTGGAGAAAGCGTCCCGGGAGTTCCAGAAGGAGGTGCTGGCGCGCCTTTTAGAGCTAGCCCGGGAATATGATAAGCCGGTGAGCCTTCATACCCGGTATGCCTGGAAGGACGCCTTTCAACTGGTCAGGGATGCCGGCATAACCAGGGCTGTTTTCCACTGGTTTACTGGCTTTTCCAGCGTCCTCAGGGATATAATTAATATGGGATGCTTTATCTCCGTCACTCCCGCTGCCGAATACCACGAGGAGCACCGCAGGGCGGTCAGGGAAACGCCGGTGGATAGATTGCTTCTGGAGACCGATTGCCCGGTGTATTACGGGCGGGAAACAAGATACCGCTCCGTCCCTGCCGATGTCGCCCGAAGCCTGGACGCCGCCGCCCGGCTGAAGGAAGTTGACCGGGAAGTCATTGCCGGGCAAACGACCCGGAATGCTATTGAGTTCTTTTCCCTTAAAGTGGAAATCGCTCCCGATTAAGGAGGAACAGTGACACAGCCGATAAGAGGTGAGGAGGACTTTGAGAAGAATGTCCTGAAGGCTGAGGTGCCGGTAGTGGTGGATTTCTGGGCGGAGTGGTGCGGCCCCTGCCGCGCTGCCGCCCCTATTTTGGAGGAACTGAGCCGGGAGTATGAAGGGAAGGTAAGCTTTGCCAAGGTCAATGTGGATGAGAACGGCATTTTAGCCGCCAGGTACGGCATTGCTGCCATTCCCACGATGATTGTCTTTCACGGCGGTCAGCCGGTGGAGCAAATCGTCGGTTTCAGACCCAAAAGAGAGCTTAAGGAGATAATAGACGGTATTCTGGGGGCTAAGTAAATATCCCGCTTAAAAAGTCGAAGCTCCGGGGGAGAAGCGCCCCGAGCAGGGGAAATCCCTTCATTGTCAGCTCTGCCAGGGCAGACTGCGCCACAGCAGCTTCCACGCTGGAGGAACACAGGCATAAGAGGGCCAGTATCGCCCCGCACAAAAGGCATCCCAGGAAAACGCCGATAACAGCTCCGAGCAGCCTGTCCACCCAGCCAAAGGGCAGGGCGTGAACCGCCTTAGCCACAAACCAGCCGGCAATGCTGGCACCGACCAGCGTGAGCACCAGGATGATGGCGTAGGCGGCGACAGCCGGCCAGATAACGCCGTGGGGGGAAAGCTTTAAGGCAAGCGATTGATAAAGGTGCCCCGCCAGGAATATTCCTCCGATTAACCCGGCAATACCGAAAAGCGCCTGGACAACTCCCTTCAACCACCCCATCGCCCCGAACAGGATAGCCACCAGCACTATGATTATGTCAACCCAGTTCATTGTTTATTATTATACCAGCACCGGAGTGGAGGGGTACAGGCGGGCTTGTTTGCGAGTTCAGTGACACCTGCTGTCCTTTCTTGTCGTTGCGAGGAGTCCAAACAAGATTAAAAATCAAAGATAAAAAATCAATCCGTTAGCCAACGGAACAACTCAAAAAGCAAAAATATTTTACTCTTTTTAACCTTTGCTCTGTCATTTTGCCTTTTGATTTTTGACTTTTCGTGGGATTGCCGCCAGTCCGTTTATATCAGCCTATCCCTCAAGCTTTTTTAGAACCTCGGCGGCATAGGCGCGCACATTCCCGTCCCTGTCCTTCAGCGCCTCAGTGAGGGGAGGCACGGCGGACTTATCACCAATCTTCCCCAGAGCCTCGGCGGCATCCCGACGCACCACCCAGCTCTTGTCCTTCAGCGCCTTGATGAGGGGAGGCACGGCGGACTGAGCCCCAATTTCCCCCAGAGCCCAGGCAGCATCCCGACGCACCACCCAGCTCTTGTCCTTCAGCGCCTCGATGAGGGGAGGCACGGCGGGTTCACCAATGTTTCCCAGAGCCCAGGCGGCACCCCAGCGCACATAGCGGTCCTTGTCTTTCAGTGCCTTGATGAGGGCCGGCACGGCGGGCTCACCAATCTTCTCCAGCGCCCCGGCGGCACCCCAGCGCACATACTCGTCCTTGTCCTTCAGCGCCTTGATGAGGCCCTTGACATCTTTCTTTGCTGCCAGTTCTTTCACATTGGGCCTGCCCGATGCTCTCATTTTACCCCCCAATTATAACAAAGTCCTTGCTTTTTAGCCTTTCAGGCATTGGAGCTCATCATATCTGCGCCCGGAGGGCAGAGCGGACAAGGTTTTCGGAGGAGAACTGCCCGTCGGTGGGAGCGGCAAGGTGGCTCTCCCTCCCGAAAATTTCGTCCCGAATTCTGGCAGCCGAGAGACCCTCTTTCTCCAGCCGCTTTGCCTTTTTAGACAGGTCGCGGAAGTATTCTATGCACTCCTGAAGGGCGCTACGACCCTCAGGCACTATATTGCCCATGGCGGTGAACAGGATGAGCCTTTCGGTGGGGAGGGCAGCGAGCTTTTCCATTGACCTGGTGATTTCGCCGATGTCCTCCTCGGGGCGGACGACCTTCGGTCTCGGGGAGATGAAGAGGTCTCCCGAAAAGCACCAGCCTTTCCCTGGCTCCACCAGCGCCACATGTCCCTTACAGTGCCCCGGGGTATCCACCACATCAAAGCAAAAATGCTCTGTCTCTATCTTCGGGGAGAGGCAGTCCACCCCGGTGGGCTCAGGATAGCCCCAGACCATCTCCTGGTAGGGATACAGCCTGGGGACCTGGTTGATGAGGGGGACCGATTCACGAGGGGCGAATATCCTGATGCCGAATTTCTGCTTTAGAAGGTAGTTGGCGGCGATATGGTCTTCGTGGTAGTGGGTGTTTACGGCGAGCCTGAGGTCCTGTCCTTCCAGAAAGGCGACCAGCTCCTCGGCAGTATATTTACAGCCGGTATCAATGAGCAGCCCGTCGACAAAGTATGCCGCAACCCAGTAGAGCGGCGTCCCGCCGACCTCGCGGCTCATCTTGATTTGAGTGACTTCCTCAAAGCGGTTGACCTCAATCATGGTTTTAGCCTTTCAGGCATTCTTCTTCGTAGCGGCAGTAGCGGCACATCCAGGAGGGGCACAGGGGGAGCGGGGCGGTGGAGGTCGCCTTTTCCAGGAGCTCGATGCGGCGCAGCGCCTCGGCTTTTATGGCGGCGAGGTTCTTGAAGGCGACATCGTAGACCATCAGCTTGGCGTTCTCCTCGGGGACATTGACATAGTAGAGGAACAGCCTTCCCTGGGGATGGTCGGTCAGGGCGCAGTCAAAGCCCAGGCGGGAGAAGTAATGGGGGAAGGCGGAGGGAAGCCGTCCCCGTTCCACCAGCGATTGGAACTTGGGGTCGCGCACTAAAGTGGGCAGCCCCTGGCGGATGCGGACGAGGTCGCTTAGCGAAGCATACTGGACGGGGATATTCTCCACCTCGCCGGGGGAGCCGAACTGAACCACTCCCTTGAGGGCGCCCAGAAAGCCGGCATCCTCTATTGTGCGCAGAGCCTCTTCCTGCTCCTCAGCCTGTTCCTCCTCTGACACCGCCTCCGCCAGCTTGCGGTGTTCAAAGTAGGACTTGCGGGGAAAGACGAGGTCGTTGGAGCGAAACAGCCGGGAGGGCTTGGGCTTGCCGAGCTTGTCCAGCAGTTCCTGGCGGGTTGCCTCGTCGAGCCGGTATTTTGCCAGCTCGGCGATTTTGTATGATGCCGGCACCTGGCTGGTGCTGCAGTCGCACACCTGAGCGTAGTCGCAGCCCCGCCCCGACCAGGCGCAGAGGGGCAGGCTGCCGGGGTCGTTGTCAATGAGCGCCTGAAGCAGCAGGTCACGGCGGTGTCGCATCTCTTCCCGGACCGCCGCCAGGTCGGGAAAGGTAACCTGGTAGACGGTAAGGGGGACCTCGCCCGGCTCCTCAGCGCCTTGCCGTTCGTAGACCACGATTTTCCCCTCGCCGACATTGACCAGGGCGCAGTACATCCCCACCTGCTCCAGGTAGGTGGGTCTCTGCTTCAGCAGGTTTTTTTCCTTCCCTAAGGAAGAGGTCGTTTTAACCTCCACGGGAATCTTCTCATAGATGTCAATCTTGCCCACAATGCCTTCAGCTTCCACGAACTGCTCCAGGTATTCCTCGCGGGAGACGGCGAAGCCGAAGAGCTTGTGAAATCCCGTCCCCTTCCACATAAGCTGCTGCTTCTCCAGCGGAGGGACGATTTCGGGGTGATTGCGGCGGAAATAAGCCTGCTTTAAGTTGGTCAGGTCGGTTACCGTTATGCGGTAGGGAGGGCGCCGCGTCCTCAATTTCTCCATCACGGCGTCCTTCACCGAGCGGTTAGCCTCAATGTGGGACACGTAAGGGGCAATATTGAATTCTGTCATCCTGCTCCCCGATATTATACACCAGCATTGCCCTGACGGGGATGCTGGTTTTGGCACAAGAGGAATCAGTTTAAAAACGTAGTTGCCCAATTTATTGGGCGATTAAGCCTGATGAATCAGGCAACTACAAAATTTGGGAGGAATCGGCGGTGGGCGTATAATGGGGCTTTATATGGAAGGCTTGATTGACCGTGCCGCAAGGGCTCTGGTGGGAAGCAAATATGCTGTGGCGCTGACCGGCGCCGGCATATCCACCGAGTCGGGAATACCCGATTTCAGGGGACCGGAGGGAGTCTGGACCAGGGATAAAGAGGCGGAAGAGAGGGCTTATCAAACATACGACCTGTTCCTGGAAGACCCCCGGGCTTACTGGGAGGAGATGACCGACCCCCATAGGGCGCGGGGAGGATTTTACCACGAGATTAGCCAGGCGAAGCCGAATCGGGGACATTATGCCCTGGCGGAGCTGGAAAAGCGGGGAATACTGAAAGGTGTAATCACCCAGAACATCGACGGGCTGCACGAAAAAGCAGGGAGTAAGAGGGTCCTGGAGTATCACGGCAGCGTTTCCAGGCTGAGGTGCCTTTCCTGCGGGGCAAGATACCGGGTGGAGAAGGTCTCCCTGGAGAAGCTCCCCCCGAGATGCCGCTGCGGGGAGGTGTTGAAGTCCGATGTGGTTTACTTCAAGGAGCCAATACCTTCGGATGTGGCGGAGAAATCGGAGGAGGAGGCGCTGAAGTGCGACCTGATGCTCATCTGCGGCACATCGGCGGTGGTCTATCCCTTTGCCAATCTGCCCCTGCTGGCGAGGTTTCGTTTTGAAAGCCTGCCGGCAGAGTTGCCGGTCGCCGGCTACCGCACCGAGGTGAAAATAATTGAGGTGAACGCCGAGCCCACACCGCTTACCCGGGAAGGCGTGTCGGACTATCTGATTCAGGGGAAGACCGGCGAGATATTGCCCCGGATAGTGGAGCAGGTGAATAAAGTCTCCCCGGGATGAGGGACTTTCTCTGTCCCTCTTGTTGCGCCGTAGCCCTTCCGACATTTGTGCTATAATCTGGTTATGCTGGAGCTGCAGAGCATTGTGGTGGAGAAAAGCGGCGGGATTGCCAGGATAACTTTGAACCGTCCCGAGGCGATGAACGCCCTGGACGATAAAGTCGTTAACGAGCTGTGGGCGGCTACTGAAGACGTCCGGGTGGATAAAACCATCCGGGTAGCTATAATCGCCGGGAGTGGCAGGGCGTTCTGCGCCGGGATAGACCTCAAGCACGCTGTCAGGCTCACCACGGCGTCCACCCTGGATACCGGTGCCTTCCTGCGCCGGATGCAGGAGACTTTCAGGCTGGAAAGGCTGGAAACTCCGGTAATCGCTTCCGTGAACGGCTATGCCCTGGGGGAGGGCTGCGACCTCGCCTTAGCCTGTGACTTCCGCATAGCCTCGGAAGACGCCCGCTTGGGGATGACCTATACCCAGCTGGGACTGGCTCCCGCCGTGGGAGGGGCAAGCCGCTTAATTCAACTGGTCGGTATCTCTAAAGCGAAAGAGCTCATCTTCTGCGGCGATACGATAGACGCTACTGAAGCACTGCGGATAGGCATGGTAGACAGAGTGGTTCCCGCGGCAAATCTGGATAGCACCGTCCTTGCCCTGGCAAGGAGACTGGCGACAGGTGCGCCTCTGGCTATGGCGTTAGCCAAAAAGTCGCTGAACGTTGCCCTTGAGGATAGCCTGAAGAAGACCATGGATTTTGACATGCGGGCGCAAAGCACCTGTTTTCAATCGCAGGACGCCCTTGAAGGCATAACTGCCCGGTCTCAGCGGCGAGAGCCGCACTTCCAGGGCAAGTAAGCCGCTCCTCTGACAGAGCAAAGGTTAAAAATGAAGTATTTTTATATTTTTGAGTTGTTCCGTTGGCTAACGGATTGATTTTTTATCTTTGATTTTTAATTTAATAGGTGTCACTAATCCATCAGTTGACGGCTGAACGCTCTTCGCTCTGGCATCTCTCCGGCGAGTGGATTATAATTATACATTATGGAGTTGCGGAATATCATAGTGGAGAAGAACGAGGGAGTTGCCCGGATAATATTAAATCGTCCTGAAGTTATGAACGCCATGAATAATGTGCTCGTTGACGAGGTGTGGGCTGCCACCGAGGATGTGCGCGCCGACAACGCCATAACGGTGGTGATTATAACCGGCGCCGGCAGGGCGTTCTGCTCCGGGCTGGACCTCAACTACGTGGAGGAGCTGGTGAACGGCCCCATCCTGGAGGTCGGCACGCTTTTGCGCAAGATGCAGGCGGCTTTCCGGCTGGAAAGGCTGGAAAAGCCGGTAATCGCTGCCATAAACGGCGACGCCTCGGGGGAGGGCTGCGACCTCGCCTTAGCCTGTGACTTCCGCATAGTGGCCGAAAATGCCCGGCTGGGGATGACCTATACTCAACTGGGACTGGTCCCCGACACCGGCGGGGCCTGCCGGCTAATCCAGCTCGTCGGTCTGGCTAAAGCGAAGGAGCTCATCTTCTTCGGTGAGTCGGTAGGGGCGCAGGAGGCGCTGGAGATGGGTCTGGTGGATAGGGTGGTCCCGGCACAGGACATGGACGCTGCGGTCACCGAGCTGACAAAAAGGTTAGCCACGAAGTCGCCGGGAGCCCTGGGACTGGCCAAGAGGGCGATAAACACCACCCTGGAGGTCAGCCTGAAGGCGACCATGGAGTTTGATTTGCGGGCGCAGAGCCGGCGCTTTCAGTCAGAAGACGCCCGCCAGGCTATCGCCGCCAGAATTAAGGAGCTGCGAGGAACTCCCAAAGCGGAGTGAAGGTCCCCTGCGGCTTAATCAACTCAATGCTCCTTTATCCACTTAACTAAATCTTCCTTCAGGAACACCCTTCGCCGCGCTATCTTGTGGGACGGTAAGCCCTGAGCCATAAGCTTGTATAGCGTTTGGTGGCTTACCCCCAGGAACTCCTGCGCCTCCTGGAAGGTGAGAAATATCCGCTCTATGTTGTCTGCCTTGCGTGGTCCTGGCATAACTAGCTCCTTGTTGACTTAAAAATACCAGTCTGACATTAATTAGGCACATCTTGACGCAACTAGATGGGAGTTGATAAAGTGGCACAGCTGGAGTAGAAATGAAGGAACGCGAATATCATAGAAATTTTTTAGTAAGAAATCTTAATCCGGCTGATAGAGGGATTTGTCCGAATCTACAGAGATACTACGGCCTTCCTCCACAGAAAAAGTTGAGGTATCTCAAAACTCCGGAGGCCCAGTTTTTATTAGGTGGGTTGCCGGTAGAAATTGCACATCTGCTCCAGAGAGGATTTTTAACAGGTGCTTTCGGCGTAGATATCGATGGTTGGAGAGAAAACGTAGTAAGCTATTTTATGGCCAATAGCCGAATCATTCCGGCATTAGTTGCAAACCCTGGAACATTTACTATGCTGGAAAGAATGTATCACCTCGAGCCAGTCGAGGGGGTAATCGATAATTATTTTCTCCAGTGCAAGGCAGGGGGCCAAGCATTGTATAATCGTTATCAAGCCGTTACTGCCAAAGCCTGTGAGCATGTTGTTGAAAATTTGACCGCCAAGGAACGGTGTCTCATGATTGACCTCGGATCTGGCCCGGGCCGAAGTGAGATTGACATGTATCGTCAACATCCTGAGTTCAACGGTAAGGTTACAATCGATTGCATCGACATAGACCCGACCGCCATCACCAAGGGTCAAGAACTCATAGCCGCGTCCGGGATTAAGCAGGTCGAGTTTATACAGAAGAACATGACTCAATTTCAAGAACGCTATCCCGGGAACGTAGATTATGGGCTACTGATCGGTGTCCTTTGCGGATTAACTCGCCAGGAAAGGATCGAGCTTTTAACCATCTTAAAACCCTATTTCCGTAAGGGTGCTCGGCTGGTTGCCGCATCTCTTTTAGAACAGATGGCTATAGACGATCTCTTATGTGCTTACATTCTGAGGGAAACGGCAGGCTGGGAGCTTCAGTATCCGCCACTCGGAGAACTTAAGAAGGTATTTGAGGAGGCAGGTTGGACATGCGAAGGATACTTTCAGGAAGAGCCAACCCGATTTTACGAAATTGGGATTGGTATTGTTCCGTAGCTCGCCCTTCTAAAAAAATCGTGGGAAAAAGAGCCTCAGTTTGCAGGGGATTGAAACATCTTAGGCTGCTTGGTGTTCTGGCGATGAAGTTGATATAATTTAGGAGCGAGGAGGCAATATGAAAGTCAAAGACCTTAGCGTCGAGGAGCTTAAGTTCTTAATTGAAGAAGCTGTGGAGGAGAAGCTCGAGGAAATCCTTGGTGACCCTGACCAGGGGCTTGAACTCCGGGAGGAAATCAAGGAGAAGCTCAGACGCTCTTTGACTGCTATGGAAGCCGGGGAAGAAGGGATTCCCCTGGCGGAGGTAATCAACCAGGCAGGATTGAGCTAGTATGACCTACCAGGTACGGCTCATGCCTGAGGCTGCTCAGGCTCTCCATCGCCTTGATAAGCCTGTCACCCGCCGCATTGTAAACAAGCTGAAGTGGCTATCACAGAACATTGAACACATTACCCCTGAGTTACTTACCGGTGAATTCAGAACGCTATATAAACTCAGGGTAGGTAGCTATCGAGCCCTATACACAGTAAACCGTGATGAACATGTTCTGGTAGTCCATCTTATCGGGCATCGGCGTAATATTTATCGTCGACCAAGAGAATAGGTTCTGAACCTTGCCTACATCACCCGTTTCAGCCGGGGGCTGGGGGTAATACCGGGCATTCTGCCCCTCTTGGCGATGGGCTTGCCTTCCACCTCGTGGAGGTCGGCGGTGAAATCAATGGGGCTGGCGTCGCTAATGTAGCTGCCTACGGCATATATGTCCACGGGCGCCCCCTCGGTGATGAAATACCTGATGCGCTCGGGAGTGAGTCCGCCGCTGGCGACAATCTTCACCGGTTTAAATCCCTCCAGGTCAAGCCAGGCTCTTACCTCCTTGACCAGGTCGGCGGTGACCCTTCCTCTCTCCGATGGGGTGTCCAGCCTTACTCCCTGGAGCTTTCCCTTCATCGCCCGGGCGACGGCGACGCTCTCCCGGACCTCGTCCTCAAAGGTATCCACCAGGGCGATGCGGGGCACTTCGGGGGGGATGTGCTTATCAAAGGCGATTGTTGCCGCAGCGGTGCTGCCTTCAATGATGATTAGCGCGTGGGGGATGGTGCCGGTAGGGCTGATTCCGGCAAGGCGGGCGCCGGCGGTGCTGGCACAGCCGGAGCAGCCCCCGACGATGGCGGAATACTCCATAACGCCGACTACCGAGGGGTGGACATGGCGGGCGCCGAAGCTAATCACCGGGGCGCCCTGAGCCGCCTGGACGCACTCCCGGGCGGCGGTCGCCCAGCCGCTGCAGTGAGCCAGTATGCCCAGATAGGTAGTCTCATAAGTCCCGTAGGAAAGGTAAGGAGCTTTTATCCTCAGGACTACCTCTTTTTTGTCAAAAGGCTCGCCTTCGGACAGCGCCCAGACCTCGCTCTTATCTTGGGGAAGCACCTTCTCCAGCAGGGTCCGGACCTCCTCCATACCGCAGAGGACGCCCGCTCCCCGGGCGAACACCTCCATGGTGGCTACGGGGTTCATGCCTTCCTTCCGGAGTATTTCCACGGTGCGGGGGAAGTAAATATCGGCGGTCTCCCCGCTCAGCCAGGAGTCGGGTATTTCAAAGCGGGGCTTAGCCAGGCTGACTTTAGGGCGAATAAGCTCCGCCCCGAGCACCTTTTCCATGTGGTTTAAGGCAAAGAGGTGGGCTTGACTGTCAACGGAGGCAACGCAGTCAACGGGGACTTCCACCCGGTAGCCCCGGTTTCGGGCTGCGGCTACGGTGTGCAGCACGCAGATATCGGTGCAGACGCCGCAGACAACGACGACCTCGGGGTTAAGCCCCTTCAGCTTCTTCTCCAGCGGGGTGCCATAAAAGGCATCAAAGCGCTCTTTGGGTATTATTTCGCCGGGGTAGCGCGAAAGCTCAGGTAGGAGCTCAGCTTCAGGCGTTCCCTCAATGCAGTGCGGGGGGAACATCTTGAACTCGGGGTCATCGGGCTTGTGGCGGTCGCAGGGATAGAAGACCTTTGCCCCCCGCTTCAGCTCTCCCTCAAGGAGCTTCTGGATGGCGGGGATGATGGCTCGAGCCTTAGCGCCGCAGTAGAGAGGGTGTCCTTCCTCCAGGAAGCCGCGAACCATATCTATTACCACTATCGCTCTAGTCATAATCAGTCCTCCGCCTAATTTATTCCTCGTCGTCAGTAGCGAGGTCGTTTAGCAACCCGTTCGCCCTGAGCCTGTCGAAGGGCAACTTAATTTTATCATGACTGCCGCTCATGGTTCGACCCGCTCACCACGAGCGGTTAATAAACAATCTCTCAGTAGCCGGGGCGCTCCGGTTGGTAGTGTTTCTTCAGGAAGGCGATGTAGTCCTCCACCGCCGAAGCCGCCCGGCGGTCATCGCCGTTCTCCAGAGCCCGGGCAGCGTCTTCCAGGATGCCCCTTTCAATTTCTATCAAGCCGGTCATCTTGCAAAGTCCTCCGGCGCAGGAGCCGAGGTCTGCCCGCCACAGGTGAGACTCCTTTATTTCCAGGAGCTTTTTTATCTCCGCAAGGCACTCCTCTCTCTTTCCGGGCCGGGACAATTTCTCCTTTATAGCCGCGGCATACTGTAGTGCTTCCCCGCTTATCATAAACATTTTAGCTCATCCCACGAGGTCAGTGCCTGAAATGGCGGGTGCCGGTAAAGACCATAGCGACGTTATACTTATCCGCCAGCTCAATTACCTCTTTGTCCTTTATCGCCCCTCCGGGCTGGATAATGGCGGTAACTCCACCCCGGACTGCCAGCTCGGGACCATCGGGGAAGGGGAAGAGAGCGTCGGAAGCGAGGACGCTTCCCCTGGCTCTGTCGCCGGCTCTTTTCATCGCCAGCTCAACGCTCACCACGCGGCTTGGCTGTCCCGCTCCCATTCCCAGCAGTGTTTTGTCCTTCGCCACGACTATGGCGTTGGATTTTATCCCCTTTACCGCCTTCCAGGCAAAGATGAGGTCTGTCTGCTCTTTTTTTGTCGGGCGGCGGTGGGTGACCGTCTGGGATTTTAGCTCCTTCTCGGTCAGGAAGTCCGCCGTCTGCACCAGGAAGCCGCCGCTGATGTAGCGGAAGTCCAGCTGCGGCTGACTTGCTTCCGCCATAGGCAACTTGACCAGGCGGAGGCTCTGTTTCCGTCCCAGCAATTCCAGGGCCTCGGGGGCGTAGTCGGGAGCCAGGACTGCATCGTAGTGAGTCTTGTTTATCTCCTCGGCGGTGGCTAAATCTATGGTCCGGTTGGCGGCGACCACGCCGCCGAAGGCAGCTAGGGGGTCTCCCGACAAAGCCCTGCGGTAAGCCTCGGCTAAGTCATCGTGGCTGGCGAGTCCGCAGGAGTTGGTATGTTTAATTATCGCCACGGTGGCTTCGGCGAAGATTCTCGCTATATTTAGCGAGGCATCGAAATCAAGCAGGTTATTGAACGAAATTTCAGGACCGCTGAGGTGCTCCAGGGAGGCTAGACCGCCTTGGCGGCGCTTTACATCCTGGAGGGTATAGAAAACAGCCTGCTGATGGGGATTTTCGCCGTAGCGGAGGGGGCGGGCTCTGGTCAGGGCGAGGGTCATCTCCTGGGGGAAGGTCTCTTCACCGAGGTATTGGGCGATAGCGGTGTCGTAGAGGGCGACATGCTGAAAGGCTTTTTGAGCCAGCCGTTTCCTTTCGGCTAAATTTACCTCGCCCTGGCGGAGCAGGGATAAAATGGGCTCGTAGTCTTGGGGGTCGACGATTACCAGGACGGCGGGAAAATTCTTGGCTGCCGAGCGCAGCATGCTCGGTCCGCCAATATCAATATTCTCCAGCGCTTGGTCTAAGGAGACATCGCCCCGGCTCACCGTTTCCACGAAGGGGTAGAGGTTTACCGCCACAATATCAAGGGTGTTGATGTGGTTCCTGGCCAGCTCCTCCAGGTGCTGGGGCAGGTCACGCCGGGCGAGAATCCCTCCGTGGACTGCGGGATGGAGGGTCTTCACCCTGCCGTCGAGGATTTCGGGGAAGCCGGTAAGCTCGGAAACGCTGTGGACTTTTACACCGGCAGCCTCCAGCGATTTCTTCGTCCCTCCGGTGGTGAAGATTTCCACGCCCAGTCCCTGTAAGCCCCGGGCGAAATCGGTTATTCCCTTCTTGTCCGAAACGCTCACAATAGCCCGCATGAGACCTCCTGTAGTCAAGTTATCTTTCTGCCCTGACTATCTCGCCGATAAGTTTAGCCCGGGGCAGGGCTTTGGCGATTTTTCCCGCCTTATTGGGGGAGCAGACCACCGCCATGCCTATCCCCATATTGAATACCCGGTGCATCTCCTCGGGGTCAACATTCCCCTGTTGTTGAATGAGCTTGAAAATAGGGGGTATATCCCAGGAATCTCTGTCAACCGCGGCGGCAAGACCCCGGGGGAGGATGCGGGAAATGTTCCCCTGAAATCCGCCC
>CAYHBC010000024.1:0-14781 GCA_964354775.1 uncultured Dehalococcoidales bacterium
AAGCGAGAAAATCCTGGGAAAAAGAGTCCAGGAGGAAAAGCGGCAGCTAACGCCGGTCCCCCTATTTTCCATATTTTAGCTTGGCATACAGGAGCAGGGCGACGAGAACTATCCCGATTGAATTCCAGAGGATAATTGGAGTGAGCCGGAGATAAATCCCGTAAGCCAGCCAGCAAGCGACCCCCAGTAAAAACAATATGGTAAAAAGTCGGCTTATCTCCCGGGCGCTTTTTAATTTGAAGACCCGAATCACCTGCGGGACCATACCACAGGTTACCAGTGCTCCAGCGACTAGACCTAAAGACTGTTCTATCGGCACGGCGGAACCTCCTTCTGGTGTTTAACTGGACTGATTATAGCAGCCTCTAGTAATTCTTTCCTGCCCCAATGCCGCGGGTTTGCTCCTGTAAGCGAGAAAAGAGTGGTATAATGGCTGGAATTTGCCCTGTGAGGAAAGAAGCGATGGAAATTATACCGCCGCAGGTGAGGAGCTTTATGGGGAAAGCCGGGGAAGACTATGAAGGGTTCTGGGAGGATGCCGCCGTTAAAGCCGGGGATGATGTCCGCTGGTTTAAGAAATGGGACCGGGTCTTTGAGTGGGAATACCCTACCTTCAAGTGGTATAAGGGGGGCACCACCAACATAAGCTACAACTGCGTGGACCGCAAGGTAGAGCGGGGGATGGGGGATAAGGCTGCCTTCATCTACGAGTGCGGCGACACCGGAGAGGCGAGAGAGGTCTCCTACCGTGAGCTTCTTGACCTGGTGCAGAGGCACGCCGCAGCCTTGAGAGGGATTGGTGTGGGGAAGGGCGACCGGGTGGCTATTTACATGCCGATGAATGTGGAGTCGGCAGTCGCCATGCTCGCCTGCGCCCGGATAGGCGCTATCCATGTGGTGATATATGCCGGCTTCTCAGCAAAGGCGATAGCCGACCGGCTGGAGATGACCGGCGCCGAATATGTCCTCACCCAGGACAGGGGGTCGCGGCGGGGAAAGCCGGTGCCCTTGAAAAGCATGGTGGACGAAGCGATAAAGTTGCTTCCCCCCAGGAGGCGGGTCAGGGCGGTGGTCGTGCTCCCCAAGCACGGGGGCGAGGCTCTTTTTATGAAGAAAGGGAGGGATATATACTGGGACGAGTTCCTGGATAAGGGGAGGGGCGTTAGCCCGGATTATGTTCCCCTGGAGTCCAACGAGCCCTTGTTCCTGATGCCCACTTCGGGGACTACGGCAAGACCGAAGGTAACGGTGCATAACCACGGAGGATACCAGGTTTATATCTACTCCCAGGGCAAATGGATGTACGGGTTGAACGCCGCTGACATCTGGTTTTCCACCTCGGACATCGGCTGGATGGCGGGGCACAGCTACAGCATCTACGGACCTCTCCTTTTCGGGTGCAGCGCCATTTTATACGAGGGGACGCCCGACTATCCCCGCCAGGATATGTGGTGGGACATCATTGAGAGGAGGAAAGTGACCGGTGCCTGGTTCTCCCCCACCGGAGTTCGGGGATTGATGAAGCTGGGGATAGGGCAGGCAAGGAAGCACGACCTGGGCTCGGTGGAGAGAATTCTCTGTGCCGGGGAGGTGCTGAACCCCGCGGCGTGGGAATGGCTGCAGAAGGAAGTCTTTGAGAATAAGATACCCGTAATCGACCATATGTGGCAGACCGAGACCGGCGGTCCCGTGGTGGGCAATACCTACGGTCTGGGGCTGGGGGTTATCAAGCCCGGCTCGGCGTCCTTTCCCGCCCCGGGGGTGATGGTGGACATCGTGGACGAAAAAGACGGGCATTCCCTTCCCAGCGGGGAGAAAGGCACTTTTATAATCCGCAAGCCCTTCCCGGGGCTGACTCCGGCGCTCTGGGGAGAGCCCGAGAGGTATCGGAAGGACTACTGGGAGGCTACGCCGGGCACGCAGGGGAGCTATTATGCCGGGGACGCCGCTTACCGCGACGATGACGGGTATATCTGGTTTGCCGGGAGAGTCGACGAGGTGATAAAGATTGCCGCTCACCGGATAGGGACTGTGGAGGTGGAGAATGCCCTGGTTTCCCATCCTGCGGTGATTGAAGCCGGGGTAGCGGGAGTCCCCGACGAGCTCAAGGGGGAGGTTGCCAGCGCCTTTGTCGTCCTCGCCCCGGGTTACCCGCCCGGCGAGGAGTTGAGGGAAGAGCTTATCGGGCATATAAGAAAGACCATGGGACCTATCGTGGTGATGAAGGACATCCAGTTCGTTAATATGCTGCCCAAGACGAGAAGCGGCAAGATTATGCGACGGGTGATGAAGTCTTTGATGATGGGGAAGGAGCCGGGAGACTTATCCACCATAGAGGAGGAGGCTTCCGTAGCCGAGATAAGGGAGGCGGTGGGGAAGATGAGCCGCCGCTTGTAAGCGCCAGCCCCCTGTAGTTGCCCGTCAACTGACGGGCCCAATTGCCCAATCCGTTGGCTAACGGATGGGCGACTACATTTTTAGCCGGAGAGAGACCTCAAGGCAGCATATTGACAACGATTTTCCCAATGTTTACTATGCTCTTATTTCCTGGCTGAGGGGGAGTGATGGACGAGGAGCAGGGTAAAAAAGAGGGGCAGGAAGAGCCAAAAAAGGAAAAAGACAAAAAGGTCAGCCGGCGGAAGTTTATCGTCGGGGCGGGTGTTGCCGGTGGGGCTGCCCTGATTGCCTTGCTGTTCCGGGACAAGATAAGCGGTCTGTTTGCTCCTCCTGGGGAAGAAGTCCCGCCGGGAAAGCCTCCCTCGGGAGAAGAAGGTCCTTCCGGGGAAGAAGGTCCTCCACCTGAAGAAGCGCCGACAACTTTAGAGGCGCCGGAGATGCCCCCGAATATGCTCCGCCCTTACCTGAAGCTGAGCCCCGTGGGGCTTACCCATGGAAGCGGCGGGACGCCCGATGTGCTCGACCTTTTCGTGATGAACAACGGGAATGGAAGTTCCACGGCGTTCTTTGATGTCTATCAGTGGATTGCGCCCGCCGGGCACGGCGTCCCCGCGGTGGTGACAGCCTGGTCGGGTCACAAAAGCGTCGTGCTGGCAAACGGGGGCTTCGCCGATATCTTTCCCCTCTCTTTCCCCGGCGATAGGTGCATCTTTGTCTCCCGGGAGATGATAGCCCTTCCCCCCGGAGCCGCAGTGCTGCGGCAGGTGAACATTAATTACGACTGGGATGGGGTGTGGTGCCTGCTCGGTGACCCTATCCTCGACCCCTGTGGATACACCATAGCAAGTGAGGACGCCGTGGTAGCCGAGGATTTCGTTAGAAAACACCTCTACTGCGGGGTATAGGAGAAGGATATGCCGAAATATGCCGTGCATACCATAGTGATGGAGAAGACTGCCGAGAGGCTGTCGGCAACAGGGCAGTCGGCAAAGGCCGACCTTTTAGTGGCTCACCGGGATATAGCCGCGGTGGGCGCCATCGGCCCCGATTTATTTTTCTGGGCTCCCGACTACACCATCAGCCAGACCTTCCTCACCATCTTTGATGCCTGGGACTCCCTGGTCAGGATTTACAATGAGTCCATCATCTCCGACATCGTGGAGACGATGGAGAGCATAAAGGAGTCTGCCGACAACGTCCTTGAAGCCACTCTCGGACCGTCCTATGAGCTGATTAAGCACCTGGTCGAGGAATTCAAGGAAACGGCGGAGTTGTTTGAGCAGACGGTGAAATACGGCGCCCTCTCCGCCGCGGTGGGCGTGGACAACCTCGTGGCGAATATGTCCGACCTGCCCGGTGCCACACACGGGATATTTGATGTGTTTAAGCCACCTCTACAGGACGGGAAGAGCGAGAGGGACTGGTACTGGTTTGATATGCTCCATTACCGCTATGCGGGCGACTTTGCCGGGAACCTGCTGGCAAATGCGGTCACCCCGGAGCAGAAAGCCTACGCTTATGCCTATCTGAGCCACATCGCCACCGACTTAATCGGGCACGGCTATGTCAATCAAATCGTGGGCGGTCCTTATCGCACCCAGGTGCAGAGACACGTGGTAATGGAGAACTTCCTTGATACCTGGGCGCTTTCGCACTACCAGGGTAAGGATATCTCCACGGAGCTCGTGGGCTACCTGAATTTTCCCGCGAGTCTCCCCGGCGGCGTGGTGGACTTGCTTGATACCGCCTTGGTGAATACCTATGAGGGGAAGGTGCATCCTCGCCTCCTGGGGGGAGATGGATTTCTGAGCAAAAGTCAGATAGAGGACACCTACTCGCTGTTCACCAGGATTACCCGGCTTCTGGAGAACAAGATAGAAAAGCCCCAGGAGCCGTTCTCCGATGTGCTGCAAATACTGGAAGAGGCGCTGGAGGACTTTACCGCGCCTCCCTCTCCCCCGAACCCCTGGGAAGGCGACTGCGATTTCTGGGACTTCCTGGCTCTGGGGCTTACCGAGAGGTCCCGGGAGTGCTACCGCAAGGCGGCGGAGGCAATCGCCGAGTTTTTTGAGTATCTGGGGGAGCTGCTGGAGTGGACCTTTGAGAGCATCGCCAAGATATTCCAGTTTTTGCTGGCTCTGCCCCTTGCGGCAACAATCGCCGTGGTGCTGGCGCTGCTCTATGCCATCCAGCTAAGCCTGTATAAAGTCCTGACTACCTTGAGGGACTTCCTGGCGCTGAGCGGGATTCTCTATCCTTCCATAGGTATGGTATACACCGGGCACGGCCGAAATCTGCTCATTCCCTGTTTCTGCAACGCCCGCGATAGCTTCCCCCACACCTATTTTGGGGGAAATTGCCTGGAATGTCCCGGCTCGGAGCTGGAACTGCCCCAGACCGTCCCTTCGTGGTATGTCTGTACCAGCGAGGGAGAGGCGGATGAAAGTCAGGTCAAGGAGATGATGGAGTCCCTTATCACCGAGTTTATTGAGAATAAGCCGCTTAATCTCCCGGCGTTGTCAGCCTACGCCGGAGCAGCCAGCCCCCAGGATACCCGGAATTTATATACTTCGTTAGCCGGAGGCGGTAGCGCTACTTCCGGGCCAGGCGCTACTGGGCAGGGACCTGTTCCTTCTCCCAACGAGATTGGCAGTGCCGTGGAGCTGGCGAACTGGATGATAGCTAACCCCGATGAGCCTGTGGCCCTGACCAACTGGAACCTTGATTCGGACCGGGGCTACGCTTATAAGCAGTGGACGGGGAGCCTGCCCGGCAACGACATTGACGACGAAGCCTATATATGACGCCGGACTTGACAATTTATTCTCCCCGATAATATAGTAATAAGTATAACTTGGAACAGTGACAATTATTCAAGGGTTGACTCTCGACTGCTAATTCAGCAAGGGGTTTTCAAGCCAAGAGATTGCACTGGGGACAAGGAAATATAAAAACAAAGGAGGTGCAATCATGGCTTTTACCGACAAAACTCTGGTATGCAGTGATTGCGGCAAGGAATTTACTTTTACCGCTGGCGAGCAGGAGTTCTATTCCTCAAAGGGCTTGCTGAACGAACCGAGGCGCTGTCCTGAGTGCCGAACTACTCGGCGAAAGGAGCGCCGCGGCTACGGGGAAAGGCGTAGCTACTCGGCGGTGTGCGCCAGTTGCGGTAAGGAGACCACCGTGCCCTTTGAGCCTACCCAGGGACGACCGATCTACTGCAAAGAGTGCTATCTCCGGATGAAACAGTCCGGCGAGCTGACTCCCGATAAAGAAGCCGAATAGGCAGAGCAACGAGGAATAGCCCTACCCTTATCGTTACCGGGACGTTTCTTCTTGAGGCGCGGGCTTGAGTTTAGCGGAAAGCACTGCAAGCCCTATTCCGACAACTAAGAGCACGACGCCGTATATCCGTAACGGCATGGTGAAATCGCTGACCAGTTGAGGCAAGTTTGCCTTAACCTCAGGCGGTATCTCCAGAGGTATTTTTTGCAGGACAAAGCTTCCGGCGGCCAGGGGTAACAGGGCGCCGACGAGGCTAACAACTCCTGCGGTGATGGCGGATACGCCGACATAGCGGGTAATGGGCTTTATATGCCACCACTGGACCAAAGCTATGAGCAGGACCAGCAGGAGGGCTGCCACAATCAACCATTTATAGCCCGTTTCTATATAGCCGACAATTTGCCGTGCTTGTTGAACCTGCGCCGCCATCTCCGGGCTCAGGGAGGAGAGGTATGCCTCGGTAATCTCTATTTGCGGCGGAATCTGGCTGTCTATCCCGGCATATGCTTCTGACAGGAATGCCTCTATCTCGCCCGGGGAGGCTCCCTCCAGCTCGGGCGGTGGAGATTCACCAACAGCTTGCGCTATATTCTCCTTGAGGCAGGTTCTTACCTCCTCTAAGGAGATAGCGATATTGAGCTCCTCCTCTCCCTTGAGATAGGCGTAGCCGGCATGGATAACAGCGGGTGCCTGCTCTCTCACCCAGGGTTCAAGGTCGGTAATGGTCTCATTTACAATTTCCGCGATATAAGGCTCTTCCTGCGGGGGCAGTTGACCTCTTAGCTGGTCTAGGGCGATTGAGTAGGCATCAAATTTATCCAGCTCGGAGATAACGAAGTCGGGGTTGAGCAAGGTATGGTTTACGGTAACAAGGGTGCCTAGAGCGATAAGGACGAGAGTCAATATGGCGCCGAGGATTCCCGTGAAAAAGCCTCTGACGAAGTTCATATAGCAGCCCCGTTGTTATTCAGTAGCGGCGCTCCTTTAGCCGCTTTTCTTGGGAGCTTCGGGAATGGAGGAGGGCACGGTTATTCCTGCCATGCGGAATCGGAACTTAGCCCGCGGCTCTCCGGAGACTATGCCCAGACCGATAACATCGCCCTCCTTCAAAAGGAAAGGGCTGCCCTGGGTAATTCGCTTGCCATTGAGCTCGGTGCCGTTGAGGCTGCCGACATCGCGCAAGATATACCCTCCGGCACCGTAACTGTAGCTGAGCTGAGCATGCTTGCGGGAGATGTAATCATCTTTAATCTGAATATCGGGAGCATCAATTTCGCTCGCCCGACCAATAAGCTTGGGCTTCGTTCCTACCGGGATTCTCTTCTGGTCCTCATACCCCACCACCACTCCCTTTTCTATTTCCAAGAAACCCTCTACGTTTCCTCTTACCATAGCAATGCGCTCTCTCCTGCTGCTTTATATTATTCTATATCAATATATTATACAACGATAAATGTAGTCAAAATTCACCATCCGGTCAATACCCTGAGGGGACAGCCTTTGCTATTTCCAGCGCTGATGGTAAAATAAATAGGAAAAGCATCTAGCGTATAACATATAAAAAATGGGGTGGTGTACCGGTGAATAAAGAAAAGGGCTACCTGGCTCTGGGGGCAGTTTTAGGCGGGCTGGGGGGATTTTTCATCCCCGTAGCGGCGCTGGGTGAGTGGCTCCGTTTGCTGCCGGAAAAAATGATGGCGGAGGGGATTCCGGATTGGGTGGTATATGCGGCAGCAGTTGCCTGCTTTATTCCCTGTGGTATAGCGGGGAGCGACGTAGGTCTTGGAATCGCCATCGGGGTCGTGGTCTGTGTCCTTAGCGGTATATGGGGCATCGCTTTAGGCGTTAAGGTAGGTGTGATAATAACCTGTGTTGCCCTGGGCTCCCTGATTGGCAGGAAGATAAGCCAGGGAACGGAAGCCGCGGAGGAAAGAAAGCGTCAGGAGAAAGAGCACGAAGAGCAGGCGAAACAGGAGGTCCTCGTCATGATAGGCGAGGCATTAAAGGGTAATGAGAGTAGTGGTAACCTTTCCCAGCGGTAGGGAAGAGGGAAAGCAATAGTTGAAAGATTACGAGAAGAAGCTAACGGGAGTTAAGGACGAGGTCTCCCGGGCTGTCCGGACGTTGAAGGAGCAGCACACCGGGGCAGACCTGGCTGAGGCAAGGGCTTTTCTGGAGAAAGCCGCCGAGGCTATTAAGAGGAATAAATTTGATAAAGCCCTCTCCTTCGCCGCCAAGGCACGACTTAGCGCCAAGCCGGGCACTGAATACCTGCTGGATAAGGCTAAGGACCTGGAGACTAACGGCAACAAAGCCTACCAAAAAGGGGAATTCGCCGAGGCTGTTGAGCTGTGGCACAAATCCCTGGAGGAGTATGGCAAAGCAAGGGAGCTGGCACTTGAAAGGGGAGAGGAGGAAATAGTCAAGGCTCTGGAATCAACGACGAAGAGCCTCGTCGAAGATACCAAGGTTGCGGAAAAGGAAAGAGCCAATAAGGACATGGTCGCTTTCGGGGAAGAGGCAAATAAAATTGCTGATGAGGCGGAAGGGGAGTTTAAAGCCGGTCGGTTCACCACCGCCAGGGAGAAGTTTGAGTCTGCCCACAGCCTGTATGCCAGGGGCGTTGAGATTGCAACCGAGTTTGGTTTTGAGGATGCGGCAACGCTCAGCGAGGCGGCGGAGGGAATGAAAACAAGCATTGAGGCCTGCCAGTTATCCCAGGGAAGGGTGCTACTGGAGGCGGCGTCCCGGGAAGAAGGCAGCAGGAAAGAGAATGCCTTTACCGAGGTGGTAAAGTATCTGGAATCATTTTCCTCGGACAGCAACACCTATGAGGAGCTCAGGAAAAGAGCTTATGAAGGGATGGCAGCAGCAAGAATTGAAACCGGGGCTAAACTTATGGAAGATGCCGAGGCATTGCTGGCTGTAGGCGAGCATTATGTCGCTAAAGAGAAATACCGGAATGCTCAGCGGAACTTTGAAGAGCTCAGTGACTTTGCCGTGGAGCATAAGCTGGAACAGCATAAGGCGGAGATTGATAGGCTGCTGGATGACTGCGTGATGAATGTCAAGGTATGCACCGACTCCCTGCTGGGCAGGGAGAAAATAACCGCCGGAAAGGTGAGGAAGGTCGGGGACTTGAGGAAAGGCGTGGAAATGCCGGTAAAAGCGGAGATGCCTTATGAAAAGAAGATAAAGGAGCTGGAAAAGGAATATGAGTTAATCCAGTACCTCGGCTCGGGGGGATTCGGGCATGTCTACCAGGCGAAAACCAGGGAAGGAGCCATTATCGCCATTAAGGTGCTTACCGAGGTTGATGCCCGGAGCGAGGATATATTCTTCAGGGAGCTCAAGGTGTGGCAGGACCTGGTGCATGCCCACATCGCGAAGCTGATACGCCCCCGGTTCCATCCCGCTCCTCTTTTTGAGATGGAATATGTGGATGGAGGAGACCTGGGAGGTCTACTGGAGGGTAATAAGCCTCTTCCCCGCGATAGAGCCTGCCGAATAGCCTCCGATATAGCCCAGGGGCTCCAGTATGCCCATTCGTATAATATCGTCCACGGCGACTTAAAACCGGAGAACATCCTGTTTATGAAGACGGGGGAGGCGAAAATAACCGACTGGGGGTTGGGGAAGTTCGCTACCAGCACCAGTCGGGGGAGGGGTTACACTCCAGGCTATGCTGCCCCGGAGCAGATTGAAAAATACATAATTAGCAAGAGGTCGGATGTCTACCAGCTCGGGCTGTTGCTTTATGAAATGCTCACCGGAGATAACCCCTTTGCCCATGGCACGCTTGAAGAAAGGGATAAAAAAGTGCTGAGATTTGTTCCCCCAAGACCGAGTGAGGTGAACCAGGAGCTTGGACCACTTGATGATATAGTCATGCGCTGTCTGGAAAAAGACCCCGCAAGCCGGCCGGAAATAAGGGAGTTTAGAGAAGCCCTCCGCAGCTACACGGTGAACTGTCTGGGTATCCCTCTGCCGGATTTACCGGCTGACCGCAGAGCGGAAATTGAGGATTTATCTCACCGTATCCTGCTTGAAGCCCGGGGGAATAACTACCCCGAGTGCACCGTGGCTCTCAGCAACCTTGCGGCGAAGCTGGACAATCAGAAGAAAAAAGAGGCGGTGCTGGGCTTGATATCGGAAATGGAGTCCCGACAAAAGGAAGGAAAGGAGATTGAGGGCGATGTCTCGAGGGAGATTAACGCCCTGCTGAAATGGATGGAGTGTGGAGAGCCTCCCAAAAAGAAGAGTCCGACAAAGTGACTGTCCCAGGTAAGGGCAAAAGAGATGGAATTTCCGCCCAGTGACATTTTTTAAGATAAACTCTTGACAATACTATGAAAGTATGTTAGAGTATAAGTTAGTTCCAAGCAACTGAAACTGGAAGCTTGGTGGATGGGTTAAACACTGGGGGCGGAAGCTGAAAAGCGCCTGGAAGGGAGAACCCGGGCGCAAGGTAGGTGGAAGTAAACCAGTGGGGAGCTGTGGAGCCAAGCAAATAGTGAGGTTGCTTGGAGCTTTTTTATTGCGGTGATTTTCCTTTCTCGTTTGGTTCAGGGTGAAAGGTGCCGATAAACGGCAGGTTGCGAAACTCTCCCTTGTAGTCCAGTCCGTAGCCGACGATGAACTCATCGGGAACCTCGAATCCCACATAATTAAGGGGCACGTCCACCAGTCGCCGCACCCGTTTATCCAGCAAGGTGCATACCCGAAGGCTGGCGGGGTCGTGAGACTGAAGATGGTGGAGAATGTAGTTCAGCGTCATTCCGGTATCAACAATATCCTCAACCATCAATACATCTCGTCCGGTGATGCTGTCATCAAGGTCTTTGGTTATTTTGACCACCTGGTCTTCACCAACGCCATAGTAGGAAATAGCCATAAAGTCCACGGTAACCGGGAGGGAGAGATGCTGCATCAGGTCGGTCATAAAACAGACCACGCCTTTCAAAACTCCTACCAGGGTGAGGTGTTTGCCTGAATAATCACGGGAGATTTTCAGGGCTAATGCCCTCACCCTTCGCTGGATTTGGCTGTGGGTAAAGAGAATGCGGTCAATGCCCAGCACTTTAGCTTCACCCAGGGAACCATAGCCATACTTAGCCAGAAGCCGGAGGAAATCAGCTTTATTAAGGAGCTTGATGTTGATTTCGGGGTAAAGCTCCTTGAGCCGGCGTATCTTGCGGTTCTTTTCCGTTACCAGGTTCTGTTTTAGAGTGGTAAGCTCGATATAGAGGTCAAGCGCAGGCAGGTAGAAGTCCGGGGTGCACATCTCGGCGATGCTGCCATTCTCCCAGCGGAGGGGGAAGGAGCGAGGTTCATAAAGCCACTCAATCTGGTAGAAGTCGAGGAGCCGGGCGAACTCCTCTTCGCTGGGATGGACAAACTCGGTTGGTCTCAGCGCGGTGGTGGGCAGCTGGGGCGGGGCTGTCCGTTCCCGGGGCGGTTTATACCCCTTTTCCAGCAAGCGGTGAAGCTCGTCTCTTTCCAGGAGGACCGCGCTCATATGGGCTACAGTGAGGAGGAAATTTCTGTCCGCCGCCGAAAATTGATGGGGCTTATGGGTATAAAGCCTGATTTCACCGACAACTTCCCCCTTTTCTGTAATCGGAGCCGCCATGATGGAGGATATTCCGGCTGTTTTCGCTGTCTGGGGATGGATGACCCGCTTATCCTGGCTAACATCGGCGACACACACTACCTTGCCCTGGAGAACCTCGGGGATGCTTTTGCGGGCGTCGAGGGGAGCCTTCTTGAGGTAAAAATCGCTGAGTCCGTGAACGCCAACATTGATTAAATACTCCTTTTGGGCATCAAGGAGGCAGATGCGACACCCGTTCGCCCCCACCGCCTTAGCCGCGCTCCGGGCAACGGAGTTGAGAATTCTCCTGGGGCTCAAATTTGAATTAGCCACCCGGGCTATCTGCCTTAAGGCAAGGTAATAGTTGTCTTTCCTTTCCTGTCTCATTTTTAAAGCTTACCCGCACTTGGTGAAGCCACAGTTAAGGCAAATATTGCACCCCTCCTGGTAAATAAGGGGACCGCCGCATTCAGGACATTGTCCCGCGGCACTTTTAACCGAACTGGTCCTGGCGGGCGAGGCTCTTTCAGTATCGGCCGGGGCTTCATTTTTAGGATTATCAGAGCGGCTAGCGTCTTCGCCCTTAACGTATTTTTCAAGCACGCTGGCAATAGCATCGGCGCAGGAAGTGATGGAGTGCCCCTGCTCCCAGGCAATGGAGGGGCAGCGAATGCCCCGCAACTGCTTCACCACGGAGGCTAAATCCACCCCCGACCTCAGGTTTAGGGAAATGAGCCGGCAGGTGGCTTCAAGCTGCGATGCGGCACAGCCTCCCGCCTTTCCCAGGGTGGAGAAAACTTCCACCACTCCCTGGTTGTCGAAATTTAAGGTTACATACATGTAGCCGCAGCCGGTGCTCACCCTCTCGGTTATCCCCCTGGTGACCTTGGGTCTTTTCCGGGGGACGAGCTTCCCCTCGGCTTTGGGAGCTGCTTTCCCCACGGTGAGAACCTGGCTTTCCCGGCTCCGGTCGCGGTAAATGGTTATCCCTTTCAGCTTTTCCTCGTAAGCCAGCATATATACCCGGGCAACATCCTCCGGCGTGGCTTCCTGGGGGAAATTGACCGTTTTGGAAACGGCGCTGTCGGTGAACCTCTGGAAAACAGCCTGCGTCCGGACATGCCACTGTGGGGTTATATCATATGCGGTAACGAAGAGCCGTTTCACATCTTGAGGGACGTCCTTCATATCGCCCAGCTTTTTGCCGGAGGCGAGGTCCTTCATCAGCTCCGGAGAGTAAAATCCCCGGTCCTTAGCCACCTGCTCGAAATAAGGGTTCGCCTCCACAAGCTCCTCCCCGTCGAGAATGTGGCGCATATAGCTTAAGGCAAAGATTGGCTCAATGCCGCTGGAGGAGTTGGCGATTATGCTCAAGCTGCCGGTGGGGGCAACCGTGGTCCGGGTGGCGTTGCGAAATTGAAGACCACCAGGCACGTCGTAGACGCTTCCCTTAAAAGCGGGGAAAACGCCTCTTTGCTTCCCCAGCTCCACCGAGGACTTGTCCGCCTCCTCGGAGATAAAGCGGGCAACTTTCTCACCGATAGCCAGCCCCTCTTCGCTGTCGTAAGGAATGCCAAGCTGGATGAGCATATCGGCAAATCCCATGACCCCCAGACCTATCTTCCGGGTAGCCCGGCTCACCTTCTCTATCTGGGGCAGGGGGAAGCGGTTGACATCAATGACATTGTCAAGGAAGCGCACCGCCAGCTTGACGGTGCGGGATAATTTGCGATAGTCAACCTCTGGCTTCCCGTCCTGGAGAGCAACCATCTTGGACAGGTTTATGGAGCCTAAGTTGCAGGACTCAAAGGGAAGCAGCGGCTGTTCGCCACAGGGATTGGTGCTTTCTATTTTGCCTAATTTGGGCGTGGGGTTATGCCGGTTTATCTCGTCGATAAACACGATGCCGGGGTCGCCGGTGCGCCAGGCCATCTCCACCATCCGCTCAAAGACCTCTTTAGCCTTGAGCTTCTCCACCGTCTTCCCGTTCTGGGGATTTATCAGGTCATAGTCCGCCCCCTTCTTCACCGCCTTCATAAATTCATCGGTTACCGCTACCGAGAGGTTGAAGTTGGTCAGAGCTTTGGGGTCTCCCTTTACGGTGATGAACTTCATTATGTCGGGATGGTCAACGTTGAGAATCGCCATATTAGCCCCGCGGCGCATCCCCCCCTGCTTTATCACGTCGGTGGTGACATCAAAGGTGCGCATAAAGGAGATGGGACCGCTGGCGACGCCGCCGGTGGAGCCCACCCTGTCCTTCTCCGGTCGGAGCCGGGAGAAGGAGAACCCCGTGCCGCCGCCGCTCTTGTGAATCAGGGCGGTGTATTTCACCGCATCGAAGATGGACTCCATGGAGTCCTCAACGGGGATGACAAAACAGGCGGAAAGCTGCCCCAGCTCTCTGCCGGCGTTCATCAATGTGGGCGAGTTGGGTAAAAACTCCAGGTCGGCCATCATCCGGTAAAACTTCTTCTCCCAGGAAGAGACATCCGCCCCGGCATCGTAAGCCAGCTCTGCCTGGGCGATATGTTTTGCCACGCGCTGGAACAGCTCCCGGGGCGTCTCGGCGACCTTCCCCTCCTCGTCTTTTATGAGATACCTCTTTTCCAGGACCCTGAGGGCGTTCTGGCTGAGCTTGATTCCCGAGACGACCTTTCCTCGAGCCTGGGGGGTGAACTCGTCGGCGGTGAGGACTTCGCTGATTACCGCCTGGAGCTGGGAGGCGGATACCCGGTGATTAATCCGGGGAGCAACGAACTCCGCCATGCCCGGCAGGGGATGAACCTGGTTCAAGCGCTGCAATACCTGCTGGGTGAACTTCTCCAGCATTTCCCTGTCGGTTATCCCCATAGACTCGCCGGCGGCAAAGACCGCCTTGACCATCCTGTCTTGCTCCGTGGAACCAGCCCGCGGGGTCTTCTTTCCCGTTTTAGCCATCCCTTAGCTGACCGACCTCCTTCGCTTCCGCACCATTGAGTTCACCACCTCGGAGGGGAGCAGCGGCAGCTGGTTGGTGGGCACCTTTTCCTCGGTCAGGTTGTCAATTTCCTTCTTTAATTCGGTGATGTCGGTGAACTCCCGGTATATGCTGGCAAAACGGATGTAGGCGATGTGGTCCAGCTTCTTCAACCCCTCTATGACCAGGTCGCCTATTAAGGAGCTGGGAATTTCGACCTTGCCCGTCTTGTAGATGTCGGCTTCAATGCTGTCCACCAGCTTGTCCACCGCCCCCGTGGGCAGGGGACGCTTCTCGCAGGCTTTGCGGACGCCGGCGTAGAGCTTGTTCCGGTTGTATTCCTCGCGCCGTCCGTCCTTTTTGACGATGAAGATGTTGCCCTGTTGCACCCGCTCATAGGTGGTGAAGCGGGCGCCGCAGCTAGAGCACTTCCTCCGCCGCCGGATTCCGTCACCCACGGGGCGGGAGTCAATCACCCTGGTTTCCAGCTCTCCGCAGTAAGGGCACCTCATAACTACTCCCCTTGCAGTTGTGGCAGAAGGTTATT